>JAGWVA010000060.1 GCA_028875855.1 Paracoccaceae bacterium
GTCGGCCCGGATCGGACTTGTCAGCCAGATCTTCAGCCGTGTCGGCGCCTCGGACGATCTGGCGCGGGGGCGGTCCACCTTCATGGTCGAGATGGTCGAGACGGCGGCGATCCTGAACCAGGCCGATGACCGCGCGCTGGTTATCCTCGACGAGATCGGCCGGGGGACTGCGACCTATGACGGCCTGTCGATCGCTTGGGCGACGCTTGAGCATCTGCACGACGTGAACCGCTGCCGCGCGCTGTTTGCCACGCATTACCACGAGATGACGACGCTCGCCGGGCGGCTGCACGGGGTGGAAAACGCCACCGTGACCGTGCGCGAATGGCAGGGCGACGTGATCTTCCTGCACGAGGTCCGCAAGGGTGCGGCGGATCGGTCCTACGGTGTGCAGGTGGCCCGCCTTGCCGGCTTGCCGGATGCCGTGGTCAACCGCGCCCGCGTGGTCCTCGAGGCGCTGGAAAAGGGCGAACGCGAGGGCGGCACGAAACGGCAGGCGCTGATCGATGATCTGCCATTGTTCGCCGCCTCGGCGCCTCCGCCCGAGCCGCCGCGACGCGACAAGCCGTCAGAGTTGGAGCGGAAGGTGGCAGAGATCCAGCCGGATGAGCTGACCCCGCTCGAGGCGCTGCGGCTGATCTACGATCTGCGGTCGATGATCAAAGGGGGCTGAACGCGCCCCTTTCGCCTTGGCCAAAATCCCGGGGGTGCGGGGGCAGCGCCCCCGCGCGACCTCAGCCGCCCGTATTCGACGACACGCCGACCTGCGCCGGGCGCAGCAGGCGGTCATGCAGCATGAAGCCCTGCGCCATCACCTCGATGATGGTTCCGTTCTTCGTGCCCGGCACGGGCGCCTCGAACATCGCCTGATGCTGGTTCGGGTCGAAAGCGTCGCCGGCCTGCGGCGCGATCTGCTTGATGCCGTGCTTGGCAAACACGTTCAGCAGTTCGCGCATCGTCAGCTCCACGCCCTCCAGCAGCGGGCCAGAGACGGCTTTCTGCTCGTCGGTCGCGTGATCCAGCGCGCGACGCAGGCTGTCATAGACGGGCAGCATGTCGCGGGCCAGTTTCGACCCACCGTATTGTTCGGCTTCGCGCCGGTCCCGTTCCGCCCGCTTGCGGGAATTCTCCATGTCCGCCAGCGCACGCATCAGCCGGTCGCGCATTTCATCGCGTTCGGCCAGCGCCTGTTCCAGCTCGGCCGCATCGGCCGGGCTGTCGGTCGCGCCCGCGTTCAGGTCTTCTTCGATCTTCGCTTCTTCAGCCATTCTTCATCCCTTGCCAGGGTCGGACAGCAACCGACCCACCAGCTGCGCGGTGTAATCCACGATCGGAACAATGCGGCCATAGTTCAGCCGCGTCGGCCCGATCACGCCGACTGCACCCACGATCTTACGATCAGCGTTCATATAAGGAGAGACGACCAGAGAGGAACCCGAAAGTGAAAAGAGTTTGTTCTCTGACCCGATAAAAATGCGCACACCCTCGCCGTCCTCGGTCAGTTGCAGGAACTTGGCGATGTCGCGCTTGCGTTCAAGATCGTCGAACAGGATGCGAATCCGCTCGAGGTCGGCCTCGTTCGCGTCGTCCAGAAGATTGGCGCGGCCGCGCACGATCAGCCGCTCGGGCGCCTCTCCCTCGCTGTTCCAGGTCGCCAGGCCGCTTTCCACCAGTTCTGCGGCCAGCGAGTCGAGTTCCTGCCGGCGCAGGGCGATCTCGGCCCGCATGACCTGCCGCAACTCGGCCAGCGTGCGCCCTTCGGCCAAGGCGTTCACGAAATTCGCGGCCTCGCGCATCGACGAGGGTGTCTGCCCCGGAGGTGGCACGAAAATGCGGTTCTCGACATGCCCGTCGGCATAGACCAGCACCACCAGCGCCCGGTCGTGGCCAAGGCTCACGAATTCGATGTGCCGGATCGGCGCTTCGCGCTTGGGCACCAGAACGAGGCTTGCGCCATGCGTCAGACCCGACAGCGCCGTGCCGACGCGCTCAAAGAGCGTCCCCACATCGGTTTCCGCCCCCAGCGTGGCGTCGATCTGCTGGCGGTCGGATTCGCCGACCGTGCCGACCTCGAGGAGCCCATCGACGAACATCCGCAACCCGACCTGAGTCGGGATACGGCCCGCCGAGATATGTGGGCTGTCCAGCAGGCCCAGATATTCGAGATCCTGCATCACGTTGCGAATGGTCGCGGCGCTGACCTTTTCGTTCATCGTCCGGGTCAGCGTGCGCGACCCCACCGGATCGCCGGATGCAAGGTAAGCCTCGACCACGCGCCGGAAAACCTCGCGCGAGCGCTCGTTCATCTCGGCCAGAATCTTCGATCCGTCGTTCATCGCATTCCGTCGGCTTTGCCCATTTTCATTAGGGTGCGCAGGACCGGGCCGTCAATCGGGGTTGCATCCCCCGCCGGCGCCCGGGTATCTGACAGCGTGGATCGAGGGGAGCCCTTCATGCGGCCATCCGGCAGACAGATAAGCGAAATGCGCCCGATTTCAATCGAGACGGGCATCACGAAGCATGCGGAAGGCTCGTGCCTGATCAAGGTCGGCGACACGCATGTGCTGTGCACGGCGACGATCGAGGATCGCGCCCCGCCGTTCCTGAAGAATACCGGGCTGGGCTGGGTCACGGCGGAATACGGCATGCTGCCGCGCGCCACGAACACCCGTAACCGGCGCGAGGCGGCATCTGGCAAGCAGTCCGGAAGAACGCAAGAAATACAAAGGCTTATCGGTCGCTCCCTGCGTGCCGGTGTTGACCGCGTGGCGCTTGGCGAACGCCAGATCACCGTCGATTGCGACGTGCTTCAGGCCGATGGTGGCACCCGCTGCGCCTCGATCACCGGGGGCTGGGTCGCGTTGCGGCTGGCGGTGAACAAGCTTCTGTCTTCGGGCATCATCTCCACCGACCCGATCGTGGATCACGTCGCGGCGGTGTCCTGCGGCATCTATGGCGGTCAGGCGGTGCTTGATCTCGACTACCTCGAAGACAGCGAGGCCGGGACCGACGGCAACTTCGTCCTGACCGGCCGCGGCAACCTGATCGAGGTTCAGATGTCCGCAGAGGGCGCGACATTCTCCCGCGGCGAGATGTCGACTTTGCTTGACCTTGCCGAAAGCGGCATATCTCGGCTGGTGGAAGCGCAGAAGGCAGTTCTTTGATGCGACATTTCGACGGTGAAAAGCTCGTGCTGGCCTCGCACAACGCGGGCAAGCTTGAAGAGATCCGGCTTCTCCTTGCCCCCTTCCCGCTTGCGGTGATTTCGGTGAAGGAACTGGGCCTGCCTGTGCCCGAAGAGACCGAGAATACCTTTTCCGGCAATGCCACGATCAAGGCGCTGGCCGCGGCCAAGGCGACGGGTCTTCCTTCGCTGTCGGACGACTCGGGGCTTGAGGTCGAAGCCCTGCGCAACGCCCCGGGCGTGCATACCGCCGACTGGGCGACGCTGCCCGACGGCAGCCGCGACTTTACCATGGCGATGACCAAGGTCTGGGAACGGCTTGAAGCCACCAAGGCGCCGTTTCCCCGCCGGGCGCGGTTTTGCTGCGCGCTGGCGCTGGCCTGGCCGGACGAACATGTGGAACTGTTCACCGGCGAGGTGACGGGCCAGATCGTCTGGCCGATGCGCGGCGAACTGGGCCACGGCTTCGACCCGATCTTCCGCCCGGACGGCTACAACCAGACCTTCGGCGAGATGGACCCCGTCCAGAAAAGCAAGATCAGCCACCGTGCCATTGCCTTCAAGAAGCTGGTCGAAGGAGCGTTCAAATGACCCGCCGCCTCATCTCATCCGGTTCGGATTTCGAAAAGACCATGGGCTATTCCCGTGCGGTGGTTCAGGGGGACTGGTGCTTTGTCTCTGGCACGACGGGCTATGACTACAGCACGATGACGATGCCGGAAGATGCGCAAGCCCAGGCGCGCAACTGCTTCAAGACCATCGCCGGCGTGCTGGAAGGCGCAGGCTTTTCCATGTCCGATATCGTGCGCGTGCAATACACGATCACCGATGCGGCGCTGGTGGATGCCATTCTGCCGGCCCTGGGCGATGCCTTGGGCGAGATTCGTCCTGCCGCCACGATGGTCGTTGCGGGTCTGATCCGCCCCGAAATGAAGATCGAGGTCGAAGTGACGGCCTTCAAAGGCTGACATGGACGACTGGCGCCACGGCGGCTTCGGGCTTTACATCCACTGGCCCTTCTGCGCGTCGAAATGCCCCTATTGCGACTTCAACAGCCATGTCGCCGCGACGATAGACCAGTCGCGGTGGCAGCGGGCCTACCTGTCAGAGATCAGGCGAATGGGCGCGCTGACCGAAGGCAGGGTCCTGAATTCGGTCTTTTTCGGAGGCGGCACGCCCAGCCTCATGGACCCGGAGCTTGTCGCCGCGGTTCTTGACGCGGTGCGTGAGACTTGGACGCCGGCCAACGATATCGAGATCACGCTTGAGGCCAACCCCGGTTCGGTCGAGGCCGGGCGCTTCGCGGGGTATCGCGATGCCGGCGTCAATCGCGTGTCGATGGGCATTCAGGCGTTGAATGACGACGATCTGCGTCGGCTCGGGCGCATGCACAGCGTTTCCGAGGCGCGCGCGGCCTTCGATATTGCCAGGCAAACCTTCGACCGCGTCAGTTTCGACCTGATCTACGCCCGCCAGCACCAGACGCTTGCCGATTGGCGCGCAGAACTGTCCGAGGCGCTGTCGATGGCCGCCGATCACCTGTCGCTTTACCAGCTCACGATCGAGGACGGCACGGTCTTCGGCGCGCGGGCGGCCGCAGGCAAGCTTCCCGGCCTGCCGGATGACGATCGTTCCGCCGACATGTATGCCGCCACGCAGGAGCTTTGTGCCGCACGCGGGCTTTCGGCCTACGAAGTCTCTAATCATGCGGTTTTGGGGGCGGAGTCGCGCCATAACCTCATTTATTGGCGTTATGGCGATTATGCCGGGATCGGCCCGGGCGCGCATGGGCGCCTGACGCTGGGCGGGCAACGATGGGCCATCGACACGCCGAAGGCGCCCGGGGCGTGGCTGGATCGCGTGGACCAGCACGGCACGGGTGACAATCCGTGGGAGGCTTTAACGGCCGAAGATCAGGCGGCGGAATACCTGATGATGAGCCTGCGGCTGTCCGAAGGCAGCGACCTGGCCCGGTTCCGCAACCTTGGCGGAACAGAAAATGCCAACAAGATCAATATGTTGATTGGCGAAGGCCTGATGGTCCACAGCGATGACCGCATCACGGTCACCGCCACGGGGCGCATGGTGTTGAACGCGATCCTGCGCGAGATCCTCGCCTGAACTTCACATCGACGGGCGCAACGACGTCGAGGTCAGCACCCGGCAAAGCTCGTCCAGCGCCTCGAGATCGTTATAAGAGATCACCAACCGGCCGCTTTGACCGCCCGCGCCCACCTCGATCTTCACCGGCATCCCGAGATTGGCGGACAGATCCTGTTCAAGCGCCAGCGTGTCGGCGTCCTTGTCGGCCACGGGCCGCGCCTGCTGCGTCCGCGCCTTCGGAGGTTCGTCACCCTTCTTCACCAGAGCTTCGGTATCCCGCACCGACAGGCCCTCGGCGATCACCTTGCGGGCCAGCTGGACGGGATTGGGCGCGGTGATCAGCGCGCGGGCATGGCCGGCGGACAGTAGCCCTTCGCGCAGGTAGTCGAGGATTTCCGACGGCAGTTGCAAGAGCCGCATCAGGTTCGCGATGTGGCTGCGGCTTTTGCCAAGCGCGGTCGCCAGCTTTTCCTGCGTATGGCCAAAGCGCTCCATCAGCTGCCGGTAAGCGCTCGCCTCTTCCACCGGGTTAAGGTCGGCGCGCTGGATATTCTCGATGATCGCAACTTCCAGAACCTCGGTGTCGTCGTAATTCCGGATCAGAACCGGGATGTCATGCACCTGAGCCATCTGCGCGGCACGCCAGCGCCGTTCGCCCGCAACGATCTGGTAAGTCCCTGATTTTTCGGGGTCTTCCCGAACGATCAGGGGCTGGATGATGCCCTTTGTGCGGATCGATTCGGACAGATCCTGCAAGGCTTCGGGCGAAAAATCGCGGCGCGGCTGGTTCGGGTTCGGATGAATCTTCTCGACCGGAATCATCATGTCCGGACGCCGCGGGCCCGACGACTCCCCTGCCGGCGCGGGCGCCACATCCGCCATGAGGGCCGACAGGCCTCGGCCAAGTCCGCGGCGTTCCTGCTTCTTTTCGGACATGTTTTCCTCCTCAGTTGACCGCGGCGTGACGCTGTATGATTTCTTCGGCCAGGTTACGGTATGCCTCGCTCCCGCGCGAGGCGCTATCGTAGGACAGGACCGGCATGGCATAGGACGGCGCCTCGCTCACCCGGACGTTCCGGGGGACGATGGTGCGGAACACCACATCGCCAAGGTTGTCGCGCGCGTCGGCCTCTACCTCTTGCGACAGGTTGTTGCGCACATCATACATCGTGAGCACCACGCCTTCGATGCGCAGATCGGGATTGGCGGTCTGCCGCACCTCGCGGATCGTCAGCATGAGCTGGGACAGGCCCTCCAGCGCGAAAAACTCGCTTTGCAGAGGCACAAGAACCGAATGCGCCGCGACCATCGCGTTGACCGTGAGCAGGCTCAGCGACGGCGGGCAGTCGATCAGGATGAAATCGAAGCGAAACCGGTCAATGGACGGCTGCCGCAGCGCATCGTGCAGCAGAAAACTGCGTTTTTCGTTGGAAACCAGCTCGATATCGGCCGAAGACAGGTCCGTTGTCGCAGGGCAAAGCCAGAGGTTATCCACCGCCGTCTTCATCACCACGTCTTCCAGCGCCGCATCCTCGATCAGAAGATCATAGGTCGTCAGCCCCCGCGCAGACGCCTCGACCCCAAGGCCCGTCGAGGCATTCCCTTGCGGATCGAGATCGACCAGCAAGACCCGCAGGCCACGCTCGGCGAAGGCGGCGCCAAGGTTGATGGCCGTCGTCGTCTTTCCGACGCCGCCCTTCTGGTTCGCGATGGCGATGATCTTCGGCGACGAGGATCTGACCGGGTCACGCATGCGTCAAGGCTCCGATTTCCAAAATGACACCGTCCGAACCGCTCTTGCTGGGATGCGCGGCAAGGTCGAAGGACCACGCTCCGCCCAGCTTTGCAAGTTCGTCCTGATACGACGCACCCTTGAGCAACAAGGCCCGCCCACCCGGCGCCAAGTGCCGGGCCGCCAACGGCAACAGCACATCCAGCGCAGCCAGCGCCCGGGCCGACACGACATCCGCCCCCTGCGGCGGCGCGGCCTCGATCCGCTGCGAGATCACCGTGACCGGCAGATCAAGGGTGCGCGCCACCGAGGAAAGAAAGGCGGATTTGCGCAGATCGCTTTCGATCAGCGTGACGCGCATCTCGGGAGCATATTCCTTCGCGAGAATGGCAACGACAAGCCCGGGAAAACCGCCGCCAGCCCCAAGATCGACCCAGTTGCGGTCTTGCGGCTTGCGGTAGGCAAAGACCTGCGCCGAATCAAGGATGTGGCGCTGCCAAAGTTCGGGCAGCGTCTTGGGCGAGATCAGGTTGATCTTTGCGTTCCACCGCTCAAGCTCTGACGCAAAGGCGACAAGCCTGTCCAATGTTTCACGTGAAACATCGGCTGCGGCCGCGAACTCCTCCGGACCGAAATCCATCAGCCTGCCGACCGCTTCCGCTCGGCCTGCTTGAGGCGCGCAAGGATCAGCACCAGCGCCGCCGGCGTCATTCCTTCGATCCGGCCCGCCTCGGCAAGCGTGCGCGGCTGAATGCGAAGAAGCTTGGCCTTCAGCTCATTCGAAAGCCCCGACAGCGCGGCGTAATCGAACCCCACCGGGATCGCCTCGCCTTCATCCCGCCGCATCGCCTCGATGTCGGCCTGCTGGCGATCCAGATACACGGAATAAAGCGCGTCGCGTTCGATCTGAGCGGTAATTTCACCAGGGATTTCAAGGAGTTCCGGAACCCAATGCGCAAGGTCGGCGACGCCGATGCCATCATGCGACAACAGTTCGAAACCGGTGCGGCGGCTTCCGTCACGATTGACCGTCAGGCCCTGTCCGGCAAGCTGCTTGGGCGACAGAACCAAAGAGGACAGCAGGGCCTTGCCGGCCTCCAGCGCCTCCATCTTCTGTTCGAAGGCCACCCGGCGCGTCTCTCCGACACAGCCAAGCTCCAGCGCGAGCGGGGTCAGCCGCTGGTCGGCGTTGTCCGCGCGAAGCGACAGCCGGAATTCAGCGCGCGAGGTAAACATTCGGTAAGGTTCGGTGACCCCGCGATGGATCAGGTCGTCGATCATCACACCGATGTAGCTGTTCGACCGGCCAAACAGCACGGGCTCCCGCCCCTGGCTTTTCAGCGCGGCGTTGAAGCCGGCAACCATACCCTGCGCGGCGGCCTCTTCATAACCGGTGGTGCCGTTGATCTGGCCTGCAAGGAACAGGCCCGGCACATCGCGAAGCTCGAGCGTCGGCCGCAGGGCGCGGGGATCGACATAGTCATATTCGATCGCATAGCCCGGCTGAAGGATGCGCACCTGCTCCAGACCGGCAATCGACCGGACATAGTCCTCTTGCACGTCTTCGGGCAGCGACGTCGAGATGCCGTTGGGGTAGATCGTATCGTCGTCCAGCCCCTCCGGCTCGAGGAATACCTGATGCGCGGTCTTGTCGGCGAATCGCACCACCTTGTCTTCGATCGACGGGCAGTAACGCGGACCGATGCCCTCGATATGCCCGCCATACATGGCCGACCGGCCAAGATTGCTGCGGATGATGTCGTGGGTTTTCTCGTTCGTGTGGGTGATCCCGCAGGCGACTTGCCGGACGAACGGCGCGCGGTGCAGGAAAGAGAACACCACCGGATCGTCATCGCCCGGCTGGCTGTCCAGAATGTCCCAGTTGATCGTGTTGCCATCGAGACGCGGCGGCGTTCCGGTTTTCAGACGGCCAAGCGGCAGACCAAACCCCGCCATCCGGTCCGCCAGCGGAACCGAAGGTCGATCCCCCATGCGGCCACCGGGACGGCGGACGTCACCGATATGGATCAGCCCGCGCAGAAAGGTGCCCGTCGTCAGGATGACGGCATCGGCCTCGATCCGGCTCCCGTCGCCCAGAACGACGCCGGTGACGGCATTGGCGACAACGATCAGATCCGTCACTTCGGCCTCGATCACCGTAAGGCCGGGGCGGGCGGCGGTCTCTTCCTGCATCGCCGCACGATAGAGCTTGCGGTCAGCCTGCGCGCGCGGCCCCTGCACAGCGGGACCCTTGCGCCGGTTCAGCAGCCGGAACTGGATACCCGCCTTGTCCGCAACGCGGCCCATGACGCCGTCCATCGCGTCGATCTCGCGCACCAGATGGCCCTTGCCCAGACCGCCGATGGCCGGGTTGCACGACATCACGCCCAGGTCCGTCTTCCGCAAGGAAACAAGGGCGGTTTCCGCGCCCATCCGCGCAGACGCATGGGCGGCCTCTGCCCCCGCATGGCCACCACCAACGACGATGACGTCAAAATGTTTCACGTGAAACACCCCTCACTTCCCGATGCAGAAACTCGAGAAGATTTCATCCAACAGGTCCTCGACATCGACCCGGCCAACCAGCGCATCCAGCGCACGGACCGCCGTGCGCAAATCCTCGGCCGCCAGCTCTGCCCGATCCGGCCCCTGCAATACCGCAAGCCGCGCCGATTCCATAGCCCCAACGGCACGTTCGATGGCCAACCTGTGGCGTTCTCGCGTGATCGTGGCGGCCCCGGTCACCCGCGACGACAGCCGAAGCGAGATCTCCGCCACCAACCCGTCGATCCCCTGCCCCGTCACGCCAGAGACCGCAAGGCCAGAGGTGACGCGCCGATCCGCCTTTCCTTCGACGACCAGATCGTCGCCCGTTGGCGCTATGCCATCCGGAAGGCCGTCTTCGTCGCAGAGGAAGATCCGGAGGTCCGCACCGGCGGCACGTTCGACGGCACGCGCAATGCCGATGCTTTCCACATGATCGTCCGAAGCGCGCAGACCGGCGGTATCCAGAACCGTGACCGGCAGGCCAGCCAGTTCCATCTGCACCTCGATGACATCCCGTGTCGTTCCCGCGAATTCCGATGTGATGGCGGCTTCCCGACCCGCCAAGGCATTGAGGAGCGTGGATTTTCCTGCGTTTGGCCGGCCGACGATGGCCACTTCGAACCCGTCCCGGATGCGTTCTGATGCGGCCGCCCCGCGCAGTTCGGCCGCGAGATCGGCGTTGACCCTGTCGATCAGCGTCAGCACTTCCGGGCTGACATCCACCGGCACGTCTTCGTCCGCGAAGTCGATTGTCGCTTCGATCAGCGCGGCAGCCCGGATCAGGTCGCGCCGCCATCCCTCGGCACGCGCGCCGATGGCGCCCGACAGAACGCGCAAAGCCTGCCGTCGCTGTGCCTCTGTCTCGGCATCGATCAGATCGGCCAGCCCTTCGACCTGTGCCAGGTCCAGACGCCCCGCCTCCAGTGCGCGCCGCGTGAATTCCCCCGCATCCGCAAGCCGCAGGCCAGGAAACTCGGCCAGAGAGCGTAGAACCGCCCGGACGACCGCAGGGCTGCCGTGGACCTGAAATTCAACGACGTCTTCGCCCGTGAAACTTGCCCCGCTTTCGAAGCAAAGCACCAGCGCCTCGTCCAGAACCTCGCCGTCCCGCGCGCGCAGTCGGCGCAGACCGGCCTGCCGTGCCCGGGGCAGCGGACCGGCCAGTGTTTCGGCAGTCGCAAAGGCAAGGGGGCCGGACAGACGGATGACCGATACACCGGCCCTGCCCCGGCCGCTGGCCAGGGCATATATGGTGTCCATCGTTTAACCTGTTGTTACTAAACAGATATCAGGAGTTCATGGAGTCGAAGAACTCCCCGTTCGACTTCGTCTGCTTGAGCTTCGAGATCAGGAATTCGATCGCATCCGTCGTGCCCATCGGGTTCAGGATGCGGCGCAGGACATACATCTTCTGCAAGTCCGCCTTTTCGACAAGCAGGTCTTCCTTCCGCGTGCCGGACTTGAGGATGTCCATCGCCGGGAAGACGCGCTTGTCGGCGACCTTGCGATCCAGCACGATTTCGCTGTTGCCGGTGCCCTTGAACTCTTCAAAAATGACTTCGTCCATCCGGCTGCCGGTGTCGATCAGCGCGGTGGCGATGATGGTCAGCGACCCGCCCTCTTCGATGTTCCGCGCCGCGCCGAAGAACCGCTTGGGCCGTTGCAGGGCGTTCGCATCCACGCCGCCCGTCAGCACCTTGCCCGACGACGGCACCACGGTGTTGAACGCCCGGCCCAGACGCGTGATCGAGTCGAGCAGGATCACTACATCGCGCTTGTGTTCGACCAGCCGCTTGGCCTTTTCGATCACCATTTCCGCCACAGCCACGTGCCGCGTCGCCGGTTCGTCGAAGGTCGAGGAGACAACCTCGCCCTTCACGCTCCGCTGCATGTCGGTGACTTCCTCGGGGCGTTCGTCGATCAGCAGAACGATCAGGTAGCACTCCGGGTGGTTGACCTCGATCGAATGCGCGATGTTCTGCAAAAGCACCGTCTTGCCGGTGCGCGGCGGTGCCACGATCAGCGCCCGCTGGCCCTTCCCGATCGGCGCGACAAGGTCGATGATCCGGGCCGAGCGATCCTTGATCGTCGGGTCCTCGATTTCCATCTTCAGCCGCTCGTCGGGGTAAAGCGGCGTCAGGTTGTCAAAGTGCACCTTGTGGCGCGCGCGTTCGGGATCGTCGAAGTTGATCTTGGTGACCGCGGTCATGCAGAAATACCGCTCGTTTTCGCGCGGGGCCTGGATCACGCCCTCGATCGTATCGCCGGTGCGCAGCGAATACTGACGGATCATGTCGGGCGAGACGTAGATGTCGTCGGGGCCGGGCAGATAGTTCGCCTCGGGCGAGCGAAGGAAGCCAAAGCCGTCCTGCAACACCTCGAGCACGCCATCGCCCGAAATCTCCCAGCCCTCTTCGGCGCGTTCCTTCAGAATCTGGAACATCATCTCGCCCTTCCGCATGGAAGGCGCGTTCTCGATATCCAGTTCCTCTGCCATGGACAGAAGTTCTGCGGGGCTCTTCGCCTTGAGATAGGCGAGGGTGAGGGATTCTTGCATGACAGACCTCATTATCCGCAGGGAACGGATACAGGCAATTTGAATGGGAAAAACCGCAGGCCGGACGGCCCCGTCAACCGTCAGCTAAGGCCAGCCGCCCGAAAAGTCAACGATGCCCTAGAATTTCACGATGACCGAAAACACGATCAGCAACATCAGAAGGGTCGGCAGCTCGTTCATCATGCGATACTGGCGGCCTGTCAGCCTGTTGCGCCCGGCTGCAAAATCATGCCGCCGCGCAGCCAGCCACATGTGAAACCACGTCATGCCAAGGATGCCGACAAGTTTCGTCCAGGGCCAGATCATGGCCCAGCTGACCACGCCGGGCGTCATCACGAGCAGCAGACCAAACACCCATGTCGAGATCATCGCCGGGTTCATGATCGCCTTCAGCAGCAGCCGCTCCTGATGCTGGAACAGCAGATCCATGTCGCTGCCCCGGGTGACACCGGCCTTCTTCAGCCCTTCGACGTGATACACGTAAAGACGCGGCAGGTAGAACAGACCCGCCATCCAGGCGATGACGGACACGACATGGCATGCCTTGATCCATAGGTAGTAGGTCGCAAGAAGGCTTTCCACGGTGGTCCCCAGTCTCCGGCGCTTCCTTCTTTCTATAATCAAAGAGAAAGAAAAGAGAATGATGATGTTGTATGGCCTGTGGGCAACATGAATTGCGCATGTCTCCCCAAGGTTCTCCACAATCCGGCAAGCTGTGGAAAACTTTGGGAAAAATACCAATATGCCAGATACGTTTCACATAAAATACAGAAATAACAATGGGTTGTCATACCTGCATTGCCGCGTGGCCCTGTGTGCAACATTCCGGGATCGCGGGGATGGGCGCCTTCCCCACACCCGCCGTGAAAGGTCTTCCACGGGTGGACAACCGGCCCCCGATCCTTGACAAATCCCGGGGCCTTCGCCCAACTCCCGCTGCCCGACCCGCCCATCCACGCCTTGTGCCTCAGGCTTTCCACAGGATCGCACACATGCTGCCGCCGATCATTCTTGCCTCCGGCTCTGCCATCCGGGCGGAGATGCTGCGCAAGGCCGGTGTCGCGATCGAGGTGAAGCCCGCCCGCGTGGATGAAGACGCGATCCGTCAGGCACTGGACGCCGAAGGCGCAACGCCGCGCGATCTTGCAGATACCCTGGCCGAGATGAAGGCGCGAAAGATCGCGGAGCGGCTGCCGGATCGGATCGTTCTGGGCTGCGATCAGGTGCTGGAATGCGGCGGAACGGTCTTTTCAAAGCCCCAAGCGGCCGAGGCGGCGACTGAACAGCTGCGACTTCTGCGCGGCAAGATGCACCGGCTGCTGTCGGCTGCTGTTCTTTACCACGACGGCCGGCCGGTCTGGCGTCATGTCGGGCAGGTCCGTCTTGAGATGCGCAGCTTTTCCGATGCCTATCTCGCCGATTACGTGGCCCGCAACTGGCCCGGCATCGGCGAGAGCGTCGGCGCCTACAAGTTGGAGGAAGAAGGCGTTCGTCTCTTCCAGCGGATCGAGGGCGACTATTTCACGATCCTTGGCCTCCCGCTCATCGAACTTCTTGGCTACCTTGGCCAGCGAGGATGGATAGAGACATGACCGACACGCGCATCCCCCTGGCCGGTGTCATCGGTTCCCCGGTCGCGCATAGCAAATCGCCCGCGTTGCATGGCTACTGGCTGCAACGCTATGGCATCAAAGGCTATTACGTCCCGCTGGACATCGGCCACATGGACCTGCGGCAGGTTCTGGGGACGATGCCTCTGATGGGTTTCGTGGGTGCCAATGTCACGATCCCGCACAAGGAGGCGGTCCTGAAGATCGCCGATGTCGTGACCGACCGCGCGGCGCTGATCGGGGCGGCGAACACGCTGATCTTCCGGCCCGACGGCCGCATCCACGCCGACAACACCGACGGCGCGGGCTTCGTTGCGAACCTGCGCCAGAACGCGCCCGGATGGGACCCGCAATCCGGCCCTGCCGCCGTTCTGGGCGCGGGCGGCGCGGCGCGGGCGATCGTCGCCGCGTTGATCGAGGTCGGCGTGCCGGAAATCCGGCTGTCGAACCGCACGCGGCTCAGGGCCGACAACCTGCGCAGCGACTTCGGCGCGAAGGTGGTCGTCTATGACTGGGTGCAGGCCGGCAACATGCTGGAAGGCTGCGCCACGGTGGTGAACACGACCTCGCTCGGTATGGTGGGCAAGCCCGAGTTTCGCGTGCCTCTGGATGCGCTGACGCCCGGGGCGGTGGTCAACGACCTTGTCTATGCGCCCTTGCGCACGAAGTTTCTGGACGACGCGGCCGAACGGGGCTGTGTGACCGTCGATGGCCTCGGGATGCTTCTTCATCAGGCGGCGCCGGGGTTCGAACGCTGGTTCGGCATTCGCCCCGATGTGGACGAGGCGACGCGGCAGGCGATCCTTTCGGCATGAGCACCCGGCCCTATCTTCTGGGCCTGACCGGGTCCATCGGCATGGGGAAATCCACCACGGCGGGGTTTTTCCGCGACGCCGGCGTGCCGGTCTGGGACGCTGACGCCACGGTGCATCGCCTTTACGCGGCGGGCGGTGCTGTGGCGAAGGCCATTGCCGGGCTGCATCCGGCGGCCGTGACCGAAACCGGGGTGGATCGCGCTGCGCTGAAGGCATGGATCGCCAGCGACCCGACCGCCCTTGCCCGGATCGAGGCCGTCGTGCATCCCCTTGTCGCCGCGGACCGCCGCGCCTTCATCGCGGCGCATGGCGATGCCCCGCTCCTACTTCTCGACATTCCCCTGCTGTTCGAGACGGGCGCGGAAGGGGCGCTGGACGGGACCGTTGTTGTCACCGCCCCACCCGAGGTGCAAAGGGCCCGCGTGCTCGCCCGCCTTGGCATGACAGAGGCGCATTTCGCCTCTATCCTCAGCCGCCAGATGCCCGACGCGGAAAAGCGCAAGCGGGCGACGTGGGTCATCGAGACGACAGGGATGGACGCGGCGCGGAAGGCCGTGCACGCCCTGATCGACGAAATCGGAAGGTTGCGCCATGCGTGAGATCGTTCTGGATACCGAAACCACCGGGTTCGAACCCTCCGAGGGTCACCGGATCGTCGAAATCGGCGCGGTGGAACTGTTCAACCACATGCCCACGGGCCGCACCTATCACCAATACATCAACCCCCAACGCGCCATGCCGCGCGAGGCGTTCGAGGTGCATGGGCTGGGCGACGACTTCCTGCGCGACAAGCCGGTCTTCAAGGCGATCGGGCAGGCGTTCCTTGATTTCATCGAAGACGCGCCGCTGGTGATCCACAACGCCGCCTTCGACGTGAAGTTCCTGAATGCCGAACTCGGCTGGGCCGGCTTTCCCACCCTGCGCCCCGATTGCGCCATCGATACGCTGTTGATCGCGCGGCAGAAATTTCCCGGCGCACCAGCCTCGCTCGACGCATTGTGCCGGCGCTTCGGCATCGACAACTCGGCCCGCGAAAAGCACGGCGCCCTGCTCGACAGCGAAATTCTGGCCGAGGTCTATCTTGAACTGATCGGCGGGCGGCAGCCGGATTTCGGGCTGAATGTCTCGGCTGCGGTCTCTGGCCCATCCGATGGCGGCACTAGCGACTGGCGCGCCTATCCGCGCCCCGAACGCCTGCCCGGCCGGCTCACCGAAACAGAAACCGCCGCCCATGAGGCCTTCGTGCAAGGTCTGGGCGGCGACGCGATCTGGCGCAAGCGGGCCTGAACGTCAGGCCCGCCGGTCCGGAGCGGCGATCAGGCCTGCCCGACCTGCTGCTGACGGGCCATTTCCTGCTGGTAGAGCGACAGGAAGTCCACCATGTCGAGGTTCAGCTGCGGGAAGCCGCCGTCCGTCGTCACATCCGACACGATGCGCCGCACGAAGGGGAACAGCAGACGCGGGCATTCGATCAGCAGGAACGGATGCAGCTGCTCTTCCGGAACGTTCTCGATGTAGAAGATCCCGCCGTATTCCAGTTCCAGCAGGAACAGGATGTCACCGTTGGTCTGGTTCTTGGACTCGACCCGGTATTTCGAGATCACTTCATACTGGTTGTCCACCGGGCGGCGGCGACCGTCGAGGCTGACCTGCACCTGGATGTCCGGCGAAATCTCGCCGTCCTGAATGCCTTTCTGCGCCAAGACGTTCTCGAACGACATGTCGCGGATGAATTGGGCAAGGATCTGAAGTCGGACTTGACCGCCCGTCTCGTCGGCACCGTTCTCGGCCATCGTGGTCTCCCGTTGGAAAGCGAATTTGCCGATCTCTTAGCAGGCCGGGCGCGGCCCCTCAATCCTCGGCGGACGTCAGTGTCGCGTCCAGCCCGAGGGACGGTGCGTCGGTCGCTTCGACGGGTCGATCTCGATGAAGTCGCCGTCGATCGTATCGCCGCCGTCGGGCTCGCTCGGGCGGGCGGACATGCCCGACTGCGAGAAGAAGACCACGCTCCCCGCCCCGAACCGCTTGCCGACCTGTGACATGACGACACGCCGCACGGCGGGGACCAGCAGAAGCAGCCCCATCGCATCCGTCAGGAAGCCCGGAATGATCAGCAGGACGCCGGCCAGAAAGGTCAGCGCGCTGTCGGCCATGTCCAGCCCGGGATCGCGCCGATCCTGCATCGCGCTGCGAAGCGACAGAAGGGATGCCGCGCTGTTCTTGCGGATGACGCTGACGCCCAGAACCGCGCTGGCAAGAACGATGGCCAGCGTGGACCACAGGCCCAGCCATGCGCCCAGAGTGGTGAAAAGCCCGATCTCGATCAGGGGAAGGATGACCAGCAGAGCCATCAACGGCATGTTTGCACTCCTTTCGACGCGGTGCGCCGGTGGACTCGGGCGTTGGCGCATCCTACATATGGGATCGAGGTCGAAGTTACCAAGCCATGTCGGCCCATCGAGGTGTCCATGAACAGTGCCATCATCCAGTTGCTCGTCCTTGCTGCCATCGCGCTTTTTCTGATCCTGCGTCTGAAAAGCGTTCTTGGAACGCGCGATGGCTTTGAACGGCCTGCATTTCCGACAGTGCCCGACAAGCTCGGCCAGCCCGCCGCGCGGCAGGAACCTGCGTCCGCCACGCCCGGGAAGGACCGCGACATCATCGATCACGTTCCCGAGGGCAGCGCCGCCGCCGGCGCTCTTGCCCAGATGAAGCAGGCCGAACCCAGCTTCAACGTGGGCGATTTCCTGCGCGGGGCGCGCGGCGCCTACGAGATGATCCTGATGGCCTTCCAGAAGGGCGAACTGGACGCCGTGCGCCCCTTCCTCGGGCGCGAAGTGGCGGAGTCCTTCGACGAGATCATCGATGCCCGCAAGCAGCAGGGCCTGACCATCGACGCGACCTTCGTCGGCATCCGCGAGCTTTCGCTGGCCGATGCCACCTTCGACGCCGCGACGAAGACGGCCGAGATGAAGATCCGGTTCACCGGCGAATTCGTCTCGGTGGTGCATGACGCCAACGGCAAGGTGGTGGAAGGCGATGCGACCGAGATCCGCAGGCAAAAGGATCTCTGGGTCTTCGCTCGCAAGATGGGGTCCGCCGATCCCAACTGGCAGCTTGTCGAAACCGGCGAATGAGGTCGCAGGCCACAGGCATTTTCCTGAGCCTCGGTCTCGCGCTCTTGTCGTCGTCGATGCCCGCATCCGCCCTCATCACCCGCTGCGCCGACCTTCCGGGCTGGCAGCAGGACGATCAGGCCGCGGCCCTGCGGGCGTTTCGCCTGTCCTGTCCGCAGTTGCAGGACCCTGCCTGGCAGGCGGCCTGTGCGGCGGCCGGGGTCGCCACCAATGCCCGCCAGTTCTTCGAAGATCATTTTCAGCCCCGGCTCGTCGGGCCCGGCGGCCGAACGCTGTTCACCGGCTATTACGAGCCCGAGATCGCCGCATCCCCCATCCAGACCCCGGCGTTCGCCTATCCGATCTACGCCAAGCCGCCCGAATTGCACCCGGGCGAGGTCTGGTTTGACCGCAAGACCATCGAGGACAGCGGTGTCCTGAAGGGCCGTGGGCTCGAGATCGCGTGGCTTTCGGACCCGGTGGATGTCTTTTTCCTGCAAATCCAGGGCTCTGGCCGCCTGCGGATGCCGGACGGCCGTGTGCAGCGGGTGGGCTTTGCCGCGAAGAACGGCCAGCCCTACCGGTCGATCGGTCAGGAACTGGTCCGCAGGGGCGCGTTCCGCCCTGCCGAGGTGTCGGCCTGGACGATCAAGCGCTGGGTCCGCAGCCACCCCGAGGCGGGGCGCGAGCTGATGGACACCAACCCGTCCTATGTCTTCTTTCGCAAGCTGGGCCTACCCACCTCCTCCGGCCCCATCGGCGCGATGAACGTGCCCGTGACCGCGGGCCGCAGCCTTGCCGTCGATCCCGCCGTCGTGCCGCTTGGCGCCCCCGTCTGGGTTGATGCCGCCGGACGCGATCCGATCCGCAGCCTGATGGTCGCTCAGGACACCGGCAGCGCGATCAAGGGGCCGGGACGCGCCGACGTCTTCATCGGCTCGGGCGCGCGCGCGGGCGTGATCGCGGGTCGGATGCGCGATGAAGGCCGGATGTATGTGCTGATCCCGAAGAACGCGCAGGCGGAGGCGTCCCGATGAGACGTCGTCGTCCTAGGGGCCTGACCCCCGAAGAGTCCGAGCTGTGGGACAGGATTGCCGGCACGATCGCGCCCCTGCGATCCCCGCAGCCGGAGAGGCCCGCCGAAACGCTTATTCCCCCGACCCCGACAAAGCCGGCGCCTCCGAAGATCGAGGCGTTCCGGCTGGGCGAGGCCGCGCATCCGCCGCGCCCGAGGCATGTCCTGCACCCCCCTATCGGGGAACGCCTTGCCCATGCGCCGGTGCAGATGGATACCAAGACCCATGCGCGCATGACGCGGGGCAAGCTTCTGCCCGAGGCGCGGATCGACCTGCATGGCCTGACGATGGCCGAGGCGCATCCCCGGTTGATCCGCTTCATCCTCGGGTCTCACGAGGCGGGCAAGCGGCTGGTGCTGGTCATTACCGGCAAGGGGTCCAGCCGCGCCGAACGGGGGGCGAACCCGGTCTTTCGCGGCGTGCTGAAGCATCAGGTGCCGCAATGGCTGAACCTGCCGCCTCTTGGTCCCATCGTCCTTCAGGTGACCGAGGCGCATATCCGACACGGCGGCGCGGGCGCCTATTACGTTTACCTCCGCCGCGCGCGGTGATCAGGGCGCGGCCATTCGGGACATCGGGTTCAGGATGATCTGCGTCGCGTTCTGCACCGTCAGCGCAACCCCCGGCAGAAGCCCCGTCCGCCCCGACCGATCCGACGCATAGGCGCTGTTGATGTCGTTGATCCGGCTCAGGATGCGGATCAGCGCGGGCGAGGTCGCCGCCGTGAAATGCCCGATCCCCTTCGAGAAGGCGCCGACCTCCAGCACCGTCACCTTCAGATCGGCCAGCCTTTTCACGTCGGACAGGTTCCCCAGCCGGTGATCCTGCCCCGTCAGCCGCGCCGCCAGCGCCAGCGCGCGGTCGCGCGCCGAGGTGAAGATGACGAAGGGCTGCGGCAGTCTGCCGATCCGCAGCGCTTCCGACCGGAAGACCTCGACGTCGATGTCGGGCGAAATCAGCACCACCCCGGCCAGCCGAGACAGGACCGGGGCGTTGCCGTCCAGCCGCATCTGCCGCAATGCCTCCATCACCAGCTCGGACCCCATGGAATGGCCGATCAGCAGGATATGCCGCGCCCCGGAACGGGCGACCTCGGTCAGCAGCTTTTCCAGCCCGTCGCGGGCGAAAAGCGCGGAATCCCGGTCATAGGCGTAATTGAGCGGATTGGCGGCCGAGGGCCACGAATAATGCACCGCGACCCCCGGCAGGTCGAGGTCGTGGCTGATCTGCGCGATCCGATAGACGCCTTCGGCAAATGTGTTGTTGAAGCCGTGCACATAGACGACCGCCTCGCGCCGACCCTCCGGTTCGGCCCGTAGCGCGCGCGACAGCGCAGCGCGGAACGTCGCCGGCGTCTTGTAGATCGTCTCGGACGTCGTCAGGAAATCCCTTTTCGGGTCCGGCGGATCATAGCGCGGCGGAAACGGCACCGTCCCCAGCTTGCGGTCCGGCGGAACCGATATGTCGAGCCGGGCGTAATCCACGCCCTCGTGCCGGCCGCTGCCGAAATGGTCCGTCTTCGGGTCAAGGTTGCGGGTCGTGCCGACGAAGACAGGCACCACGTCGCCCACGTTCGCCGCCGCCGGGTCGATCGTGACAGACCCCCGCGGCGCGCAGGCCGCGAGCGATAGCGCGATCAGAACAAGGCCGGCAAGACGGACCACGGCGGCATCCCCGATACTCTCCCCTAGGGATAGCCCGGATCGCCGCCACGGACCAGTGCAGGCTTACAGCACGTAGCGGCTGATTTCCGTGCCGCGCATCAATTCGCCAAGGTTCTTCTCGACGAAGGCCGCATCTACCGTGATCGTCTCGCCCGACCGGTCCGGCGCGGCAAAGCTGAGGTTTTCGAACACGCGTTCCATAACCGTGTAAAGCCGCCGCGCGCCGATGTTTTCGACCGTCCGGTTCACCTCGGCGGCGATCGAGGCGATGGCTTCGATCCCATCCTGCGCAAAGGTGACGGTGACGCCCTCGGTCGCCAGAAGCGCGGAATACTGCTTGGTCAGCGCGTTTTCCGTCTCGGTCAGGATGCGGACGAAATCGGCCTCGCTCAGCGCGGTCAGTTCCACCCGGATCGGCAGACGGCCCTGCAACTCGGGCAGAAGGTCCGACGGCTTGGCGATGTGGAACGCCCCCGAGGCGATGAACAGGATATGGTCGGTCTTCACCGCGCCATACTTGGTGGACACCGTCGTCCCCTCGATCAGCGGCAGCAGGTCGCGCTGCACGCCCTCGCGGCTGACATCGGCGCCACGCGTCTCGGCGCGGGCGCAGACCTTGTCGATCTCGTCGATGAAGACGATGCCGTTCTCCTGAACCGACTCCAGCGCGGTGCGGTTCACGGTTTCGTCGTCCAGCAGCTTGTCGGCCTCTTCGCCCAGAAGGACCTCGTAGCTGTCGGCCACGGTCATCTTGCGCCGCACCTTCCGGCCGCCGAAAGCCTTCCCGAAGATGTCGCCCAGGTTCATCATCCCCATGTTCGCGCCGGGCTGGCCGGGGATCTCGAACATCGGCATTCCGTTTCCGCTGTCGTTCACCTCAAGCTCGATCACCTTGTCGTCCAGCTCGCCGTTGCGCAGCTTTGCGCGGAACATCTCGCGCGTTTGTTCGCGGGCGTCGCGCCCGGCCAGCGCCTCGATCACCCGCTCTTCGGCCGAGGCAAGCGCCTTGGCTTTCACCGCCTCGCGCATCGCTTCGCGCGTGATCTGGATCGCGGCATCGACCAGATCGCGGATGATCTGCTCCACGTCGCGGCCGACATAGCCCACTTCGGTGAATTTCGTCGCCTCGACCTTGATGAAGGGCGCCCGGGCAAGCTTAGCCAGCCGGCGCGAGATCTCGGTCTTCCCCACGCCGGTCGGCCCGATCATCAGGATGTTCTTGGGATAGACCTCGTCGCGCAGCTCTGCCGACAACTGCCGCCGCCGCCACCGCGACCGCAGCGCCACCGCAACGGCCCGCTTGGCGTCCTTTTGCCCGATGATGAAGCGGTCAAGCTCCGATACAATCTCGCGCGGGGTCAGGTCGGTCACTTGGAAATCCTCTCAACCGTCAGGTTGCCGTTGGTGTAAACGCATATGTCTGCGGCGATGGACATTGCCCTGCGGACGATCTCTTCGGCGGGCAGGTCGGTTGACATCAGCCCACGCGCGGCGGCCAGCGCGTAGTTTCCACCCGAACCGATGGCGGCCACGTCATGTTCTGGCTCCAGCACGTCGCCCGCGCCTGTGATCACGAACAGATCGCGCCCGTCGGTTACGATCAGCATCGCCTCGAGGTTGCGCAGATATTTGTCCATCCGCCAGTCCTTCGCCAGCTCGACACAGGCGCGGGCAAGTTGGCCGGGGCTCGCCTCGAGTTTCTTCTCGAGCCGTTCCAGCAGGCTGAAAGCATCCGCTGTCGATCCGGCAAAGCCCGCGACGATATCATGACCGCCGGGCGACAGGCGGCGGACCTTGCGGGCCGTGCCTTTTATGACTGTCTGGCCGAGGCTCACCTGCCCGTCGCCCGCCACAACGACCTCGCCCCCACGCCGCACGGCGAGAATGGTTGTTCCGTGCCAGCCGGGAAAACGGTCTTCCGCCATGATCGTGCCTCCTGCGTTCGTCGTTATATGGCCGCCACGGC
>JAGWVA010000061.1 GCA_028875855.1 Paracoccaceae bacterium
TAGACCATGACGCCGATGCCGACGCTGTCGCAGACGCGGCGGATGTGATCGAAGAGCCCATCCTGCGGGGCGTCGATCAGGTAATGGGGAAGCAACAGGATGCCATCGGCGCCCGCCTTCTCGGCGTCCCGCGCGATGGCGACGGCCATTTCCGTGCCGTAGCCGCAGCCCGAGACGATCGGCGTGCTGCCGGCGGCTTCCTTGGCGGCGCGCACGATGACAGGGATCTCGGAGGGCGCAAGCGAGAAGAACTCCCCGGTGCCTCCGGCTGCGAACAGCGCCGCAGCGTCGAACCCCGAGAGCCAGTTGACGTGCTCCTGATAGACTGCGGCATTGAAGCTGCCATCCGCGCCGAAGGGCGTCACCGGAAAGGACAGAAGGCCGGCGCCAAGGGCTGTCTTTAGGTCAGAAGGGGTCATGGTCGGTCCTTTGGGTGCAATCGGATCTGGGGGGCGGCGGCTGCCGCGCGTTACCTTTTCCGATTAGAACAAGCGGCCCTGACCTGTCAACAACTTGTATGATAACTTATCCGCGCGCCAGGCGCAGAAGTTCACGGTAACGCTGCTGGCTGCCCTTCAGATGAGTCCGCATCGCCTCGCGCGCGGCGGCCTCGTCGCGGTTCGCGATGGCCTGGACGAGGGCGCGATGCTCGCCCGCGATCTGTTCCAGATAGGCAGGGGGGCTCGCCTCGCGGTCATCCTTCTGCAAGGCAACCCGCGGAATCACGCTGCGGCCCATCATTTCGAGGAATTCACGAAACCGGGGATTATTGGTCGCCTCGGCAATCGCAAGGTGGAAGGCAAAGTCCGCCTCGGTCGTGGGCTGCCCCGAGGCCACGAGCCTGTCGATGGCATGGCAGCGTTGGGCGATTTCCTCTTCCTGCGCGGGCGACCGGCGGGCCGCGGCAAGGCCTGCGGCCTCGATCTCTACTGCCGAACGAAGCTCAAGCATTTCAATCATATGCGAGATTTTTTCCGGATCAACGCCCTGGAACGGCAGGGCCGGCGGGAGCGTAGCCTCCATCACGAAGACGCCCGCGCCCTGCCGCGCCTCGACCAGCCCGTCGGCCCGCAACGATGCGATGGCCTCGCGCACGACGGTGCGGCTCACGCCGAATCGTTCGGTCAGGCGCGCCTCGCTGGGCAGCTTTTCCCCGACCTTGACCGCGCCCGAGGCGATTTCGGCCCGCAGCCCTTCGCGCACCGCCTCAACAAGGTTGCGCGCGCTGCCACGCCGGATCTTCGGGGACTTGGTCAAGGGTTGCTCGAGCACGAAAACCTCCGCAGGTGCGATGCCTTAAGAAAGGCGAGGGCCTTGAGCTTGTCAACACGACTTCGCAAAAGTCATAATACATGTTGACAGAATAACGTCCACCCATAGTATGACTTTGCTCTGAATTCGATAATGGCGCCTGTCGCCAAGGGAGGAAACCATGAAACTCAGCCTGCAATTCCGCTCCGCCCTCGTCGGCGCGCTGACCGTCGCCGCGCTGGCCTCGCCCGCGCTTGCCGCGAAATGGCGCGGCTGGAACATTCACCCCGAGGGCTATCCGAACACCACCGCGATGGAGTCCTTTTCCAAGGCCGTCGGCGCCGCGACGGGCGGCAAGCTGACGGCGCAGGTCTATAACGGCGGCGTTCTGGGCGCGCAGCCCGACGCGATCGAACAGGTCCGCGCCGGCGCACTGGACTTCGCGAACTTCAACCTTGGCCCGATGGGGCCGATCGTGCCGATGACGAACATCGTCTCGCTGCCGTTCATCTTCAACGACGTCACCCAGATGCACCACGTCATGGACGGGCCGGTCGGCAAGGCCTTTTCGGACGCGATGGCCCAGAAGGGGATCGTCGCCCTGTCGTGGTTCGATTCCGGCTCGCGCAGCTTCTACAACACCAAGCACCCGATCTACACGCCCGCCGACGTGAAGGGGCTGAAGCTGCGGGTCATGGACAACAATCTGTACGTCCAGATGGTCGCCCAGCTTGGCGGCAACGCGACGCCCATGGCCTATGGCGAGGTGTATCAGTCGCTGAAGACCGGCGTCATCGACGGGGCGGAGAACAACTTCCCGTCCTATGACAGCTCCAACCATTACGAAGTGGCGAAATACTACTCCATCGACAATCACCTCATCATCCCGGAATGCCTCTGCGTGTCCAAGAAAAGCTGGGACAAGCTGACCGCGTCCGAACAGGCCGCGGTGCAGAAAGCCGCGATCGACGCCGCAAAGCTGCAGCGCGATCTGTGGGCCAAGCAGGAAGAGGCGAGCCTCAAGAAGGTCGAGGCCGCGGGCGTGAAGGTCAACCATGTCAAGGACGTCGCCGCCTTCCAGGCCGACATGAAGCCGATCTACGCCAAGTTCGAGAAGGAAAACCCGCAGTTCAAGGCGCTGATCGAACAGATCCAGGCCACGAAGTAATCCGCCCCCCGCAGGGCCGCCCGGCACCTCCGGGCGGCCCCCTTTCGAGGCACGACATGGCACATAACGACGGCCCGCTGGGCCCCCTGAGCAGGCTGCTCGACGCGGTGGTCTGGCTTTGCACGGTCATCACCGGCATCCTGATGGTCATCCTGATCGCGATCTTCGGCTGGCTCGTCTGGGGCCGATACGTGATGAACAACACCCCCACCTGGGTCGAGCAGGCCTCGCTGATGATGATCGTCTGGATCACCTTCCTCGGGGCGGCGGTCGGCGTGCGCAAGCAGGTCCACCTGTCCATCGATTTCGTGCGCGAGGTCTTTCCCCGCCCCATCCGCGAGGTCTTCACGCTGATCTCGATCCTCGGGATGGTGCTGTTCGGGGCGATCATGGCCTGGCAGGGCTGGCTGCTGATGCAGACGAACATGGACCGGCTGGTGCCCATGCTCGACATCGCCGAAGGCTGGCGCGACCTGCCCATCGCGCTCTGCGGCGTCCTGACCGCCGTCTTTTCCATCGAACATCTGGTCGGCCGGATCAATGGCCGCAGCAAGGACGCCTGACCATGGGTCTGACCCTTCTCTTCGGGATCTTCTTCTTCGGCCTTCTGGTCGGCATGCCGGTGGCTTTCGCACTTGGCCTCGCGGCGGTCGGGGGCTTCTTTTACGAAGGCATCCCGCTGTTCGTGGCGTTCCAGCGCGTGGTCGCGGGCGTCTCGTCCTTCTCGCTGCTGGCGATCCCCTTCTTCATCTTCGCCGGAGAGCTGATGTTGCAGGGCGGCATCGCGGCACGGCTGGTGCGGCTGTCGTCGGCCGCGGTCGGCAGCCTGCGCGGCGGCCTTGGCGTGGTAAGCGTGTTGTCGTCGATGCTGTTCGGCGGCATCTCGGGGTCGGCGGTGGCCGACACTTCGGCGCTTGGCGCGATCCTCATCCCGGTGATGAAGCGCGAAGGCTATGACGCGGATTACGCGGTGAACGTCACCGTCACCTCATCGATCGCGGGGGTCGTCATTCCGCCCAGCCACAACATGATCCTTTACGCGGTCGCGGCAGGCGGGCTTTCGGTCTCCAAGCTTTTCATCGGCGGGATCGTGCCCGGCGTCCTGATGTGCCTCTGCCTCGCCGTCGCGGCCTACGTCCTCGCGCTGCGCCGCGGCTATCCGGCGGAAAGCTTCCCCGGGTTCAGGTCGCTTGCCTGGTCCTTCGTGGCGGCGCTGCCCGGCCTTTTCACGGCGGTCATCATCGTGGGCGGCGTGCTGTCGGGCATCCTGACCGTGACCGAAAGCGGCGCCTTCGGGGCGATCTACGCGCTAGTGGTGACGGTCCTCGTCTATCGGGAACTGACGATCGAGAATTTCCGCCGCGCCGTCGTGGCCTCGGTCCGCACGACGTCGATGGTGATGATCCTCGTGGCCTGCGCGAATGCCTTCGCCTATCTGCTGGCGCTTTATCACGTGCCCGAGCTGCTGGCCCATTCGGTGACCTATGTGTCGTCCAACCCCTACGTGATCCTGTTCATGCTGAACGTGATCCTGCTGCTTCTGGGGATGGTCATGGACATGGCGCCGCTGATCCTGATCTGCACGCCGATCTTCCTTCCGGTGGTCACCGGCCTTGGCATGGACCCGACGCAATTCGGCGTCATCATGATGATGAACCTTGGCCTTGGCCTGTGCACCCCGCCGGTCGGCGCCTGCCTCTTCGTGGGCTGCGCCGTGGGCGAGGTGCGCATCGAGCAGGCGCTGAAGTCGATCTGGCCGTTCTACCTTGCCATCTTCGTGGCGCTGATGCTGGTGACCTATGTCCCGGCCTTCTCGATGTATCTGCCCAGCCTTCTGCACTAGGAGACCCGATGAAACGCCTTCTGATCACCGGCGCGGCCGGGGGCCTTGGCCGCACCATGCGCCACCGCCTCGCCCATATGGCCGAGATCATCCGCCTGTCAGACATCGCCGAGATCGACGCCCCCGGCCCGAACGAAGAGGTGATGCGCTGCGATCTGGCCGATGCCGATGCGGTGATGCGGCTGGTCGAAGGATGCGACGGGATCGTGCATTTCGGCGGCGTCTCGCTGGAAAGCCCGTTCCAGACCATCCTGAACGGCAACATCGTCGGCACCTACAACCTTTATGAGGCCGCGCGGGCCCATGGCTGCCCGCGCATCCTGTTCGCCAGTTCGAACCACGTCGTGGGCTTCTACCCGCAGGACAGGCATCTGACCGCCACCGATCCGATGAAGCCCGACAGCCTCTATGCCGTGTCGAAATGCTTCGGAGAGGCGCTTGCCTCGCTTTATCACGACAAGTTCGGACAAGAGACGGCCATCGTCCGCATCGGGTCCTGCTTCGAGAAGCCGACGAACCGGCGGATGCTGGCCACATGGTTCGCCGCCGACGATTTCGCCGCGCTGATCGAACGGATCTTCGCCGTGCCGCGCCTTGGCCTGCCGATCATCTGGGGGGTGTCGGAGAACGCGCAGATGTGGTGGAATAACGACGCGATCGGCTGGCTTGGATGGCAGCCGAAGGATTCATCCGACCGGTTCCGCGACGCGGTGGAAGCCACCCCCATGCCTGCGCCCGACGATCCGACCGTGCGCTGGCAGGGCGGCGGCTTCTGCGCCGAACCGATCTACAAGGACAAGACCGAATGAGCTTTGCGCCCCACGGAAACCACCTGATCGCGGGGGAGGTCGTCGCCTCCCCCGATCGTTTCACCTCCGCCCCCGCCGATGGGGCGGGCCTCTCCGTGGCCGAGGGCGGCGCCGCGGAGGTTGATCGCGCCGTCGCGGCGGCCGAGGCCGCGTTCGAGGTCTTCGGCTGGACCAGCCGGGACGACCGCGCCGCGCTTCTGGACCGCATCGCCGATGCCATCGAGGCGCGCGGGCCGGACATCACCGCCATCGGCACCCGCGAAACCGGCCTGCCGCCCGCGCGGCTGGAAGGCGAGCGCGGCCGCACGACCGGCCAGCTGCGCCTCTTTGCAAGCCATATCCGCGACGGCGCCTATCTCGACCGTCGCCACGACGCGGCGCTGCCAGATCGCACGCCGCCGCGCCCCGATATCCGCATGATCCAGCGCCCCATCGGGCCGGTCGCGGTCTTCGGCGCATCGAACTTTCCTCTCGCGTTTTCGACGGCGGGCGGCGACACGGCCTCGGCGCTTGCCGCCGGATGTCCGGTCGTGGTGAAGGGCCACCCGGCCCACCCCGGCACGGGCGAGATCGTGGCGCAGGCGATTGCCGAGGCGGTGCGCGCCTCTGGCCTGCCGGGCGGGGTCTTTTCGCTTATCCAGGGCAGCACGCGGGACCTTGGCGCGGCGCTGGTGCAGCACCCGCTGATCCGGGCCGTGGGCTTCACCGGCAGCCTGGGCGCGGGCCGGGCGCTCTTCGACCTGTGCGCCCGCCGCCCCGAACCCATTCCCTTCTTCGGCGAGTTGGGCAGCGTGAACCCGATGTTCCTTCTGCCCGCCGCGATGGCCGCCCGCGCGGAAGCCATCGCCACCGGCTGGGCCGGATCGCTCAGCCTCGGGGCGGGGCAGTTCTGCACCAATCCGGGCGTCGTCGTCACCCTGTCCGGGGGCGAGGCCGACCGCTTCACCGCCGCGGCGACGCAGGCCCTTTCCGCCGTTCCGGCGCAGACCATGCTGACCGACGGGATCGCTGCGGCCTATCGCGCGGGCCGCGACCGGGTGGCGGCAACAGCCGGCGTGCGCGAGGTGCTGACCTCGGTCTGCGACCGGCGCAATGCCACGCCCTATGTCTTCGAGACGACCGGGGCGGACTGGCTTGCCAACCGGGACCTGGGCGAAGCGGTCTTCGGCCCGCTCGGGATCATCGTCCGCGTGGCGGATGCGGACGAGATGCTGGCCGTGGCCCGGAGCCTTCACGGTCAGCTGACCGCCACGATCCACCATGACGCGGGCGATCTGGACCTTGCCCGCCGCCTGATGCCGGTGCTCGAACGCAAGGCGGGGCGGGTGCTGGCCAATGGCTATCCGACCGGCGTCGAGGTCTGCGACGCCATGGTCCATGGCGGGCCCTATCCGGCCAGCACGAACTTCGGTGCGACAAGCGTCGGAACCATGGCGATCCGCCGTTTCCTGCGCCCGGTGAGCTACCAGAACATGCCCGAGACGCTTTTGCCCGAAGACCTGCGCTGACGGCAGGCAGGCCCGGGGCGACCCGGGCCATGCGGACAGTCAGCCGGGGCGGCCGTATCCCCCGCCGCCCGGCGTCTCGATCACGAAGGTGTCGCCCGGCTGCATCTCGGCGAGGTCGTTGCCTTTCAACTCCTCGATCCGGCCATCGGCGCGGCGGACATAATTGTGCCCGCTTGCGCCGTCCGCGCCGCCCGCCGCGCCATGCGGATGGGTCCGGCGGTTGAGCGACAGGATCGTGGCGGTCATCGGCTCCAGAAACCGCAGCGCGCGGATCACGCCGTCGCCGCCCCGCTGCCGCCCTGCCCCGCCCGAGCCGCGGCGGATGGCGAAGCGCTCGTTGATAACGGGGAAGCGGACCTCCAGCACCTCCGGGTCGGTCATGCGGGTGTTGGTCATGTGGACATGGACCGCCGAGGCGCCGTCAAAGTTGGGCCCCGCCCCCGCGCCGCCGCAGATCGTCTCGTAGTTCTGCACGCGCGCGTTGCCCCAGACGAAGTTGTTCATCGTGCCCTGCGAGCCCGCGATGACGCCAAGCGCGCGGTAAAGCGCCTCGGTGATGCTCTGGCTCACTTCGGTATTCCCGGCGATCACCGCGGCGGGGTATGCGGGCCGGATCATCGACCCTTCGGGCGCCACGATCCGCACCGGCTTCAGGCAACCCTCGTTCAAGGGAATATCCGCGCCCACGAGCGTGCGCAGGACGTAAAGCACCGCCGCCTGACAGACAGCGAAGGGCGCGTTGTAATTGCCCGCATGCTGCGGCGAGGTGCCGGTGAAATCCACGATCGCCTCGCGCGCGGCCTGATCGACTCGCACATTGACGCGGATCACCGCGCCGTGGTCCAGTTCAAGTTCGGCCGAGCCGCTGCCAAGGCGCGACAGGACCCGGCGCACCGACTCTTCGGCATTGTCCTGCACATGGCGCATGTAGGCCTGCACGGTCGCCATGCCGAATTGGCCGATCATGCGGCGGATCTCGCGCAGGCCGGTTTCGTTCGCGGCGATCTGCGCGGTGATGTCGGCCATGTTCTGGTCGATGTTGCGGCAGGGATAGGGACCGGAGGCCAGCAACGCGCGCGTCTCCGTCTCGCGCAGACGGCCCGCTTCGACCAGCAGGAAGTTGTCGATCAGGATGCCCTCTTCCTCGATCCGCTTGCCGTCGGGCGGGGACGATCCCGGGGTGCGCCCGCCGATATCGGCATGGTGCCCGCGCGAGCCGGTGAAGAAGACGACCTGCTTTCCCGCCTCGTCGAAAACCGGGGTGATGACGGTCACGTCCGGCAGGTGAGTCCCGCCGTTGTAGGGGTTGTTCAGCATGAACACGTCGCCGGGCCGCATCCGGCCTGCGTTGTCGCGGATCACCGAACGGACGCTTTCCCCCATCGAGCCAAGATGCACCGGCACATGCGGCGCATTGGCGACCAGATTGCCCTCGCCGTCGAAGATCGCGCAGGAAAAATCTAGCCTTTCCTTGATGTTGATCGACATCGAGGTGTTCTGTAGCGTCAACCCCATCTGTTCGGCGATCGACATGAAGAGGTTGTTGAACACCTCCAGCATGATCGGATCGGCCGTGGTGCCAAGCGCCTCGCGCCTGGCGCGGGGCACGGCGCGGGTCAGGATCAGATGGCCGAGCGCATTGACCTCGGCCCGCCAGCCGGAATCGACGATGTTGGTCCCGGTCGGCTCCACGATCATCGCGGGCCCGTCCACCCGCGCGCCGGGCGCCATCGCGGCGCGGTCATGCACCGGCACGTCGCGCCAGGCCCCGTCCACATGCATCCGCGTCGTGCCGATCCCGGAGGCGCCCGCCCCCGGTTCCGTCACCGCCCGGTCGGCCCGCTCGCCCGAAGCGCCGATGGCCTCGACCGTCACCGCCTCCACCATCAGATCGCGCCCCTCGGGCAGGTAGCCGAAGCGGCCCAGATGCGCCGCCTCGAAATCCGCGCGCATCCCGGCCTCGGGGCCGAAGCCCACGACCAGCGCCTGATCCGTCCCGCGATAGCGCAGGTGAACCTGCGCGTTGCGCGCGATCTGCGGCCCGGCAAGGCCCTGGCCCGCGACCTCGTCCCGCGCCTCGGCGAACAACGTGTCGATGATCGCGGGCAGGTCGGTCGCCGCGACCTCGGCCAGCGCACGGTCAACCTGCCGCTGGCGCACCGCCGTCACATCGGCGAGCCCCATGCCATAGGCCGAGAGCACACCCGCGAAGGGATGGATGAAGACCGTGTCCATCCCCAGCGTATCGGCCACGCGGCAGGCATGCTGCCCGCCCGCCCCGCCAAAGCAGTTCAGCGCATAGCGCGTCACGTCATGGCCACGCTGCACCGAGATCTTCTTGATCGCGTTGGCCATGTTCTCGACCGCGATGCGCAGGAAGCCCTCGGCGGTTTCCTCGGGCGAGAGGCGGGTGCCGGTCGCGGTCCCGACGGTCTGGGCAAGCTCTGCGAATTTCGCCTGAACCACCGCCCGGTCCAGCGGCTCATCCCCTTCAGGGCCGAAGACGGCGGGGAAATGCGCGGGGTCGATCCGGCCCAGCATGACGTTGCAATCGGTCACCGTGAGCGGACCGCCCCGGCGATAAGCGGCGGGGCCGGGATTGGCGCCAGCGGACTCCGGTCCGACGCGCAGCCGCCCCTGGTCGAAGGACAGGATCGACCCGCCCCCCGCCGCGACGGTGTGAATGTTCATCATCGGCGCGCGAAGCCGCACGCCCGCGACTTCCGTTTCGAACGATCGTTCGAATTGGCCGTCGTAATGCGTCACGTCGGTCGAGGTGCCACCCATGTCGAAGCCGATGAGCCGGGAATACCCCGCCGCTTCCGCCGTGCGCGCCATGCCCACCACGCCGCCCGCAGGACCGGACAGGATCGCATCCTTGCCCTGGAAAAGCCCCGCATCCGTCAGCCCGCCGTTCGACTGCATGAACGCAAGCCGCACCCCGGCGCCCAATTCATCGGCCACCTGCCCCACGTAGCGGCGCAGGATCGGCGAGAGATAAGCATCAACCACCGCCGTATCGGTGCGCGAGACAAGCTTGATGAGCGGGCTCGCTACATGGCTTTGGCTGATCTGGGGGAAGCCTTCTTCGGCGGCGATGCGGGCCAGCGCCGCCTCATGCGCCGGGAAGCGGTAGCCGTGCATCAGCGCGATGGCGACCGAGGCGAAGCCATCGGCCCGTGCCTGCCGAAGCGCGGCGCGGGCGGCCTCCGTGTCCAGCGGCACCAGCACCTCGCCCGCCGCATTCAGCCGCTCGCGCACCTCGACCGTGCGGCTGTGCAACAGTTCCGGCAGGCGAATGTTCAGCGCAAAAAGATCGGGGCGGTTCTGGTAACCGATCCGCGGCAGATCGCCGAAGCCCTCGGTGATCAGCAACAGCGTCCGCTCGCCCTTCCGTTCGAGCAGGGCGTTGGTGGCGACCGTCGTGCCCATCTTCACCGCCGCGATCCGGTCGGTCGGGATCGCGTCGCCCGGCGCAAGGCCAAGGCAGTCGCGGATGCCCTGCACCGCCGCGTCGCGGTAGCGTTCCGGGTTCTCCGACAAGAGCTTGTGCGTGACCAGCCCGCCATCGGGACGCCGCGCCACGATGTCCGTGAAGGTGCCGCCACGGTCGATCCAGAATTGCCACATCGCGATTCCCCTGCCTTGGTCTGACACGGTCCACCCCGGCCTTTCGTCAACTCTACCGTCACAAAACGCTGATAAATTGCCAATGTAAAGCGTGCATGCAGGATGGGGCGATCAGCCCGCAGCCCAACCCGAGGTTGCCCCTAGAGAGAGGCCGCCGCGCGCGAGGCCTGATCGTAGAAGCCCGACAGGTTGCGCAGCATCGCCGCCATGCTCGACAATTCGGCAGGGTCGAAATCCATCACCTTCAGGCTTTCGACCAGACAGCTTTCGCGCACCTCGCGATAGGCGTCGCACAGCGCCGATCCGCTTGCCGTCGTGGCGTAGAACATCTCCTTGCCGCGCCGCTCGCCCTCGATCAGACCCGCCTTCTGCAACTTCTTGAGCGCGTAGTTGACGGTATGGAGATCCTCGAGGTTCAGCAGGAACGCGATGTCCGACAGCCGCTTCTGCCTGTCGCGGTGGTTGACGTGATGCAGAACGAGGATTTCCAGCGGGTTCATCTCGGTGTTGCCCGCAGCCGCCATGCAGCGCGTCATCCAGCGGCTGAACCCGTTGAAGGCCATGATGAGCCCGTATTCGTATTCCGACAATTGCCAGCCGCTTTCGGTCGCCAGATGCCGCGAGGAAACGATCCTGCGCCGGGTGCCGTCCGAATGTTCCGCCACGCTGTGCCCTCCCCGGTCCTTGCCCGGGGCAGGCTAGCGGATTGACCGTTCGGTGTGAACCTTGCTCATCGCAGGTCTATCGGCTGGCGAGATAGGCCCGCCATCCGCCATGATGCGAGATATCGGTGGCGCCTTCGGTCCCGCTTGCCTCGACCAGAAACCCCTTGGCGGTGCGGCCGTCGGCCAGCTCCAGCGTGCCCAGCCCGAGCGGGGCGGGGATCTCTGCGAGAAAGCCCCCGACCTCAGTGCGGGGAAGCGCCCAAAGCTCCACCGCGATGGCGACCCCACCCTGCGTCACGCGCAGCAATCCCGGACGCGCCGGCGGACCGCCGGCCAGCGCGTAGAACCGGTAGGCGGGCGCGGTGTGCGTCGCCTCGAGGAACCGCCCGCGCCGTGCGGTCAGTTGCGTATTGAGCGGCAGCCCGGACATATGCGCCCCCATCACGACGAGTGTCATCTCGTCCGGCATCGGGCCTGCGGGCGGCACGCAAGGCGGCGGCAGGGGACAGCCCGTCGCCCCGAGCGGGGCGCCTGCCGTGCCCTGCAAGGATGTGCCGACCGCCGCCAGCAGGGCGTCGCGCCCGGCTGTGGCCAGCAGCGTCACGCTGCCCGGCCGCCCGTCGCTGCGCGGCGCGACCGGCACGGCAAGGCCGCAAAGGTCGAGAAGATTGACGAAGTTCGTGTAGGTCCCAAGCCGCGCATTCGGCCCGACCGGATCGGCGACGAGATCCGCCACCGTGTAAAAGGTCGGGATCGTCGGCACGCAGAGCAGGTCAGCCTTGGACAGGATCGGCGCCACCTGCCGCTTGAGTTCCGCGAGACGGTAGAAGCCGCGAAAGGCATCGGCCGCGCTCAGGGTGTCGGCATGACCGACGATCTGGCGGGTGACGGGCAGGATCGCATCCGGATCGCGCGCCAGCATCGCGTCGATGGCCACGCGCCGTTCCGCGACCCAGGCCCCGTCGTAGAGCATCCGCGCCACATCGTAGAAAGGCGTGAAATCGACTTCGGTCACGCGCGCGCCCGATTTCCGAAGCATCTCCAGCGTCGCCTCGAACGACGCCGCCTGCGCGGCATCTCCGAAGAACAGACGGCTCGCGGTGTCCGGCACGGCGATGGTGAGAGACGGGGGCGGCGCGCCAAGGGGCGGCGCGACCGCAGGCCGGGCATAGGCATCGGCCGGATCGAAGCGTGCGGCGGCGCGATAGACGGTCCAGGCATCCGGCACCGTCAGCGCGAAGATCGAGATCGTGTCGAGCGTCCGGCAGGCCGGCACCACACCGCTGGCCGAGATCGCCCCCAACGTGGGCTTCAGCCCGACGATGTTGTTCAGCGCGGCCGGCACGCGCCCGGAGCCTGCCGTATCGGTGCCAAGCGCGAAACTCACGATTCCGCGCGCCACGGCGACCGCCGAGCCAGAAGACGAGCCCCCCGGGACGATCGCGGGATCGATCGCGTTTCGCGGCACGGGATAGGGGGTGCGGACGCCGACAAGGCCGGTCGCGAACTGGTCGAGATTCGTCTTGCCAAGCGCAATCGCGCCCGCCTGCCGCAGCGCGGCTACGGCGAAGGCATCGTCGGCCGCCACATGACCGAAGGCCGGGCAGGCCGCGGTGGTCGGCTGTCCTGCAAGGTCGATATTGTCCTTGATCGCGAAGGGAAGCCCCCACAGCGGATGACGCGCCGGATCGAACGGCGGCAGGGCCAGCACCTCGGCCAAGACCTCGTCCATCGGGCGAAGCGTGATGAAGATCCCGGGGTCCTCTGCCGCCGCGATCCGGCGGTAGGCTTCCGCCACGACCTGCGCCGGGGCAAGCCCCGCGGCATAGGCGGCCTGCAGCGTCACGATGTCGAAGGAGAGCTGTCCAAGATCGCCGGTCACGCCGAGACCTCCTGGCGCGTTTCTGCCACGAAGCGGACGGGCCGTTCCCACTGGATCAGAACCACGCAGCCGGTGTCGGACCAGACGGAATGGCGGCTGCCCTCGGGGTTGAGCACAAGCGTGCCTGCGGGATAGGTGCCGCGTTCGTCGCTTTGCGCGCCTTCAAGGACAAGGATGGTTTCCAGCCCGGTATGCACATGCGCGGGGACACTGGACCCCGGCGCATAGCGCAAAAGCGCAACAGCGGGCGACTCTTCGCGGATCGGCAGGATCTCCACCCCCTCGCGGAAGGGTTGAAAGGGCCGGTCGTGCCAGCCGTGAAGAAGGTCGGGAAGGGTCTGCGGCTCAGGCATCGAGCGCCTCCAGGATTGCGGTGGTGGGGGCGGTCCAGCCGACGATGGCCCCCTGCGCGCGGATCATGGCGAGGGTGGCGGCCTTGAAGGCGGGAAAGTAACTTTCGGTAGCGTCCTCGGCCAGAAGGCAGTCGAAGCCGCGGTCGTTCGCCTCGCGCATCGTGGTCTGCACGCAGACCTCGGTGGTGACACCCGCGAAGATCAGCGACCGGATGCCCAGCCGCGCCAGATGATCGGACAGGGCGGTGGCATGAAACGCGCCCTTGCCCGGCTTGTCGATGACGATCTCGCCCGGCAGGGGGGCGAGCGCGGGCACGATCTCGGCGCCGGGCTCTCCTGCGATCAGGATGCGACCCATCGGCCCGGGATCGCCGATCCGCAGCACAGGCGCGCCGCGCAGCCGCTTGGCGGGCGGGCAGTCCGAGAGGTCCGGCCGGTGGCATTCGCGGGTATGGATGACCGGCAGCCCCGCGGCCCGCGCCCCGGAGATCAGCCGCGCGACCGTGGGCACGATGGCTTGCAGCGGGGTCACGTCGTTGCCAAGCGCCGCACCGAAGCCGCCCGGCTCGATGAAATCGCGCTGCATATCGATGACGATCAGCGCGGTGGTGCCGGGATCAAAGGCGAAGGCGAAGGGATCGGCGGTGTCGATCGTGGCTATCACGCATGTCCCCCCATATGGTGGCCGATGGTGGCGACATCCGCGTTCGCGGCGGCGACCTCGTAGGTGATGCGCCCCTCGGACATCACCAGAACGCGGTCGGCGAGTTCGAGGATCTCGTCAAGGTCCTCGGACATCAGAAGAACCGCGGCCCCCGCGTTCCGCGCCGCCATGATCCGCGCGCGGATCTCGGAGACGGCGGTGAAGTCGAGCCCGAAACAGGGGTTCGAGATGATGAGCAGATCGACCGTGCCCGTCAGTTCGCGCGCCAGCACCGCGCGCTGCACATTGCCGCCCGACAGCGCCGAGATCGGCGCGTCGATCGAGGCGGTCCTGACCTTGAAGGCAGCGATCAGTTCCTCGGCCCGCTGCCGCATCGCGCCGGGGGCAAGCCAGAAACGGGTGCGCCCGCCACTGGCATCGAAACTGCGAAAGGCGATGTTCTCGGCGACGGACATCCGGGACGCGCAGGCGTTCTTCAGCGGCTCTTCGGGCAGGTAGCGGATGTTCAACCGTCGCGCCTCGGCCCGGGTGGCGCGGTAGGGCTGGCCCTTCACGCGCACGCTTCCCTCGGTCAGCGGGCGCTGGCCGGTCAGCATTTCCATCAGTTCCATCTGCCCGTTGCCGGAAATCCCTGCAATCCCAACGATCTCGCCCGCGCGAACCTCCAGCGCGTCGATGGCGATGTCCTTCAGGCCCGAGCGGTCGTGCGCGCGCGCACCTTCGATCCGCAGCACAGGGGCGCCCGGCGCTCCGCTGCGCGCGGCGGGCTGCGGCAGGCGCGCCTCGCCCATCATCATCGCGGCCATGTCGGCATGGGTCAGATCGACCACCCGACCCTGCCCCACCAGCCGGCCCCGGCGCAGAACCGAGACATCGTCTGCAAAAGCCGTCACCTCGCGGAACTTGTGGGTGATCATCAGCACCGTGATCTCGCCCGCGGCACAAAGCGCGCGGACGTGACCCAGCACCTCGTCGGCCTCGTCCGGCGTCAGAACCGAGGTCGGCTCGTCCAGGATCAGGAACCTGCGGCCAAGGTAGAGTTGCTTCAGGATCTCCAGCTTCTGCTTTTCGCCCGCAGCCAGCGCCGCGACCTTCTGATCCAGCGGCACGCGAAACGGCATGCGCGCCATGAAAGCCTCGAGCCCCGCGCGTTCCCGCCGCCAGTCGATGACGGCGGGCGCGTCCTTGCGGCTGATGACGAGGTTCTCGGCCGCCGTGAGCGACGGGACCAGCGTGAAATGCTGATAGACCATGCCAAGCCCCATCGCATGGGCGGCGCGCGGATCGGGCACCTGCACCTCGCGGCCCGCCACCATCATCTGGCCGGCGCTCGCGTGGTAGAACCCCATCATGCATTTCACCAGCGTGGACTTGCCGGCGCCATTCTCGCCCAGAAGCGCGTGGAAAGTCCCCGCCGGCACGCGGATCGACACGTCATCAAGCGCGGTGAAGGCGCCAAAGCGCATCGTCATCCCGAGGGTGGCCACCTCCAGCGCGCCGCTTTGCGGCAGGGGCTCTTCGCCGACAATCATGGCAGCGCCGCCAGCAGCGTGGCGCTGTCCGCGACCGCCCCGAAGACGCCGCCCTGCATCGTCACCATCTTGATGGCCGCGGCATGGTTGCCGGGATCGGTCGCGCCGCAGCAATCGGTCAGCAGCAGGCATTCGAAGCCACGGTCATTCGCCTCGCGCATGGTGGTCGAGACGCAGACATCCGTCGTGATGCCCGTAAGGATCAGGTTCTCGATGCCGCGAGTGCGCAGCATCAGTTCCAGGTCGGTGGCGCAGAACGACCCCTTGCCCGGCTTGTCGATGATCGGCTCGCCCGGCTCGGGGTAAAGTTCGGGGATGATGTCCCAGCCGGGCTCCCCGCGCACGAGGATCTTGCCGCAGGGGCCGGGATCGCCGATCCCCGCGCCGATCTGACGGCTGCGCCAGCGCTTGTTGGCGGGCAGGTCCGACAGGTCGGGCCGGTGGCCCTCGCGGGTGTGGATGATGTGGTAGCCCTTGGCGCGCATCGCCGTCAGCACGGTCTTGATCGGTGCAATGGGGGCCTGCGTCAGCGAAAGGTCATAGCCCATCTTGTCCACATAGCCGCCCGTGCCGCAGAAATCGGTCTGCATGTCGATGATGATCAGCGCCGTGTTCTGCGGCCGCAGATCGCCGTTCCAGGGCCAGGCATAGGGGGTGGAGGCAATCGTGGTCATGGTCCCTCACTTGGTGATGGAAAGTTCGCCCGGCGCACCGGCGGTGGCCTGCGTGGGCGACGAGGTCGCGATCAGAACGCCGAGCGTCAGCACGTAGGGCGCGGCGTAGAACAGGTAATAGCCTTGCGTGATCCCCACCGATTGCAGCGCGGGCCCCAGGGCGCCCGCGCCCCCGAACAGCAGCGCGGCCCAGAAGCAGTTGATCGGGCTCCAGCGGGCGAAGATCACCAGCGCGACGGCCATCAGACCCTGCCCGGACGAAATCCCCTCGCTCCACGATCCCGGGTAGAACAGCGACAGGTAAGCGCCGCCAACCCCGGCAAAGGCCCCTCCCGCCGCCGTGGCCAGCGCGCGGATGCGGTTCGGGCGCAGGCCCATCGCGCGGGCAGCGTCGGTGCTGTCGCCCACCACGCGCAGCATCAGACCGATCCGGGTCGCGCGAAGCGCCCAGGCCATCAGAAGGGCCAGCGCGATGCCCGCGATGAAGAGCACGTTCACCCTGAGCGCCGCCTGCACCTGCGGCACGTTCGACCAGTTGCCGAAGGGGATCGCCGGCAGATGCGGCGCGACCGGCTGCACGTAGGGCGTGCCGTAGAAGAAGGCGAGCCCGGTCCCAAGCAGCATCAGCGCGATTCCGATGGCGATATCGTTCACCCGCGGCAGCGAACAGATCAGGCCATGGAGCAACCCGAACCCTGCCCCGCAGAGCGCCGCCGCCGCCACGCCCGCCCAGGCCGATCCGCTGTGAAAGGCCACCGCATAGGCGGCCATCGCGCCGAAGACCAGCGTTCCCTCGAGCCCGAGGTTGATCCGGCCCGACCGCTCGGTCAGCACCTCCCCGAGGCTCACGTAAAGGAACGGGGTCGAGACCCGCACCGCGCCGCCGAGGATCGCCAGCGGAACGCCCCAAAGGCCGATGTCGGAGGTATTCATGGCTGGCTCCAGCGCGACGGGGTGAAGATGCGGAATCGTCCGTAAAGCGTGTCGGACACGAGGATGACGACGAAGACCACCGCCTTCAGGACAAGGATCGTGGCATCGGGCAAGTCCATGTGACGCTGAACGAGGCCGGAGGACGCCTCGAACCCCGCCAGAAGCAGCGCGACCGGGATGACCGCCAACGGGTTTTGCCTCGCAAGAAAGGCGATCAGGATGCCGGTGTAGCCGTAGCCCGCCGCCAGCGAGGCATTGGCCGCCCCCTGCACCGCCGTCACCTCGAAGAACCCGGCGATGCCCGCGAAGGCCCCGCCCAGCGCCGTGAAGCCAAGGATCAGCCGGCCCACCGGCAGGCCCTGCACCTGTGCCGCGCGCACGTTGTCGCCTGCGATCCGCGCGGCGAAACCGATGGTCGTGCGCTCCATCAGAACCCAGCACAGGACACAGGCGACAAGGGCGACGATCAGGCCCCAATGCACATCCATCCCCGGAATGTCACCCACCCTTAGCGCGGGCGGCAGCGGTGCGGTCGAGGGCTTGTTGAGGCTCGCCGGATCGCGCAGCGGTCCCTCGACCAGCTGGTTCATCAGCGCAATCCCGATATAGGCCATCAGCAGGCTGGAGATCGTCTCGTTCACGCCGCGCCAGTGCCGAAGCGCGCCGACCGCGCCGATCCAGACCGCGCCCGCGAGCGCACCGGCCGCCGCCATGAGCGGCAGGCCGATCACGCTTGGCGCGTGACCCAGCGCCACGCCAAGCGCAGCAGCGGCGGTGCCGCCCAGGCAGATCGCCCCCTCGCCCCCGATCACGACAAGGCCGAGCCGGGCTGGCAGCGCGACGCAGAGGCCCGCAAACAACAGCGGCGTCGCGCGGGACAGCGTGTTCTGCCACGAAAACGCTGTTCCGAAGCCGGCCTTGAACACAAGCTGGTAGAATTCGACGGGCGATTTGCCCATCGCGAGCAGGATCAGCCCGAAGAAAGCGAGCCCCACCGCCGAGGCGCCGATGGGGATCACGATCCCCTCGGCGCGGCGGGCCAGCGGGGCGCGCCAGTCGCGCCCGCGCGCCCGGGGCGCCATGACCACGGCCTGATCCGCCATCGCCGCCCCCTCAGCTCGTGGACCCGATGACGCCCTCGACGAGGTAGTTCATGCTTTCCAGCGCCACGTCGGTTTCCGGATAGGCCTTGCCGGCAGGGATGATCTCCTTGCCCTTGTTGTCCTTCATCGGACCCTTGAAGACCACGTAGTCGCCCTTCATGATCTCAACCTTCACCGCCTCGAACTGCTTGCGGGCGGCGTCCGAATTGGCCGGACCCAGCGGCGACATCTTCACGAAGCCCTCCTTCAGGCCGCCGCGGACGAAGTTGTCGATCGTGCCGCCCTTCAGCGTCGTCTCGACGAAGTCGGTATAGACCTTGCCCCAGTTCCATTCGGCCCCGGTCAGATACTTGTCGGGCGCAAGCGCGGACTGGTTGGCGTGGTAGCCGCAGATGAAGGCCCCGCGCCCGGCGGCCGTCTGCATCACGACCTTCGGCCCGTCCACATGGGCGGTGATTACGTCGCAGCCCGCGTCACAGAGCGAGTTGGTGGCTTCCGCCTCCTTGACCGGCATCGACCAGTCACCGGTGAAGATCACCTGACAGGTGATGGACGGGTCCACCGCGCGGGCGCCCAGAAGGAAGCAGTTGATGTTCTCCAGCACCTGCGGGATCGGCTTCGCGGCGACGAAGCCGATCTTCTTGGTCTTCGTCGCATGGCCCGCGCAGATGCCATTGAGGTAAACGGCCATGTCGATGTAGCCGAAGTAGGAGCCGACGTTCCTGGGGTCCTTGGGCGTCCAGAGCCCGCCGCAGTGCTCGAACCGGACATCCTTGTACTTGGGGGCAAGCTGCAGGATGAACGGGTCGAAGTAGCCGAACGAGGTCGGGAACAGCAGCGTCGCGCCGTCGAAATTGATCATGCTTTCCATGGTCTTGGTGACGGCGACGGTCTCGGGCACCTTTTCCTGTTCCACCACCTTGACGCCGGGGATCTTCTTCACCGCGGCCGCCCCTTCGGCATGGGACTGGTTGTATCCGTAGTCGTCGCGGGCCCCCACGTAGATGAAGCCGACGGTCAGCTTACCCGCGGCGCGCGCAGCCAGCGGAAGGGAGGAAAGCGCGGTCGCCCCGGCCAGGCCGGCAGAGGCGGTCAGAAAGGAACGGCGGGATATCGGGGATCGGGACATCGGGGAAACTCCTGGCTTGCGGCGCTGTGATGGGCGGCCCCGCCAGGCCATCCGGGGCGGGGGATGGGCAAAAGCTACGGTGCTTGCTGTGCTGCTGTCGTCTGCTAAGTTTGCACCAAACCGCTGCATGAAACGCAGCACATTACCTTCTTTGGGGACAGCCCATGCGACACCTCACGCCGCTGACCTATATCGACGCGATTGCCCGGGCGGGGTCGATCCGCAAGGCCGCGGAAACGCTGGCAATCACCTCGACCGCGCTGAACCGCCGGGTGCTGGCGCTGGAGGAGGAACTGGGGGTGCAGATCTTCGAACGCCTGCCGCGAGGCGTGCGCCTGTCCACCGCCGGAGAGTTGCTGATCCACTATATCCGCACCCAGTCGTCGGATTTCGAACGCCTGAAGTCCCGCATCGCAGACCTTGCGGGGGAGCGGCGCGGCCATGTGGCCATCGCCTGCAGTCAGGCGCTATTGCCTTACTTCCTGCCCGAGCAGATCGCGGCCTACCGCGCCCAGCATCCGCGCGTCACCTTTTCGGTGCTGCTGCGCGACCGCGCCGCGGCAGAGCAGGCGCTGGTCGATCATTCGGTCGATCTGGCGCTGGTGTTCGAGCCCGTGCGCCTGTCCGAGGTTCAGGTCATCGCCACCGTGCGGCAGGCCGTGCATGCCGTGATGGCTCCCGATCATCCGCTGGCACAGGCCTCATCCGTCCGGCTGACGGCCTGCGCGGAATATCCGCTCGCGCTGCCGACGCTGGACTACGGCGTCCGCCACCTGATCGACCTCGCCCTGCGCCGATCTTCGGTCGATCTGGAGCCGGTCGTGGAATCCGACAGCTTCGAATTCCTGCGGCGCCTGCCCGCGCATGAACAGATCATCGGTTTTCAGGTGCCGATCGGTCTGCCCGCGCAGGACGGCATCGACGGGATCGTGACCCGCCGACTGGACCGGCGGGATGTGCCAGAGGGGATGCTTTACCTTGGGCAGTTGCGCGGTCGCACACTGCCGGTCGCCGCGGCCAAGTTCGCCAGCCAGGTCGAACGGACGCTGGTGGACCGTTACGGCGGATGACGGCGATCCCGCCGGGGCGCCTTGGCTCGCAGTGGGGGGGGTCCCGAAAGCTCGCCACCTGTTCAAATCAGCAGGCCCGATTATTCTCAATTGAAATTCACAAGAAATCACATAGGCGTGATAATTAAAATCGTGAATAAATCGCAAAGTCTTTAAACGTTTTTCGCATTTACCTGAAATGGATGCAATTTTGCAATCTTTGACAGCCGGTTTTTAACGGCCACGTCAAATTGACCTGGATCAAAGTCGGAACCCGAATCCAGGAGCGACATGCGGCAACGCCAACCTGGACGTCGCGTCTCTGACCAACCGATCTCTGGCCCCTTCCGGTTGACGTTTTGCTTAAGGAACGGGGAAATGAAAATACAATCTGAGCCTCTCCCTTTTACCGGGAGAGCGGAGCGGTATGGCCTGCGCCATACCCCGATAAACCTGCATGTGCCGCCCCTCGGCCGGCTCATGCGTGCGGCCGCGCTGTTTGTTGCCGGGCTGACGGGGCTCGTGCTGGGGCCGACGGCCGCGCAGGCGGTTCCCAGCTTTGCGCGACAGACGGGCATGGCCTGTTCGGTCTGCCACACGTCCATTCCGGAACTCACGTCTTTCGGGCGTCAGTTCAAGATGAACGGATATGTAATGTCGATGCCGGCCAATCCGAAGCTGGCGCTTCCCATTGCGGCATTCATGGTCGGCGGATTTACCCACACCCAGAAAGCGCAGGATACGCCGCCCCTGCAATCGTCACAAAAGACGAACGACATCCTGTCGCTCGATCAGTTCAGCCTGTTTTACGCCGGCAAGATCACCGACAATGTCGGCGCCTTCGCTCAATTCACCTATAGCCCGGATGCCAAATCGTGGTCCTGGGACAATACCGATATCCGGTGGGCCAAGTCGGGCACCCTCTTCGGCAAGGACGCCACCTACGGCCTGAGCCTGAACAACAACCCGACCGTGCAGGATCTCTGGGCAACCACTCCGGCCTGGGGCTATCCGCAATTCGGCTCGGCGGTGGCGCCGCAATTCGGCCCGCCCGGCACGATGCTGCAGGGCACACTGGCCCAGACCGTTCTCGGCTTGACAGGCTACTCGATGTTCTCGAACGGTCTTTACACCGAGTTCGGCGGCTACACCGGGCTTTCGCCGTCAACGCTGATCCATCTGGGCACCGGCGACCCCGGGTTCCAGGTCACGGGCTTTGCGCCTTATCTGCGGTTGGCCTATTCCAAATCGCTCAGCAAGAAGTCCACGCTGATGGTCGGCTTGATGGCGATGGCCGCGGATCTGAAACCGACGGCTGCCGGCAGTTCGGGGAACGATCGCTACGTCGATCTGGGCTTCGACACGCAGTATGATTATTCCGGCAAGGGCTACGGCCTGATGTTGAAGGCCCGTGACATCCTGGAGTGGCAGCACACCTCGGGCGCGTCTCCCTTCAGCGGGGCCAGCAATCCGGACAATCATCTGAACGCACTGGATGTGTCGCTTACCTATTACCGGTCGAAATGGGCGGTGATCGGTGCATTCTCGAACGTATCGGGCAGCAGCGACGCGGGGCTTTACGGCGGAAACTCGGTCTCTGGATCGCCGGACAGCACGTCCGTCTCGCTCGAGGTGAACTATTCGCCGTGGATGGATGGCGGGCCGAGCTGGGACCCCAAGGGCAACCTGAAGTTCGGTGTCCAGTATATCCACTACCTGAGGCTCTACGGTGGCACGACGAACTTCGATGGCAATGGTCACAACGCGTCGGACAACAACACGCTGTTTGTCTACACGATGATCGCGTTCTGATCGCAGCAAGATCGGCGAAGCCCGGCCAATCGGCCGGGCTTTTCCATTCCGGGCGCTTCACCACGGCCGCACGTCGCCTGCGCCAAAAAACTGCGGCGCTCTGAAACTTTCCCGTCGGCGCCTCCGTAACTCGGGCATGGATCAGGCAAACGCCCTGACCGCCAAACGAGAGGAGACGACCATGACGTTCACGATCCGCAAGATTGCCGCCGTTGCCGCTGTCACGCTGGCCACCGCCACGACCGCCTTCGCCAACCCGATGGTG
>JAGWVA010000062.1 GCA_028875855.1 Paracoccaceae bacterium
CCCGCATATCTCTTCAGTAAACCAATCTGTCAAAGAGCCGAAGACAAAACAAACCGAGGCGCCACATTCCCGCGGCGCGCCCGCCTGCCTCATCTCCATCCAGCAACCCATCAGAGCCGCCAACCAACACGTCGCCGCGTCGGTGAAGCGCTATCTACGGCCACTCAACAAACACCGCAAGCGCAAAAATAACCCAAGTCCACACTTTCTTCAGGGACGGCCGGATTCCCCAGCAAACACGCGGAAAACTGCCGTTTCGGCTGCAGACGCCCGGCGCGAGTTATCCACATGAGGCGCCCAAACTGTTGATAACTTGGCCTTTCCAAGCCAGTCTGTCGCGTCAAACGGCTGTCTGGGCGGCAGACGAGTCGCCGGAAGGCCACCGTTCGGGCGACTCGGCACCTTCACCCTGAACAAGTCTTGACCCCTAGGTGGCCCATGACGTCTAACCCATGGATAGGGGCGGCGAGCCAGCCGCATGAGGAGATGGTAGATGTTCAGCAAATCCGCAGACGCAGACTCCCCTGCCAAGGCAGCTTCGGCGGCGGGGGGCCGGTCGCTTCTGAGTTCCGACCTTCACATCACCGGCAACGTGACCTCGACGGGCGTGGTCGAGGTGCAGGGCGAGGTTCTAGGCGATATGGACGCGAAGTCGCTCGTGATCGGGGCCACCGGCACCGTCGAGGGCAAGCTGCGCGCCGAAACGGTCGAGGTGCGCGGCCGCATCAACGGCAGCGTGAGCTGCATGCAGTTCACGATGCGCTCGACCGCGACGGCCGAGGCCCAGGTGACCTACGAAACGCTCGTCATCGAAAGCGGCGCCCAGATCGAAGGCAAGTTCAAGCATGCCGGCAGCAAGGGCTGACGCCCCTGCCGGTCAGGCCGTCGCGGCCTTTCGGGGCGGAATGGAATAGGTGAGGCTCGCCCGCGCGACGGGCGTCTCTGTCCCGTCGGAAAAGACGAGGACATCGCCCACCGCGAGCACCCGCCCGAGCTTCAGGATGCGCGCCTGCGCGATCAGGTCGGCCTCGGCGGCAGGTTTGCGCATGAAGTCGATGGCGCAGTTCGTCGTCACCGCAAGGGCTTCCGGCCCGATCATGGCGAGCAGCGCCAGATACATCGCGACATCCGCAAGCGCGAAGATCGACGGACCCGAGACCGTGCCCCCCGGACGCAGGTGACGATCGGCCACGCGAAAGCGGATGCGCGCGCGATTCGATTGCACCTCCTCCACCGCGAAATCCCCTGCGACCTGCGGGAATTCCCGCGACAGGAACGCCTCCAACTCCCGAGCGGTCATCACCGGCTGCATTGCCCCTCCCCCCCCCTGTTCGTTGCCACAGAGTTTCGGCAAACCCGGCGAAAGGCAAGGCTTTGGCAGGATCGAGCCGCTTCCCCTCTTCCGATGCTCAAAGTAGTCTGGCCGGAAATAGGTAGGGAGGATCACATGGACGAACCGCTGGTGCTGCGCGAGGACGAGGGGCCGATCGCGATCCTGACGATGAACCGTCCGGCTGCGCTGAATGCCTTGTCGGACGGAATGCTCGCCGCGTTGTCGGAGGCCTTCGGCCAACTTGCCACCGAGCGCGACACCAAGGCAGTCATCCTGCGCGGGGCGGGCAAGGCCTTCTGCGCGGGCCACGACCTGAAGGAGATGCAGGCCGGGCGGCAGTCGGACGACAAGGGCCGGGCCTATTTCGCCGACCTGTTCCGCCGTTGCGCCGGGGTCATGCAGCAGATCGTCCACCTGCCCCAGCCCGTGATCGCCGAGGTGCATTCGGTCGCCGTGGCGGCGGGCTGCCAGCTTGTCGCCTCGTGCGACCTTGCCGTCGCGGCCGAGGGCGCGCGCTTCGGGGTGAACGGGGTGAATATCGGGCTGTTCTGTTCGACGCCGATGGTCGCGCTCAGCCGGGTCGTGCCGCGCAAGCAGGCGTTCGAGATGCTGACCACTGGCGCCCTGATCGACGCCGAAAAGGCCGAGCGGATCGGCCTCGTGAACCGCGTCGTCCCGAAGGAGGCGCTGCGCGACGAAGCCTTCTGGCTGGCCGAGACGATCGCCGGCAAGCTGGGGGCCGCGGTCAAGATCGGCAAGCGCGCGTTTTACGACCAGATCGAGATGGGACTGGCCGATGCCTATGTGCATACGGCGCAGGTGATGGTCGAAAACATGCTGTGGCGCGACACCGACGAGGGCATCACCGCCTTCATCGAAAAGCGCAAGCCGGACTGGCCCACGGGCGCCTGACTCAGCCGCCCAGCCGCGGCCGCAGGCTGAAGCCAAGCAGAAGCGCCACCACGGCCATCGCCAGCGCGGCAAGGATCACGGCGCTGCCGCCGAACCCGAGCAGCAGCGCACCCAGCATCGGCGCCACGGCCTGCGCCATCAGCGGGGCGACCGACAGCACGCCCCAGATTGCCCCGAAACGCTCGCGCCCGAGGATTTCCGCCGCCAGGACAGGGCGCAGGATCGTGGCTATGCCCGCCGCCCCACCCTGCGCCAGCACGTAGAGCAGCCACATGGTGGGCACGCCATGCCCGAACATCAGCAGCAGTCCGGCAAGGACAAAGACGGCAAGCGTGGCAAGCGTCACCCGCGCGAGCGGAAGCGCTTCGCCCGCAAGAAGCAGCATGACGCGCCCCGCGACCTGCGCCGGACCGAAGCCCGCGGCAAGCATCACCGCGATCCCGTGATCCGCCCCCCGCCCCGTCAGCAGCGGCAGGGCAAAGGTCGTGAGCATCGCATGATCGAGCCAGATCAGCCCGATCAGCCCGGCAAGCCGCCAGAAAGCCGAATCCGTCATTGCCCGGCGCAGCGCGGTCGCCTTGCCCGCGGGGTCGGGCGGGTCTGCCACCTCGCGCCCGACCTGACGCTGAATGAGCGCGGTCCCCGCGATGTTGAGCGGCACCGTCACCCCGGCCGCGATGGCCGCGAGCGCCAGAAGCGCCCCCTGCCAGCCAAGCGCATGGGCCAGCCGATCGCCCAGCGGAAAGGCCAACGTCGCCGAGAAGCCCGCGACCAGTGTCACCCGCACGATGGCGCCGCGCGCCGCGGGCCCCAGCCGCCGGATCAGCAGGGCAAAGCAGGTCTCGAACTGGGTCGTGGCCTCGGCAAGCCCCACCAGCAGGTAACCCGCGATCCACACGGCCGGCATGCCTTGCGCGAACGAGGCGATCGCAAGACCGGCCGCCCCCACCAGCGGGCCAAAGCGCAGAAGCAACGCCCCCTTCCCCCGGTCAACAAGTCGCCCCATCCGCGGCGCGATCAGCGCGGCAAGGATCAGCGCCAGCGTCGGGCCGGCCGCAAGCACCGTGCGCGGCATGTGGGCGCCCGTGGCCGGATCGCTCAGCGCCACCAGAAGTGCGGCGAAGGAAAAGTTGAAGGTCGCGTAGCCTGTGGTCTGACCGGCCGCGAGCAGCCAGACGCCTAATCCGCCGGGCGCGGCCTTGGGGCTCACAATGCGTAGATCTCCGCGAACTTCGCCTCGAGATAGTCAAGCAACGGCCCCTCGCTCGGCGCGAAGCCGCAGGCGCGCGTGACGACCTCGCGGGGCTCGTAAAGCCCGCCGTGCTGCTGCAACTGCGTGCGCAGCCAGTCCGTCGCGGGCGTCGCATCCCCGCGGGAGAGGTTTTCGTCCACCTCCGGCACCGCAGCGCGCAGCGCCTTGTTCAGGCAGCCGGCATAGACGTTGCCCAGCGTATAGGTCGGGAAATAGCCGAACAGGCCGACCGACCAGTGCACGTCCTGCAACATGCCGTGCGAGGGCCTGTCCACCTGCTGTCCGAAGTCCTTGAGGAACCGCGCATTCCACGCCTCTTCCAGGTCCTGCACCTCCAGCGCGCCGGAGATCAGGTCCCGCTCCAGATCGAAGCGCAGCATGACGTGCAGGTTGTAATGCACCTCGTCCGCCTCGGTGCGGATGAAGCCGGGCTGCACCCGGTTCACCGTCGCATGGAAGGCGTCGGCATCGGCAACCGACAGCGGCCCGAACATGTCCTGCATCTGGCCGTGCAGCCAGCCGGTGAACGGGCGCGACCGGCCAAGCTGGTTCTCGTAGATCCGGCTCTGGCTTTCGTGCACCCCCATGGACACACCCTGCCCGAGGGGCGTCAGAAGGTAGGCCGGATCGATCCCCTGTTCGTAGCAGGCATGGCCCACCTCGTGGATCGTGGAATAGAAGCAGTTGAAAGGCTCCGCCTCGACAACCCGCGTCGTGATCCGCACGTCGTGCCCGGACCCGGACGAGAACGGATGCACCGCAAGGTCCAGCCGCCCGCGCGACCAGTCATAGCCGAAGGCCGAAGCAAGGCGGCGCGACAGCTCCAGTTGCTGCGCCTTGGGGAAATGGCCCGTCAGCGTGTCGGGTGTGCGTTCGGACCCAAGGATGCGTTCTCGCAGCGCCACCAGCCGTGGCCGCAGCCCGTCGAACATCGCCGCGATGCTGGCCTGCGTCGCGCCCGGCTCGTAATCGTCCAGCAGCGCGTCGTAAAGCGCACCGCCGCCGCAGAGCGCCGCAGCCTCTTCCCGGCGCAGCGCGACTACACGCGCGAGCGTCGGCAGGAACTTCGCCGGGTCTTCCGCCGCCCGCGCCTCGGCCCAGATGCCCTGCGCGACCGAGGTCACCCGCGCGATCTCCTGCGCGAGCCGCGCCGGGATCTTTACCGCACGCTCATGGCTGCGCCGGATGTGGCGCAGCTGCGCGGCCTGCACCGCATCCGCGGGCTTTGCCGCGTCAAGCCATTCGCCGACACGAGGATCGGTGCGCCGCGCATGCAGCACCCCCTCGAGGGCCGCGCATTCCTCGCCCCGCTGCTCAGCCGCGCCGCGCGGCATCATGGTTTCCTGATCCCACTCCAGCCGCCCGGCGATCTGCGCCAGCGCCTCGGTCTCGCGCTGGAAGGCGATGAGGTCGTCAACGGTGCTCATGCGGTGCCCTTTCGGATGGAACCGACAATCGGAAAACGCGCCGCGTGCCGCGCGCGCAGGACCAGCACCCACAGCAGGATCGCACCGGCCTGGTGGACGCTGGCGATATCAACCGGCGCTGCATAAAGCGCGGTGTAGATGCCCAGCGTCATCTGGATCAGCAGCATCACCGCCATCGCGGCAAAGGCGCCGCGCGTGGTCGCATGGGCCGAACGGCGCGCCCGCAAAGCGGTGTAGAGGCCGAACAGCACAAGGATGTAGCCGTTCATGCGGTGAATGAACTGAACAAGGCCCGGGTTCTCGAAGAACGCCCGCCAGGTCGCGCCGCCCCCCGGGACCACGAAGGCATCCGCCGGGAAGAACGACCCATTCATCAGCGGCCAGGTCGGGTAATTGCGGCCCGCGTCGATGCCCGCGACCAGCGCGCCCAGCACGATCTGCAGGAACAGCAGGCACATCACCCCCGTTGCCAGCGTGAAAAGCCACGCCTCACCCTGCCGGCGCGCCTGCAACAACGTGCCCTCGCTCCGCCCCATCTGGAAGATGAACCACGCGGTCGTGCCAAGGATGATGAAACCGATGCCCAGATGCGTCGCCAGACGATAGCTCGCCACCGCGGTCATGTCGCCGGTGAGGCCGGACGAGACCATCCACCAGCCGATCGCGCCCTGAATGCCCCCCATCACGCCCAGCAGGAACAGCTTGCCGCGCCAGCCCGTAGGAATCTTGCCGGCGGCCCAGAATCCGAAGAAGCCAAGCGCCCAGACCAGACCGATGGTGCGGCCAAGCTGACGGTGGCTCCATTCCCACCAGTAGATGAACTTGAACTGGGCCAGCGTCATGCCCTGGTTCTCGATGCGGTATTGCGGCGACTGCTTGTAAAGGTCGAAGACATGTTGCCAGGCCGCCTGTCCCATTGGCGGCAGCGCGCCCGAGATCGGCTTCCATTGCGTGATCGACAGGCCCGAGCCGGTCAGCCGCGTCAGCCCGCCGACAAGGATCATGGCGGACACCATCGCGAAGATCAGCATCAGCCAGAGCCGGATGCCCCCGCGTGCCCCGCCGCCCTTCCGGTCGATCATGCCGCCCTGCGGACCGGTCGCCGCCTTGCCGCCGACCTCTTCGAAAATCATGCGTTTCTGAGCCATGCTGCCTCCGTTCGCGCGGGACGAACACTAGGCCGCCGCCGCCGAGCCTTCAAGCGCGCGCCCGCTCAGGCCGCGCCGCCATCCCTCCAGCGGACGATCTGCCGCAGCATGCCGTGGAGCGTCTGCACATCCGCGCGCGTCAGCGGCAGCCGCCCCCACATGTTGCGCAGCGTGACCTTCATGCTGGGCGCCTTCTTTTCGGGAAAGAAGAAGCCCGCGCGCTCCAGCACCTCCTCGACATGATCGCCGAATTTCTCGACCTCGATGTTCGTGGCGAAATCGGTGCCCGCCATCGCCATCACCTCGGGGGGCACGCCACCCGCCTGCCGCCGCCATTCATAGGCCAGAAGCAGCACGCATTGGGCAAGGTTGATCGACGGGAATTCGGGGTTGACGGGCACGGTCACGATGGCGTCCGCCCGCGTGATGTCGTCGTTCTCAAGCCCCGTGCGCTCCGGCCCGAACAAGAGGCCCACGCGTTTGCCCTCGGCTGCCAGCGCGCGGGCATGTTCCATCGCGCGTTCCGGCGTCATCACCGGCTTCGTCAACTCGCGCGACCGGGCTGTCGTCGCGAAGACGTAATGGCATTCGGCCAGCGCCTCGGGGACGGTGTCGAACCGCCCGGCATGTTCAAGGATGCGGCTCGCCCCGCTGGCCATCGCCACGGCCTTGGGGTTGGGCCAGCCATCGCGCGGCGCCACCACCCGCATCCGGGTCAGGCCGAAGTTCAGCATGGCGCGCGCCGCGGCACCGATGTTCTCGCCCATCTGCGGGCGGACAAGGATGACGAAGGGTTCTGGTGCGGATGTCTCGGTCATGTCCGCCTGATAGCCCTGCCGCGCAATCTCGGCAAGGCACGGGCCCGTGCTTTCTGTCCGCGCCTTCTTTCTGGCAAGAATATCCCCACCAAAGGCGGCCACGCCCCCCGGCAGCGCAGCGGCCCCGTTTGCAAAACCGGCAAAACCCGCTAGACGATCCGAAACCTGCAAGGAACGCCCATGGCCACCGAAGATCGCCCGCAGCTTTACCTCGTCACCCCCCCGGCCTTCGATCCCGCGCCTTTTGCCGACCGGCTTGCCGGCGTGCTCGACGGGGCCGAGGTCGCGTGCATCCGGATCGCACTTGCCACGACGGACGAAGGCACCCTTGGCCGCGCGGCCGACATGCTGCGCGCCGTGGCGCATGAACGCGACGTGGCCATCGTGATCGACCGCCACGTCGCGCTGGCCGAACGCCACGGGCTGGACGGGGTGCACCTGCCCGACGGGGCGCGCAACGTGCGCGCGGCGCGCAAGGCGCTTGGCAACGACGCCATCGTCGGCGCGTTCTGCGGCACCTCGCGGCACGACGGCATGAACGCGGGCGAGGCCGGGGCGGATTACGTGGCCTTCGGCCCGGTCGGAAACACGCCGCTCGGCACCGGAGAGACGGCGCCCGAGGAGCTGTTCGCCTGGTGGTCCGAGATGATCGAGGTTCCCGTCGTCGCCGAAGGCGCCCTCACGGTCGATCGCGTCGGGGCGCTTGCACCGGTCACCGACTTCTTCGCCGTGGGCGAAGAGATCTGGGGCGCCGATGATGCCCTGGCCGCCTTGAAGGCCCTCATGGCCCCGCTGGGCTGAGCCGGGCGTCAGCCCCGCTTTGCCGGAAAGGCGCTGCGGACCTTGTCTTCGCAATAGGACGCAAGGTGCTTGCGGCTGACGAAATCCGCCACCGCGACGGGCGCGTGGAAAGTGATCTCGACCTGCCCCTGCCGGGGTGCAGCCAACAGCTTCAGCAGGTGCGGCGCAAAATCCATCGCGCCCCACCAGCCGTAGAACCGTTCGTCCTGCCCTTTGGGCGCGGTATAGACCACCGACACCGGCTGGATGTGCAACTGTTCGGCCAGACCGTCCGCGAAGAAGGCCGCAAACAGCGTCGATTTGAACGGCAGCACGCGGATGCCGTCCGTGCTCGTGCCCTCGGGGAAGAACAGGAGCTTGTGCCCGGCCTTCAGCCGCGCCTCGAACAGATCCTGCTGGCGCTTCGCCTCGGTGCTGCGGCGCGCGATGAAGACAGTGCCCGTCGCCCGTGCAAGCCAGCCGATCCCGGCCCAGCCCGCGACCTCGGCCTTTGCCACGAAATAGATGCGCTGGAAGGCATTCAGCGTGAAGATGTCGAACCACGAGGCGTGGTTGGCGACGACCGCGCCCTTTTCCCGCATCGGCGTGCCAAGCACGGTGGCCCGGATGCCGATGATGATGAGCGCAAGACGGCAGACCGTTTGCGTGATCCACGGCGTCACGGGACGGTTCAAGCCGAACAGCGGCCGCTCGACCAGGCGGATCAGCAGCAGCAGGACCAACCCGCCATAGGTCACCACGACCAGCACGGACCCTCTCAGCAGCACCAGAAGCCAGCCAAGCGGTCCGATACGCACCGGCTCCGGTTCGACCGAGGGGTCCCAGTGCATCAGGCGCGGGCCTCGTATTTCCGGGTGTAGAAGCCCTTGTGCCGGTCCGACATGCTCTTGGTGTCCATCAGCAGACAGACATCGGTCGTATTGAACGGCCGGTCGATGAACGCGCCTTCGCCCACGAAGCCGCCCAGCCGCAGATAGGCCTTTATCAGCGCAGGCGTGCCCCGCATCGCCGCCGGCCGGTCCACCTCGGCCGCAGGCACGAGGTCCATGCTCTGGAAGTGCTCGGGCTGGGTGCGCACCCGCAGCCCCTCGGGCGCGAGGTGGTTGTGATGCAGGTAGGACAGCGGCATCTTCAGCGCCTCGATGTCCGTGCCGTGAAAGCTCGCCACGCCGAACATGATCTCGATCTCGCGTTCCAGCACGTATTCGGCCAGCCCGTTCCAGAGGTGGAACATCGCCGTGCCGCCGCGATAATCGGGATGGACGCAGGACCGGCCAAGCTCGACAAGGCTGCGGCCGGAACGCTTCAGGGGCTCCAGATCGTATTCGCCCTCGGAATAGAACCGGCCGAACTCGGCCGCGGCATCCCCGCGCAGCAGTCGATAGACGCCGACGACATCGTCCAGTTCCTTGGCGTCCCGGCGGTTGTCGATCAACAGAAGGTGTTCGAAGACCGGGTCGAATTCGTCCCGTTCAAACCGCTGGTCATGATCGACCAGCGCGCCGGTTCCCCCAAGTTCCTCGACGAAGACCGCATATCGCAGACGCTGTGCGGCAAGCAGATCGCGCTCGTCCCGGGCCAGGCGCACCTTGAAATAGGGGTCGTCAGAGATCATGGGCGCCGGCGTGCCTTGCTTGCAACGTGTCGCGGGTTTGTAGGGCCAGCATGCCTTGATTGCAACAGACCAGCGGACCACGGCGCGCCAAACGCCCGGCCCGGATGATTCTGGATTGCATTCGGCGCGGATTACAACTCATAGTTGCTTCCGCCAGCGAAGTCGATGCGAAGCGACACCCGTGTGCCGTCGATCACGACTTTCCCGGCGTGTTCGAAGTTGACGGTGATGCGTGTTCCTACCCGCGACTGGACCTGGCCCAATCCCCAATCGGGCCGATCTGGATGTCGGACGATCATGCCTGGTTCCAGAATATCGTTCAGCCCGCTCATGTGTGTTTTCCGTAGGTTCCCGATGACCGAAAGACCGGATATCCCCGCCCTCGTCGGTTCTCGAATCTGTCACGACCTTATCAGCCCCTTGGGTGCCATCGGCAATGGGGTCGAGCTTTTGCAGTTGGCGGGCGGCCCGATTAGCCCGGAATTGGCGCTGATCGCGGAAAGCGTGGCATCGGCCAATGCCCGCATCCGGTTCTACCGCATCTCCTACGGCGCGGCCTCGGCCGATCAGCGCATCGGTCGCCCCGAGGTGACGGGCGTTCTGGCCGACATCAGCCGCGGCAGCCGGCACACCTTCGACTGGCAGGTCGCAAGCGACGTCTCGCGCAACGACGCAAAGCTGGCATTCCTTCTGATCCAATGCCTTGAAAGCGCCCTGCCCTTTGGCGGGCGCATCGTCATCCAGTCAAGCGTCAACCGCTGGCGACTGACCGGCAGCGCGCCCCGGATGAAAGTGGATGACGACCTCTGGTCGCTGCTTCAAAACGGCGTCCTGCCCGAGCGGCTGCGCCCCGAGCAGGTCCATTTCGCGCTGGCCGCGGACGAGGCTGCGCGCAGGGGCCTCAGCCTCAGACACGAGATCGGCGCCGAGGCGATCACCCTTTCGTTCTGATCGCCGCTCCTCCGACTTCAGCCGCGCGTGGCGCCGTCGGCGGTGACAAGATACTTGAAGCTCGTCAACTGCTCGGCACCGACCGGGCCGCGGGCGTGCAACTTGCCGGTGGCGATGCCGATTTCGGCCCCCATGCCGAACTCGCCCCCGTCCGCGAACTGGGTCGAGGCGTTGCGCATCAGGATCGCGCTGTCGAGCCGGGTGAAGAAGCGCTCGGCCACCGCATCGTCCTCGGTCAGGACGGCATCGGTGTGGTTCGACCCATACCGCCGGATGTGGGCGATCGCGCCGTCCACCCCGCCAACCACCTTCGCGGCGATGTCCATGTCCAGGTATTCCCGGCCCCAATCCTCGTCGGTGGCCGGCACCGTGCCGGGCAGATGCGCCAGCGCCTCATCCGCATGGACCCGCACACCGGCCGCCACCAGCGCGGCGATCAGGTCGGCGCCCAGCGTCGCGGCCACGGCGCGGTCGATCAGCAGGCATTCCGCCGCCCCGCAGATGCCCGTCCGCCGCGTCTTGGCGTTCAGCACGACCCGCAGCGCCTTGGCGGGATCGGCGGCCTTGTCCACGTAGATGTGCACGATCCCCTCAAGATGCGCGAAGACCGGCACCCGCGCCTCGCGCTGGACAAGACCGACCAGCCCCTTGCCGCCGCGCGGAACGATCACGTCGATATGATCGACCGCCCGCAGCATCTCGGCCACCATCTCGCGGTCGCGCGTGGGCACAAGCTGGATCGCCGCTTCCGGCAGGCCCGCGGCCTTCAGCCCGTCCACGAGGCAGGCATGGATCGCCTGCGCGGAATGGAAGCTTTCCGACCCGCCGCGCAGGATCACCGCGTTGCCCGCCTTGAGGCAAAGCGCACCGGCATCCGCCGTGACGTTCGGCCGGCTTTCGAAAATCACGCCGACCACCCCGATCGGGGTGCGCACGCGCCTGATGTGCAGGCCCGACGGCATGTCCCATTCCGCAAGCACCGCGCCCACGGGATCGGGCTGTTCGGCAATCGCGCGCAAGGCATCCACGATGCCGCGCAGGCGGGATTCGGTCAGCTTCAGCCGGTCGGTCATGGCCGCGCTCAGGCCCTTCGCCTCGGCTTCGGCCATGTCGAGCGCATTGGCGTCGAGGATTTGCTGGCGACGATCCCAGACATATTGCGCCGCCCCGATCAGGGCCGCGTGCTTGCGCTCGGCGCTGGCAAAGGCCAGTTCCGCCGCCGCCGCCCGGGCCGCATGCCCCAGACGCGCCATCAGATCCGCTGTCGCCTCGCCCATCTTCGCCTCTTCCTTCCGGCCCAATTATCCCGCGGGGTCCGGAGGCGCGCAGCCCCCGGGATCGCCGCTCAAACCACCATGTCGTCGCGATGCACCAGCACCGACCGGCCGGGGGCGCCCAGGATCTCGGCAATCTCGGCCGACTTGTGCCCCATGATCGCCCGTGCCTCGGCCGCCGTGTAGCGCGTCAGCCCCTTGGCCAGCACCTCGCCCGACGGCCCCTGGATCGCCACCGGATCGCCGCGGCCGAAATGGCCCGCAACACCGACAACGCCCGCCGGCAAAAGCGACTTGCCGCCCGCAAGCGCCTTGGCCGCGCCCGCATCGACGATGATCTCGCCCTTGGTCTTCATCGCCCCGATCCAGCGCTTGCGCGCCGCCTGCGGATCGCCTTGGCCCAGAAACCACGTGCAGGCCGCACCCTCGGCCAGCGCGCTGAGCGGTCGGCTGACCGACCCTTCCATGATCGCCATGGCGCAGCCGCCGGCGACCGCCGTCTTTGCCGCCATCAGCTTCGTCTTCATTCCGCCCTTCGACAGCCCCGAGATCGGATCGCCCGCCATCGCCTCGATCTCGGGCGTGATCGCCGCGACCATCTCGAAGCGCGTGGCGGTTGGGTCCTCTTTCGGGTTGGCCGTGTAGAACCCATCGACGTCCGACAGCAGCACAAGTTGATCCGCGCCGACCGTCACCGCGATCTGCGCGGCGAGCCGATCGTTGTCGCCAAACCGGATCTCGTCCGTCGCAACCGTGTCGTTCTCGTTCACGATCGGCACGACGCCAAGACCGAGCAGCGTCTCCAGCGTAGCGCGGGAGTTGAGGTAGCGCCGCCGGTCCTCGGTGTCTTCCAGCGTGACCAGCACCTGCGCCGTCACGATCCCATGGGGGGCGAGCGCCTCCTCATAGGCGCGCGCCAGCCGGATCTGACCGACTGCGGCGGCGGCCTGGCTTTGCTCCAGCGCAAGGGGGCCGGGCGGCAGGCCAAGGACCGCGCGGCCAAGCGCGATGGAGCCCGACGACACGATCACCACATCCGCGCCGCGCGCCTTCACCGCGGCCACGTCGGCGGCCAGCGCATGCAGCCAGTCCGCCCGAAGCGGTCCGGCCTCGCGCTCGCCCGTGCGCCCTTCGACCAGAAGCGCGGAGCCAATCTTGATCACCAGCCGCCGCGCGGCCCGGATATCGGGACGTGTCGCGGGGCGATGCTCCGTCAGGGGCGCCACGATCCGGCCTCCACCTTGTCGCCGCCATCGGGGCGAATCTCGCGGTAGAGCGCGCGCAGGACGTCCTGCACGCCCATGCCCGCCACGGCCGAGATCACGAAGACGGGCCCGCCCGAGGCTTTCTCCAGCGCGCGGCGGCGCCGGTTGCGGGTGTCGCTGTCCAGCGCGTCGATCTTGGTCATCGCGGTGATGCGCGGCTTGTCGGCAAGACCATAACCATAGGCGTCAAGCTCGCCCATGATGGTGCGGTAATCCTTGGTGATGGTCGAAGACGTGCCATCGACCAGATGCAGCAGAACCGCGCAGCGTTCGACATGGGCGAGGAACTGGTCGCCAAGACCCCGCCCCTCGCTTGCCCCTTCGATCAGGCCGGGAATGTCGGCCATCACGAATTCCTTGCCGTCGATGCCGACCACGCCAAGGTTCGGCACCAGCGTCGTGAAGGGATAATCCGCAATCTTCGGCTTGGCGTTCGAGGTTGCCGCCAGAAAGGTCGATTTGCCCGCGTTCGGAAGGCCCAGCAGGCCCGCATCGGCGATCAGCTTCAGCCGCAGCCAGATCGTGCGTTCGACCCCTTCCTGCCCGGGGTTGGCACGATGCGGCGCCTGGTTGGTCGCCGTCTTGAAATGCAGGTTGCCCCAGCCGCCATTGCCGCCGCGCGCCAGCAGCACGCGCTGGCCCACCTCGGTCAGATCCGCGATGACGGTTTCTTCATCCTCGTCGATGATCTCGGTCCCCACGGGAACCTTCAGCACGATGTCCTCGCCCGATTTGCCCGTGCGCTGCCGCCCCATGCCGGGCTGGCCGGAATGGGCAAAGAAATGCTGCTGATACCGGAAGTCGATCAGCGTGTTCAGCCCCTCGACCGCTTCGGCCCAGACCGAGCCGCCGTTGCCGCCGTCGCCCCCGTCGGGGCCGCCGAATTCGACGAATTTTTCACGCCGGAAGCTCACGCAGCCCGACCCGCCGCCGCCGGAGCGGATATAGACCTTCGCCAGATCGAGGAATTTCATCGCTGCGCCTTCATTCGTTCCGCCCCAAGGGCGATAGTCCTATCGGGCGCGGCTCTCAAGCGAAACCCCGCGCCCGGGAGGTTCGGACGGCATCTGAGGCGCGAAAACCCGTGGGTTTCCGGCCTAGCCGAGCTTTTTCAGGTAGGTCCAGGTCGGCACGCGGGCATCGCGCGCCACCGAATAGGTCTCGGCATCGCCCAGGTATTCGAAACCGCAATTGGTCAGCACACGCGCCGAGACGGGGTTGTCCTGAAACACCTCGGCGAACAGCGTGCGTGCGCCCTGCGGATTGGCCTCGACCAGCGCACGGACGGCCTCGCTGGCAAAGCCCGTGTTCCAGAAGGCGGGCGCCACCCAATAGCCGACCTGCGACTGTCCGCGGTCGAGCCGCTTGAGCCCGATGGTGCCCAGCACCTCGGCCAGACCGTGATCCGACCCGTCGAGCACCCAGACGTCCTCTTCGCGTTCGGGCGCGGTGGCGCGTGCGATGAAGGCCTCGGTCGCGCCCGGGGGCAGCGGATGCGGGATCGACCGCGTCGCCTCGGCCACGCGACGATCGGCGGTGTAAAGGGCGATCAGCCCGGCATCCGATTTGCGCAGGGGGCGCAGGGTAAAGCGCTCTGCTGCAATGGTAGGCTGCACGATCACTGCGTCCAACTTCATGCCTTCCTCCTCCGATGCGCGGGTTTTCCCGCGCGGCCTGCCCCTGCCTGAGGATCTGGTATCCCCGATGGCGCAGTGCAATGGCGATCGTTCCTCGTTCCGGTGGCGGCCCGGGCGCACAGGACGCCCCAAACGCGACGGGGGACCGGCCCTTGACCGATCCCCCGCTTGTTTCAAGCCGTTTCGGTCGGTTACTCGGCGGCCTCCGCCACCGGGAGAACCGAAACGAACGTGCGGCCCTTGAGGCCTTTACGGTATTCGACCTGGCCTTCGACCATCGCGAAAATGGTGTGGTCAGTGCCCATGCCGACGCCATTGCCCGGGAACCACTTGGTCCCGCGCTGGCGCACGATGATGTTGCCGGGCTGAGCCGACTGCCCACCGTAGAGCTTCACGCCCAGACGGCGGCCAGCGGTATCGCGACCGTTGCGGGATGAACCGCCTGCCTTCTTGTGTGCCATCCTGCGTTACTCCTGAGCTTCCGCGACCGCTTTCTTGGCGGTGCGCTTCGGTTTAGCCGGCGCCTCGGCCTGAGCGGCCGGGGCAGCATTGTGGGCCGCACGGCGCGCGGCGGCGGTGCCGATCGCGGCGGAGACGCCCGACTTGTCCGCGCCCGAGGCAAGGATCTCGGTCACGCGCAGCAGCGTCAGTTGCTGGCGATGGCCACGCGTGCGCTGCGACGAATGTTTCCGCCGGCGCTTCACGTAGTTGATGACCTTCTTGTCCTTGATCTGCTCGATCACTTCGGCCTGCACCGCGGCACCGTCCACGAGGGGGGCGCCCACGGTCAGGCTGTCGCCGCCGAGCACGAGAATTTCGTTGAACTGAACCTTCTGGCCAGCTTCGGCCGCAAGCTTCTCGACGCGCAGGATGTCGCCCGCGCGAACCGTGTATTGCTTGCCGCCCGTCTTGAGGACCGCGAACATGGTCTTTCCTTTTCGTCTCCGCGTCCTGCGGCCCCCGTTTCGGGCGTTCGGCCCCTTCGCAAGAAGAAGCGCCTTCGGACTGCGCGCCCATTCGGGCAACATTGAAAAAAGCCCGGCAACCCTCACGGGAAGACGAGATGCGGGCTTATCGGGAATCCGCACGGGAAAGTCAAGCGCCCGCGGCCGTGGCGCCTTCGGGAAAACGGCGGGCGAGAGAGAGGACCGCGCGGGCGTCCGCGGGACGTTTCGCTCCAGCGCCACGGACCCCACGAAACCCCCTTGCGCCCGGCCGATGAGCGGGCTAAACGACCCGCCGTTGACCACCGACGCGGAGAGGTGCCGGAGCGGTCGAACGGGGCGGTCTCGAAAACCGTTGTGGGTTTGCGCCCACCCAGGGTTCGAATCCCTGTCTCTCCGCCACTTACCCCAAAAATATGCCTAAGTGCAAGAAAATACTTATTTTCTTGACTTTTTGCACATTCCAGTATAATTCTCGACCCCAGACTGGACCCCAATCTGGACCCCATCATGGTTGAGCACAGGCTATACGACCCACACAAACTTCACCGCAAGAAGGGTGTGTTCTATGTGTCTGTTTTGGTGCCCCCTCAGATCCGACATGCATTTGCCGAACCGAGACTGAGGCGCTCAACTGGAACGTCGGACAAGCGAACGGCGGAACGGATTGCGGTCCAAAAACTCACCGAAATTCACAGAGCGCTCGACGAGGCGTTCGAAACCCTCGACCCATTCATCGAGGCGCTCCGTTACCTCCTCGAACGCGAAGGCGTAGACGTTAACAAGTGGTACACAGAAGGCGCGGTCTCTATCAGAGTTGTTGGGTCACGGACAGAAGCGGCACGACGGCTTGGCGTCAGCAACTTCATCAAAGATGGCAAGACATACCCATATTCTGAGACCTGGAGCGCCTCCACTCACCGAGACGTAGCACGCATGCTGACCGGGCTCGGGCATGCTGTGCCAGATAGCGCGCTGCAGTTTCTGGAGGAACAGGAGAAAGCCCCGCTTCAGGCCGACAGTCACCCGTCATCAGCCACGCCCCTGGAAACCATGAGGCTTTACGCGGCAGTACCAGAGCTGCTGTCGAACCCGGAGGGGGCGCAACTCCTGGAAAACCTGAGCCAACCGCATCAAAAAGTCAGCATCAAAAGCAAAGCCGTAACGGTACCTTTGTTCTCGACGCTCGTCGAAAATTACCTTGCCTCAAAAAAGGAAAGCAGCAAAGACGCGTCCCAAAGGAAGAAATCTTGCGAGAGGTTTTTGGAACTCATTGGAGACAAGCCCGTAACCGAATACGACAAACTACACGCCATCGAACTTGCAAGACTGATGGATGAGCAGGCCTATTCAAACGCGCAGATCAAGAAGACTGTAAGTCACGTGCGGGGCCTGCTTAAATTTGCCGGAACAGTGCGCAACGAAGCTGGAAAAGTAGTCCTGCCAAATCATCCATGGCACGAAATCGAGCTGAGCGAGTACGGAACGGAAAAGCGGCACTACAAGTCCTTTTCCCAAGAAGAATTGTGCGCCATTTTCGCACAAGAGATTCCTGATCAAGAATACCTTCTCCTTTCGACACTCATTACGACAGGTATGCGTCTTGACGAGGCCGCACTCATGACGTGGGACCGCGTTACAGAGTATCAGGGCATTGATTGCTTTTCTCTAGTTGGATCGACCCCGGGTGAGGTTCGTGTCAAAAATCGCGGCTCGATGCGCTATATTCCGATCCCAGAAGTTCTTCGCCCGATCCTTAGAAATAAAAAAAGCACGGGACGTCTTTTCACCTACCGGATGGATCGTGACGGCAAGGCTCAAGCGAAGGCGTCCGACGCGGTCATGCCTTGGATCAGGAACGTAACGATGGACGACAGAAAAGTCGCCCACAGTATGCGGTCGACCTTCAAGGACCTCGTAAGGTCACTGCAGGTCACAAAAGAAATCAATGACTTTATTACCGGGCATGCCCAAGGCGACGTTGCAGGTGAGTACGGAGAAGGGCCAGCAATGCAAGTCCGCCTGCAAATCCTGAACGCGGTGAAACATCCATGGCTGACACATTGACGCGCAACGGATCCCCCCGACTAGACTAACCGACTCCAACAGCCCCCATATCGATCTCCCGGTCATCACCCCAGACCGAGATCATGATACCCGACTCGTTGGCTTTACGCAGTTGCGGCGGCGTCACCTCAACCACACGCACCCGAAACGCGACGCCACTGATCACCGCAGCCTTCAACATAGCGGATCCCACTGGGCCAAGTCGCCCGACGCGCAAGATTTGCGTCCGCCTGCCAAACAATGACCGCCGCTCCGTGGTCGCCAGGACTTCAACGAACTCGCGGTCATTGCTCGCCGAAAACTGAAGTCCCCGCCCCATCTTGAGGGCTCCTTCGTTTTCAGCGTCCAGCAATTCAGTTCTTGCAATTAGCGGTCTCATAAAGCCCCGTTAGCTGATCAGGCGGCAAGATGCACGCGAAGAGCAGACCGTTGCCGCAGGTCTGGCGACAAGACGCGTAGCCACAGAGCGCAACTGCAGTTCAGCACAGATGCGCTCGATGGGATGGCGTGAGTTCAGTGCGGCGGCCAACGCCTCGGTGACCAGCCCCTCGGCTCCGTCAGCAAGATCCAAATCGATCAGCGTACGCCGCCCACCATCTTCATCGACAACAACTTGAGAACGACCACCAAATGCCGTGCGGACACCCAGGAAGAAGCGGCCATCTTTGCTGTGAAAGGTCATCTCGTCACCTACGCGAACCTATTGTTCTGATGAGCAAGATACCGCTTATCGGACGCAAAGGAAGAACACAGCGCGAACCTGCTGGGAAGTGTGGCCGATGGGGGACAGCTGAAAACAGCGGTGCAAAATTAGGCCACGGTAGCGGGGGGGGATAGTCCTGCTGCGGGCGGTGTAGAAGCCGGCCACTTTACCTTTCTTGCAGCGGCGGGGAGGGCAGACAGATCTAAACCGTGCCCTCTACCTCATGGCGAAGGTCGGAGACGCCCTGGAGCCCGATTTCCATTAGATCTATGCAATCGGACCCTATGAGAACCGTAGGCTTTAACCCGTCGCCTATGAAGAAGGCCACGGCTGCGCGATGGCCATCTACGACACAAACACCTACCTCGTGAAAGCGCTCAGAAAGTCCTCGGTCACGTCGAGTTTATCAGAACAGCTTTACTACGACGTTGAGCTCCTGAGAAAGCGTTACGAGACAAGAAAGTCGAACTTCAGCTACTGGCATAAGAACGCCATGAAGAAACATCCAAACCCTCGTGACATGTGGAAAGACTGTTCCATCATCAAGACAGCACAACAAGACTTCAGGGAGTGAATGCTCTCTGAAGTCCAACCAGCATCCAATTCTTCGGGAGGTAAACCGTAGACTGGACACCGTAAGCCCCAACATACTTCTCAATCAAATTATGGAAGGATAACACAAGACGGCGCATTGCGTTCTCATCGCCTTTTTTGCGCAAGAGAAACAAGCCCCCGCTCTTCGATTGCACTAAGTCTGCCTGTATGTCATTGTGTCTTTGTCATAATATTACCCTAATTATATTAAATGAGTAGAAAACCAAAAAAGTAACGAAAATAATTCGTGAATTTTTAAATTTTTGGCCGTCATCTTCCATTTTTTGCAGCACAACTCAATATTTGAACACATCCTCCTTGTACGCTCATAACGCCGAAGGATCAAAGAATGAATAATATATCTTGCCATGCGAGACCCTTTAGCTCCAGAATGGGCATGATGAGTTCATAGAAATGTTTGAACCCATAGACAACCCATCTATATCCAAGATAGGCACCAAAAAGAATTTCGAACACGGTGATCATTGAAATAATTAATTTTCCGTTTTTCATATTTATCTCCATTTACTCCTTAAATGACACCATTGATCTGAAGTTAAATATTCAAAATCCACTACAAGGACATAGCCCTGGAGATATCATATGATAATTCCAAAGATTTTGTCTTAATCGCGCACAAAAGCTGTTGTATAGTTGGTCATGGACAGGAGGACACTGTGATGTTCACATCAGGACAGATCGACGTCTTAAGCGTTCTATCGATTGTTTTTGCCTTCGTTTTTCTATTTTCCACCGTCTACTACTGGTTTCGTTTTCGTATAGCAGACCAAGAGCGCCGAACGCTCAGCTACCAGATCGTATCGTCCGAGGTGGCAGATAATGCCCTTGTGATGTCAGCGCTTGAGCGTGAGGTTGGCAACGAGCTGATGCGTCGGAATGCCCCGACCTACCTCTCTAACTTCACTCTGTTGCATGCCTCCTGGCTTGGTATCCTACAGAGGACGGAGACCGAGAAGCTCGAAGTCCTCAACGAGATCACCAACCGATACCCTAAGTTTTCGGACTTCAACGTTCTCGGGAATTGGTCGCATGTCCTCTATGCTGATGGGTTCAGCATGTATTCAGATGACGACCTCTGGTCACTCTACGAAGATATGAGGCTCTTTAATGCTTTGAAATGCGAGCTGAACCCACACTGGCGAAATCATGGGAACACATTGAGCGACACGGAACTCCATCGCGTCCAGACCTATTGTCGGCAACTTGAGGATACAAAGCTCCTGGGACACCTCCATCGCGCTCGACAGCAGTATATCATGCTGAAACAACTCGGCATTGAAGAGAAAGAAGAAGACGGGTTCAAGATAGAGACGCCTGATTACATTTTTAAACCTGTGTCGCATTTTGCGGAGCGCAGAACAGGCGTCTACATCAAGGCACTCGATAAATATGGGATGTGGGGCCTCTTTTCCGACGAGAAGATGTTTCTCAGCTACTACGGGGCTAATGAGAACTTCGAGGAACGAACCCTCGATACACTGACATGCGCGATATCTCTTGAAAGCAAGGCATACGACACAATTCAAAGACTCAGCTAGAAAAATGTTTGGAGTTGTCTTCACTATGTTTGGAAGCAAAAGAATTCGCGAACTCGAAGAATCAATCAAAAAACAAGATGAAGTAATCGAAAAGCTGAGGGCGAAGAGCTGGGAGGACCTCAAACTCCGCTTTGGCATGGATGCCATGCTTCGAGATAGAGACCTCCTTATCGATCTACTGACACGTGCTCTTCAAGATGCGATTGTGCTCGCCTCGGGCAAAGATCCTGCGACCACGTTTTGGTTGAACGTCGAACGGGGTGTAGAAATCAAAAAGCAAGCGCTTGAGCGAAATGATCTCAAGGATTCGATGATTGGTCCGATATCACACCGCTTCGGGCGCATGACGTACAAGGCCGACTACACGCAAGACGGCGGTGCAATCGTTTGGGAATACTATGTTGCGGGCGAGAAGGCCATTCTTGGTCCGGTCATGGATGACGATGGAGACTACATAGATTACTCAAGCCGGGTTCAGCAGCTTGAGCAGAAAGCTATTTACAATGCGCAAATTGAAGCGACGGAACAATCTGGTGAACAATGACGAAAGAACGCTCCCTCAAACCGTCGAGGCTCAACGCTTTCATTGAGGCTCTCGATATATTTGATTTTCTGGGATGCAAGCGAGACCGCGCGCATCAGGAAGAAAAAGAGAAACTCCTGAAGCTTGGGCGCTCTCATTACGCATATATCAAGTATCTTGAGATGAAACTGAACCTCCTCGCGTTTGCGCTCGATGATGCCGTTGTGCTCGGAACTGGGAATAATCCCGACGAGACCTGGATCGGCGAGATACAAAATGGCACAAAGATATCCGAAGAGGCTCTCAGACGGCATGATCTGAAGAGCGTGATGGGGTCAATTCAGCATCGATACGGCAGAATCATCTATGATGAAACACCTGACGAGGAGCCCGAACTGGTCTGGCAATGGCGCAATCCATCAGACGGAAAGACAACAATTCTTGGTCCGGTTTTTGATGCAAACAACATCATTATCGATTACTCAAAGTGCGTTGAACGGTTGGAAAAGCTCAGTTCTCAAAATTAAGCACGGAATTGTTCCTAACTGAGCCACTACCGCCAGTGGTAGCAGCTTGATAGGTGTAATTCACGCCCGGCAAACCACCACCTGAATTCTCCACGCAAAAATAGGCACATTAGACGTTCATGATAACATTTTCTTCTTGATAGGGGGCCGAGTTACTAATTTTCATAGAGCACCGCATGGGGCTATTTAAGAAGGTAAATTCCAAAGCTCCGTTTGTCGAGCCGTGAATCACGCCGTACGGCGGAAATCAATGCATCCTGACTCTAGCCAACCTTGGTCTCGATGCACGTGGCTACCCCGCACCGCAGAGAGGCCACCTTCGGCGTTATCGGCGTGAAGAATCGTAATGGATCCATCCAACATTAGTGCAAGGGAAACCGGTGGACCGCACCACTATGTACCGCCCACATCTTTGACCAGCATCGTGAACCGTGGGGCCGCACCTGCCAAAGCGGCCGCACCGCTGCAAAACGCTTGACAACTGAGCCGCGTTGGAAAGACTGAACGTTGGGTTTCGAGATTAGCGCCCTCGCACAGGCTACCGATCACATTCGAAACCGTGACTGACCCTTAACAAAAAAAGGCCTCCCGAAGGAGGCCCAAGTCAACAGGGAGTGGTGGGAAATGACCAAATTTCCCACCAACTCGCGTTAGTTAGTCGCCGCGCATGCTGTGTCAACGGACCATGTGAGTTTTCTGCCTAAGAGGTTAGCTTGGTCGGAAACGGGCACGATAGGCGGCAGCTGAGCGCTTTGACGCCGCAACCCTCCAACCGAAGCAACCGCGCGCGCCGTGGCTAGTAGTTGCGCACCAGGACCTCAGTGACCTTCGAGCGCCCCCTTGCCTGGCAGTTGATGCGGCGAGCTGTTTCAACCTCATCGATCCGGTATCCATCATACAACTGATG
>JAGWVA010000063.1 GCA_028875855.1 Paracoccaceae bacterium
TCGGGAAGGGTATGGCGTTCCTCCGCCTCAAGCATGTGGGTGCCGCCAAGCGCGCGGCCGCGCGGGATGATGGTGACCTTGTAAAGCGGGTCCGCGCCCGGCGTGAAGAAGGCGGCTGCCGTATGGCCCGCCTCGTGCACCGCGAGCCGGTGCCGTTCATCGGGCTGGATCGCCAGCGTGCGGACTGTGCCCATCATCACCTTGTCGCGCGCCTCTTGCAGATCCGCCCCCGTGATCGAGCTCGCACGGCGGCGGGCGGCGGCAATCGCGGCCTCGTTGAGCAGGTTCTTCAGATCGGCGCCGGAAAAGCCCGGCGTTCCCGCCGCGATGGCGTCCAGATCGGCCGGATCGGCCAAGGGCAGCTTCTTCGCGTGAATGTCGAGGATCGCGCGCCGCGCTGCCTTGTCGGGCAGGTTCAGCACCACATGCCGGTCGAACCGCCCCGGCCGCAGCAGCGCGGGGTCCAGCACGTCGGGCCGGTTCGTCGCCGCCAGCACCACGACGGCGGCCTTGTCGTCGAAGCCGTCAAGCTCGGCCAGGATCTGGTTCAGCGTCTGTTCGCGTTCGTCATGGCCGCCGCCAAGCCCGGTGCCCCGCGTGCGCCCGATGCTGTCCAGCTCGTCGATGAAGACGACGGCAGGCGCGGCCTTGCGCGCGGCCTCGAACATGCGGCGCACGCGGCCCGCGCCGACCCCCACGAAGACCTCGATGAATTCGGAGCCCGAGGTCGAGAAGAACGGCACCCCCGCTTCGCCCGCAAGCGCCTTGGCCAGCATCGTCTTGCCGGTGCCCGGCGGACCCATCAGCAGCACGCCGTGCGGCACTTCGGCCCCGACCTGACGGAAGCGGTCCGGCTCGCGCAGGAACTCGACCAGTTCGGCAACCTCTTTCTTGGCCTGATCCTGTCCGGCGATGTCGGCAAAGGTGGTGCGGGTCTTCTTTTCGGTCGGCTTCGAGAAGCGGCCCCGGAACAGCTCTCCCGCGCCGCCAAGGCCCGCGCCGCCGACCATGCGCCCCTCCAGCCGGCGCTGGAACCAGACATAGAAGCCGATGATCAGGAGCCAGGGCATCAGATAGACGAGAAGCGATCCGCCGGCCGGTTGCGTCGCGGTGACGAGGACCTTTTCACGTTCCAGCAGAGGCAACAGCTCCGGGTCGCCCTGCGCGGGCACCACCGCGCGAAACTGCGCGGGCGCGTCCTTCGCCGCGGCCTCCCGCGGGATCAGCGTGATGACATGCTCGGCAAGCTCTGCCTGCGCGACCTTGCCGTCGCGGATCATCTGCTTTGCCTCGGTGTAGGAGACGGTCTGGAGGCTGGTCTGCCCCGACGAGAAGAACAGCGCCACAAGAACGACCGTCAGCACCAGCCAGAGCAACGGCAGAACCCAGACGCCCGCCGGCGGCGGATCGTCGCCCTTGCCCCTGTCCCCGTCCGGTTCGGCCATCTGTCCCACCGTCTGTCACCCCGCCACCACCCTGCCGGGGCGTGACCGGGACCGCGTTGACAGCCGTCAACGGGCGGGGCGCCCTTACCGGGTCTGCGGCGGCAGGATGAGGATCGCGCGGAAATCGTTGACATTCGTGAGCGTCGGCCCGGGCACGACCTGCGCATCGATCGCCCCGAAGAACCCATGCGCGTTGTTGGCGGCAAGCTCCGCCTCCGGGTCGAGCCCCAGACGACGCGCCTCTGCAAGGGTCTGCGGACCGATCACGGCGCCCGCGACCTCTGCCGCGCCGTCCACGCCGTCGGTATCGCAGGCGATCGCGTGAATGCCGGCCGCGCCGTCCAGCGCGAGCGCGAGGGCAAGGCAGAATTCGGCATTCGGGCCGCCGATCCCGGTGCCGCGTCGGGTAACGGTAAGCTCGCCTCCGGACAACAGAAGAACCGGCGCATCGCCGGGCCGCAGTCCCGCAGCCACCCCGCGCGCCATCCGGGCCTGATCGCGGGCCACGTCGCGCGCTTCGCCTTCCAGAGCATCGCCAAGCATCCGGACCGCGCAGCCCGCGGCCTCGGCATCATGGGCCGCAGCGGCCAGCGACTGGGCCGGGGCCGCGATCACCCGGTTCTCGACCCGTGCGAGGCGGACATCCCCGGGCGGGATCACGCCCGTCGGACGTTCCAGCGCCTGCCGCACCGCCTCGGGCGCGTCGATGCCCCAACGGTCGAGGATGGTGCGGGCATCTTCGGCGGTGGTCGTGTCGCCCACCGTCGGGCCGGAGCCGATGGCCGCGGGATCGTCCCCCGGCACGTCCGAGATCATCAGGCACAGCATCCGCGCCGGAAAGGCCGCCGCCGCAAGCTGGCCGCCCTTCACCCGCGACAAGTGCTTTCTGAGCACGTTCATCTGCCCGATCGGCGCGCCGGAGGCGAGCAGGGCGGCATTCACCGCCTGCTTCTGGGCAAGGCTTACCCCGTCCGACGGGGCCACCAGAAGCGCCGAGGCGCCGCCCGAGATCAGCGCCAGCACGAAATCGTCTTCGCCGCAGCCGGCGAGCAGGTCCAGCATCCGCGCCGTCGCCGCCGCCCCGGCGGCATCGGGCACCGGATGGGCCGCCTCGACGATCTCGATCCCGCGGCAGGGGCGGGCATAGCCGTAGCGCGTGATGACCAGACCTTCGCAGGAACCCCAGGCGGCCTCGACCGCCTCGGCCATCCGGGCGCTGGCCTTGCCGGCCCCGATCACCACGACGCGGCCCGCAGGCTTTTGCGGCAGGTGCAGCGCCAGCGAACGCATCGGATCGGCCACTTCGACGGCGCGCGCGAAAAGCGACCGAAGAAACGCGGATGGATTGTGCATTTGGGTCATTCTTCCTCCCGATCCGTGCTGCGACGGGCAATCGTTACGCGGCTGGTCCGCGCGGCATGTTTGACCGGGGCGGGGCAGGACGGGAAGCCACCCGGCCGAACGAAATCCGCACCATGGCGCTTGCGCCACGCGGCCGATGTCCCCTCAGGCCCGATCCGCAAGCCCACGCGTGGCGAGATTGCGCAGAAGCGCGCGGACGCCAAAAGTCCATTCGGGGCAGGCGTCGCTGCGCTGCACGCGGTTGACCAGACGCCCAAGTGCCGGGGTCTCGATCTCGACGATGTCGCCCACCTCATGCGTGAAGCCCTGACCGATGCCGCGCCGGTCCTTGACCGGGGCGAACATCGTCCCGCAGAACAGCACGGCGCCGTCGGGATACTGGTGGTTGCGGTTCAGCATCTGCCCCACGAGGTCCGCAGGCGTGCGGCTGATCGCCTCCATCGCGCTGTCTCCGGACATCTCGAACCCGTCCGTGCCGGTCACGCGCAGCGAGACCCTGAGACGGCCTGCCGCGTCCAGCGTGAAGCCGTCGTGGAACAGCCGGATGAAGGGACCGATGGCGCAAGAGGCGTTGTTGTCCTTGGCCTTGCCCAGCAGAAGGGCCGACCGCCCCTCGACATCGCGCAGGTTCACGTCATTGCCCAGCGTCGCGCCGACGATGGCGCCGTCTGACCGGATCACCAGCACGACCTCGGGCTCGGGGTTGTTCCATTCCGACATCGGATGAATGCCGACGTCCTCGCCGCAGCCCACGGCCGACATCGGCTGCGCCTTGGTGAAGATCTCGGCATCCGGGCCGATCCCCACTTCCAGGTATTGCGACCAGAGGCCCATGTCCTGCAAGAGAACCTTGACCTGCCGGGCCTTCTCGGACCCGGCGACGACTCCGCGCAGGCTGTCGCCGATCACCGGCGCGAGGCGGGCGCGGATGGCCTCTGCGCGGCGGCTGTCGCCCTTGGCCTGTTCCTCGATCACCCGCTCCAGCATGCTGTCCGCGAAGGTGACGCCCGCCGCCTTGATCGACTGAAGGTCGATCGGGGCCAGAAGGCGGCCGCCCTGCCGCGCAAGGAAAGCCTCGAGAGGCCCGAGGTCGGGAAGGTCCGATGCTGCCGCAAGGCGGCTTGCGATCCCCTCGATCTCCAGCAGGCCGGAGACGGTCGCGGCGATCCCGGTCAGGTCCAGAAGCCGACCGTCGCGCAGCAGAACGGGGCAGGGACCGCCCGCGGCGTCCGACCAGACGCGCCCGACAAGCACCGCCCGCGCGGCGTCCACGGGCAATATGTCCGCCGCGGTCAGGGTCAAAGATGAAGCCATGGGTCCTCCTGCGGGCCGATGCCCTGTCTGACATGCCGATGCCGCGATGGGCTCGATCGAAGGCATATCCTTTGCCGGAAGTCGGGTCCATGCATCGCCGCGCCGACCCGATCCGCAGCACCGTTTTAAAGGCACATCTTTAAAGTGTGTTTGGACTGTGCCACACTACAGGCGTGTGAAGATGCGGTGTCGCGCCGCGGCCGAGCCGGCCGAGACACCTTTCAGGGCGAACCCGAGCCAGCCCCCGGCATGTTCGATGCGCGGCGCGGCGGGGGCCGATGGCCCGATCGCGCGGCAGGCTTGGCGAGTGGATGACCGGGACGCTCCGGCCGATCAGGATAGCGGGAGACAGATTCATGAAACTCAAGATCAATGGCCATTCGGTCGAGGTCACGTCCGATCCGGACACGCCGCTCCTTTGGGTGATCCGCGACGAACTCGGCATGACCGGGACGAAATTCGGCTGCGGGCTGGCGCAATGCGGCGCCTGTTCGGTGATGCTGGATGGCAAGGTCGCGCGGTCCTGCGTGACGCCGCTCAGCAGCGTGGGCGCGGCGGAAGTCACCACCATCGAGGCGGTCGAGGCCGACCCCGTGGGCCAGCGCGTGGTCGAAAAGTGGATCGCCCATCAGGTTCCGCAATGCGGCTATTGCCAGTCCGGGCAGGTGGTCGCGGCGACGGCCCTTCTGAAGGAAAACCCCAAGCCCAGCCGGGACGACATCGCCGCCGCGATGGTGAACCTGTGCCGCTGCGGCACCTACAACAGGATCAGCGATGCCATGCTTGACCTTGCCGGTCTCGGCACCGCCAAAGACGGAGAAACGCTGTGAAAGACAACGATCCAGTCCTGATGGAGGACGTCGCAGAAGGCGCGCCCCGGAACCTCTCCCGCCGCCAGTTTCTTGTGACCTCGGCCGGTGTCGCCAGCGGCGCGCTGGTAATCGGCATGGGCATCCCGCTGACCCCCGCCCGCGCGGCGGGCACGGACCAGATGGCGCCGGGGACGAACGTGCCCGCCTTCCTTGAGATCCGGCCCGACAACCGCGTCCGCCTGCTCAGCCCGTTCAACGAAGGGGGGCAGGGCATCTTCACCGGCATGGCGCAGATCGTCGGCGAAGAACTGGATGCCGATCCCGAAAGCTTCATCGTCGAGAATGCGCCGGCGGGGCATGACTACCTTGTCGTCTTCGGCAAGATGCGGATCACAGGCGGCAGCCTTTCGACACGGTCGAGCTATGACACCATGCGCCGTCTGGGCGCGCTTGGCCGGCAGATGCTGCTGGAGGCGGCGGCGGCGCAGTTGAACGTGGCCGTGGACAGCCTGACGACCGAGCCGGGACAGGTGGTCCACACCGTATCCGGCCAGAAGATTGCCTATGGCGATCTGGCCAAGGCCGCGCTGGACCTGCCGGTGCCCGATCCCAAGTCGGTCAAGCTGAAAGACCCCAAGGACTTTCGCTGGATCAAGCAACCGTTCAAGCGTCTGGACGTGCCGGACAAGGCGACCGGCAAGGCGATCTATGCGATGGATTGCAAGGTGGAGGGCATGCTGCATGCCGCCGTCCAGCACGCGCCGCGGCTGGGTCTGAAGCCGGGCGACATCCGCAATCTTGCCGACGTCCAGGCGATGAAGGGCGTCCATTCGGTCCACAAGCTCGATGGGGCGGTCGCCGTGGTGGCCGAACGCTTCTGGGTGGCGAAGCTCGGCGCAGATGCGCTGCAGGTGGACTGGCAGGAGCCGACCGAGGCAGAGAAGGCCAAGATCCGCTACATGCCTGCCGATTTCTCGACCGAAGCCTTTGCCCGGCATCTGACCGAGGCGAAGGGGGACGGGACCGAGGCCGAAAGCCACGGCAACATCAAGACGGCCTTCGACGGCCCGGGCAAGGTGATCTCGGCCACCTATCACAGCCAGTATGTCCACCATGCTCAGCTGGAACCCGCCTCGACGCTGGCCCGGTTCAATGCCGACGGCACGCTGGATATCTGGCTGCCGAACCAGGCGCCGGAACAGTTCCAGGCGCAGATCGCCAAGGTCGCGGGGCTGAAACCCGAGCAGGTGAATGTGAACTCGCCCCTGCTGGGCGGCTTTTTCGGGCGGCATTTCCTGTATCCGGGGGCGAACCCCTATCCGCAGGCCGTGGCGCTTGCGAAGGCGGTCGGTCGCCCGGTGAAGGTGATCTGGACGCGCGAGCAGGAATTCCTGCGCGACCCGCTGCGCCCCATGGCGGCCGTTCGGTTCCGCGGCGCGCTGGACGCAAGCGGGATGCCCGTCGCCATCGAGGCGATCAGCGCGACCGAAGGCCCGAGCGAGGCGCTGCGCGGGCACAATCCGAAGAAGGTGGACAGCAACGCGGTCGAGGGGCTGACGGGGAAGGCCTATGCCATCCCCAACCGCCGCATTGCGCAGATCTACGTGAAGAACCCGACCTCGCTGGCCTATTGGCGGTCGGTCGGCCATTCGATGAACGATTTCCTTTACGAGGGCTTCCTTGACGAGATGGCCGACGCTGGAGGCAAAGACCCTTACGACCTGCGCATGACGCTGCTGAAGGGCAATGCGCGGCTGACCAACCTGCTGAAGGCGGTGGGCGATCTGTCGGGCGGCTGGAAGCGCGGACCCTTCACCGCCCCCGACGGCACCCGACGGGCGCGGGGCGTCGCCATGGCCTCGCCCTTCGGGAGCGAGGCCGCCGCGATTGCCGAGGTCTCGATCGATCCTGCGGGCAAGGTTGTCGTCCACGACGTCTGGGAGGCGATCGACCCCGGCAGCATCGTGAACCCCGCGCTGGTGAAGCTGCAGGCGATGTCGGCGGCAACGCTGGGCGTGTCGCAGGTGCTGATGGAAGAGGTGATCTACAAGACCGGGGAGCCGGAGGCGCGCAACTACGATCTTTACCCGATCCTGCCCCCCGACCGTGCGCCGCGCATCCATGTGCGCATCGTCGAAAGCGGGGCGCAGATGGGTGGCGTGGGCGAGCCGCCTTTGCCCGCCGTTCCGGCCGCGATCGGCAATGCCGTGTCCCATCTGACGGGCAAGCGGGTGCGGTCCATGCCGCTCGACAAGCTGACGCTGGCGACCTGACGGGGCGCGTTGCACCGGCATTCGCCCGGCGGGCCCGCGCGGCCCGCCGGTTCGGCACCCCCTGAATTTCGGAGTTTCCCTTGAAGAAAGTCCTGACCACCTTCATCGCGGCCATCATCGTCGTCGCAGGCGCCCTTGCGTGGTATGTCACGCGCAAGCCCGCCTCGCCCTTCGACACGGTGGCGGCCGCTTCCGCACCCTCGGCCGATCTGATCGCCGAAGGGAAATACGTGGCTCGCACGGCCGATTGCGTCGCCTGCCACAGCGTCCCCGGCGGCCAGCCCTTCGCGGGCGGGCTGAAGATGGGCACGCCGCTGGGCGATATCTACACGACGAACATCACCCCCGACCCCAAGGACGGGATCGGGGCCTACACCCTTGCCGATTTCGACCGCGCCATCCGGCAGGGCGTGGCCAAGGATGGCCATCGCCTTTATCCCGCGATGCCCTATCCGTCCTATTCCAAGATGAGCGACGCCGACATCCGCGCGCTTTACGCCTATTTCATGCACGATGTGAAACCGCAGGCGGTGGCCAACACGCCGTCGGCCATCCCCTCGCCCATGAACATGCGCTGGCCGATTGCGCTGTGGAACGCGGCCTTTGCCCCGAGCCGGCCGTATTCGAACGTGAAGGCCCATGATGCCGAATGGAACCGGGGCGCCTATCTCGTTCAGGGGCCGGGGCATTGCGGCAGTTGCCACACGCCGCGCGGGGCCGCCTTCAACGAAAAGGGCATGACCCAGAACAGCAAGCTGTATCTCTCCGGCGCGCTGCTGGACGGCTGGTATGCGCCCAGCCTGCGGTCCGATCCCAACACCGGCCTTGGCCGCTGGACCGAGGCGGACATCTACGCCTTCCTGAAGAACGGGCGGAACGGGCATGGGGTCGTCTTCGGCTCGATGCTCGAGGCCTACAATAACTCCACCCAGTTCCTCAGCGATGCCGATCTGCACGCCATCGCGCATTACCTGAAATCGCTGCCCGGCGACCCGGCGCGCGACGGCGCGCCCTTTGCCTACAGCGACGCGACCATGGCGCAACTGACCCCGGCGCAGCGGATGTCGGTCCCGGGCGCGCAGATCTTTGCAGCCAAGTGCAGCTTCTGCCACAAGCTTGACGGCAAGGGGCAGGACCCGTGGATTCCGCCGCTGGCGGGCGCGACCTCGTCTCTGGTGCCCGACGCCGCCTCGCAGATCAACGTGGTGCTGAACGGATCGGGACGGGTGATGGCGAACGGGATGCCGGATTCCTACCGCATGCCGCCCTATCGCGCACAGTTGTCGGACAAAGAGGTGGCCGAGGTGCTGACCTTCGTGCGCAAGGCCTGGGGCAACCACGGCGGGCCCGTCGATGCAAAGGGCGTGGCGGCGCTGCGGGCACGGACCGATCCGGCCAGCCCGCAGGTGATCGTGTTGCAGATGCGCTGACCCGGGGGCGCAGGCCCCGGATCAGCGGGGGCTGCGCCTAGCGGAACATCGGCGGGCGGGCATCGACCCAGCGGCCATGGTCGCGCCCACTTTCCGCGACGGCGGCAATGGCGGCCATCGACCGCAGCCCGTCCTCGGCCCGGGGCAGCAGGTCCGCCGCCGGATCGGGTGCCCGGCCTTCGGCCTGCGCGCGGATCATCTCGGCCAGATCGGCGTAGATATTGGCGAAGGCCAGCGGCATCCCCTCTGCATGGCCGATGGTGACGCGGCTCGCCCGGTCGGCTTCGGGCGAAAGGTTCGCCTCGCCCCGCTCGATCACCTGAAGCCGCTGACCGAGCGGCATCCAGTAAAGCTGGTTGGGCTGTTCCTGCGCCCAGCGAAGTCCGCCCTTTTCGCCGAAGACCTGGAGGGTCAGTCCGTGCTGGCGACCGATGGCGATGGACGAGGTCCAGAGCCGCCCCACCGCGCCCCCGTCGAAGCGCAGGTTCACCATCGCGTCGTCTTCCAGCACCCGGCTCGGGATGCAGGAGACGGTATCGGCCGACAGACGCTCGGCCTGCTGGCCGATCACGAAGCTTGCCATGTGCAGCGCATGGATGCCGCAATCGGCGAACTGCGCCGAGACACCGGCCTGCGCCGGATCGTAGCGCCAGCGGACGCGGGGGTTGTCGGCATCGGCGGCATCGGCATGGTGGCCATGGGCGAATTCCGCCACCACCATCCGGATCGCGCCCAGATCGCCGCGCGCGACCATCGCCCGCATGTGCCGCACCAGCGCATAACCCGTGTAGCCGTAGTTGACCGCGCAGATCTTGCCCGTCGCGCGGGCGACGGCCACGATCTCTTCGCCCTCTTCGACGCTCATCGTCATCGGCTTTTCGCACAGGACGTTGAAGCCGGCCTCGAGAAAGGCCTTGGTGATTTCGAAATGCGTGGCGTTGGGCGTTGCCACGGTGACGAGGGCGGGCCGGTCCGGCCGCCCGCATTCGCCGGCGAGCATCTCGCGCCAGTCGCCATAGGACCGATCCGAGGCCAGCCCCAGCCGCTGGCCGTAGGCGCGCCCTGCCTCGGGCCGATGGTCGAGCGCACCGGCCACGAAATCGAAAGCGCCATCCAGCCGCGCGCCAAGCCGGTGCGCGGGGCCGATCTGGCTCCCCTCGCCGCCGCCGATCAAACCCCAGCCAAGCCTTGGCATCCGTGGCACTCCCTAGTTGAAGCCGATGGTTTCAAGATATTCCCGGTTCACCCGCGCGTCATCGACCGGCGAGACATCCAGCGTCGGGTCGCAATCCTGCTCGACCGTGCACCAGCCCTGATAGCCGGCATCCATCAGGACTTGCCGCACGGCGGGGAAATCCACCTCGCCCTTCGACAGATGGCAGAAGATCCCCTGTCCGCAGGCGTCATAAAAGCCGGTGCGGTTCGCGATGGCGCGGGCCTTCACCTCGGCATCGGTGGATTTGAAATGGACGTAGGTGATGCGGTCGATGTGCCGGCGCATGAATGCCACCGGGTCGAAGCCCGCATAGGTGCAATGGCCGGTGTCGATGCAAAGCTTCAAGAGCGCGGGGTCGGTCTCGGCCAGCAGCCGTTCGACTTCGGGTTCGAAGTCCATGAAACCGCCCGCATGGGGGTGCAGCTCGGGGATGAGGCCGAATTCTTCGGCACCCATCCGCGCCACGGTCATGATCCGGTCGCGGAAGGCCGCCCATTCGGCGGCATCCATCTGAACGGCCTCGGCCGCGCGTCCCGCCGTGGGGGCCCGGCGCGGCGAGATCGAGTCGATGATGACGAAGTGCCGCGCGCCATGCGCTGAAAGCGCGCGACAGGTGCGGACCGCGCCGTCCATCACTTCGTCCCATGCGGCGGGGTCGTGGAAGGGGCGGAAGACCACGCCGCCGATCAGTTCAAGGTCTTCGTCAGCCAGCGCCGCGCCCAGTTCGGCCGGGTCTTCGGGCATGAAGCCCACCGGGCCAAGCTCGATCCCCCGGTAGCCCGCCGCGGCGCATTCCTCAAGCACGGTCCGCCATGGCGGGTTGCGCGGATCGCCCGCGAATTCGACCCCCCATGAACAGGGGGCATTGCCGATACGGATCGCCATCGGGGTCTCCTTACACCTGGATCACGGATGTCCACTGCCCGCTTTGCGCCGAGGCAAGCGCGGCCTCTATCACCTCAGCCACGGCAAGGCCGTCGCGGAACGTGGGCCAGACGGCGCCGCCGCCCTCGATGGCTCTCAGGAAGTCGCGCGCCTCGATGATGATCTGGTCCTGATAGCCGGTGCCATGACCGGGACCGAGGCAGAAGGGCTGGTAGTCGGGATGCGCGGGACCCATCAGGATCTTGCGAAAGCCGCGCTCGGCCTCCGGGCCCTCGGCGCGGTAAAGCCACAGGGCGTTCTGGTCTTCCTGATCGAACCGGATCGCGCCGCGCGTGCCGTGAATTTCGTAGGCATAGCCCATCTTGCGGCCCGTCGCGACGCGACTGGAATAGATGTGTCCCTTCACCCCGCTGGCAAAGCGGCACATGATCTGCGCGTGATCGTCATTGGTCACCCGCCCGCCCGGGCGGTCGGCATGGACGCATTCGACCTCGGCCAGCACCTCGGCAATCGGCCCCATCAGGGCCAGAGCGGCGTTGATCGGGTGCGGGGCAAGATCGCCCATGTTGCCGTTCGCCATCCCCTCGCAGCGCCAGTTGAACGGGGCGGCGGGGTCGGCAAGGAAATCCTCGGTATGTTCGCCGCGAAACCATGTGACGCGACCGATGGCGCCCTCGGCCAGAAGCTTGCGCGCGAACTGGCTGGCCGGGGTTCGGATATAGTTGAAGCCGATCATGTTCGGCACGCCCGCCGCCTCCGCCGCGGCCACCATGGCGCGGGCATCGTCGAGGCTGTCCGCCAGCGGCTTTTCGCAGAACACCGGCTTGCCAAGGGCGATGGCCCGTTCTGCAATGGCGCGGTGCGTGTCCTGCGGCGAGGCGATGATGACCGCCTCGACACGCGGATCGTCGGTCAGCTCCCGCCAGTCCTTCGCCGCGCGCGCGAAGCCAAGCGCGGCCCTGTGACGTTCGGCGCTTTCCGGGCTGGAGGCGGCGATCATCTCCAGCCGCGGGCGCAAGGCCGTGTCGAACACCGCGCCGACTGCCGCCATGGCCACGGAATGCGCCTTGCCCATGTAGCCGCCGCCGACGATGCCGATCCCGATCTCCGCCATGCGCCGCTCCCCCCGTGAAACAATGATTTGCAACCGGTTTCAAAATCCGTAACCTGCGGCAGCCAAGCACGCAAGCGCCAAATCGGCAATCCGGCGTTTCGCTGCGGTCTCTGAGGGGGAGCGGATGGACGATGCACTGCCGGGGCCTGTGTTGTCGAAACGCGGGATCGCCCTGCGGGATTTCGTGGTGCTGGGGCGCGTAGGCATGGACCTGACCGCGACCCCCATCGGCACCGCCACGCCCGAGGCCGCTGGCATGATGGTGTCGATGGGCGGGTCGAGCGCGAACATCGCCGCGGGGCTGGTGAAACTCGGCTGTCGGGCGGCCCTGGTCACCTGCGTCTCGGACGATGCGGTGGGACGCTACTGCCTGAACCAGCTCGACGCCTACGGCATCGACCGGCGGCACGTGCGCCGGGTGCAGGGCGAGGAACGCACCTCGCTTGCCGTCGTCGATGCGAGGATCGAGGGGCACAACACCGTCATCTACCGCAACAACGCCGCCGACTTCCGCATGGACCTGCCGGATGTCGAGGGGGTGGATTACGCCCGCCACGATGCGCTGATCGCCACCGGCACCGTGCTGGCCGCCGAGCCGTCGCGGACGGCCGCCTTCCGCGCGATGGCCCTTGCCCGCGCGGCGGGGCTGCGCGTGATCTTCGACATCGACTACCGGCCCTACAGCTGGTCCTCGGCCGCCGAGGCCGCCGCCGTCCTGTCCCGCGCTGCCGACCTGTCGGACGTGATCGTCGGCAATGACGAGGAATTCGGCTTCATGGCTGGCCGCTTCGACGCGGGTCTTGCCAAGGCGCGCAGCCTTGCCGCCGCGGGGGGCCGGATCGTGATCTACAAACGCGGGCCCGATGGCGCGATCACCTTTGCCGGCGGGGCGGAACTGGTCACCGGCATCTACCCCGTCGATGCGCTCAAACCCACCGGGGCGGGCGACAGCTTTCTTGCCGGGCTGCTGGCCACGCTGGCCGAGGGCCGTCCCCTGCGCGAGGCGGTGCTGCGCGGCTCTGCCTGCGCCGCGATCGTGGTGGGCAAGCCCGGTTGCGCGCCCGCGATGCCCGACCGCGCCGAACTCGACCGCTTCATCGCCCGCCATCCCGGCCCCAGCCTTCCCTGAAAGGACGCCCGATGCACATCGCGCCGCATGACAACAAGAACCGCCCCATCGTGGATTGTGACAACCCGACGGTCCCGCTCAACTACTTCAACATCGTGAAGCTGAAGCGGGGCGAGGCATTCGAATACCGCGTGCCGGGCTACGAGACCTGCATCGTTCCCGCCACCGGCACCGTGGACGTGACCGTCGAGGGCGTCTCCTTCCCCGCCTTGGGCAATCGCGGCGCGGATGTCTGGGACGGCGAGCCCGAGGGCGTCTATGTCCCCGTCGGCGCCAAGGTGACGATGGTCTGCACCTCGGAGACGACGGAAACCTTCGTCGCCGGGGCGAAATACGACCGCGTGCTGGACCCGTTCGACGTGCGCGCGGATGGCATCGACCTTGTGCAATACGGCTCGGACGACACCAAGACGCATCGCAAGATCAAGCATATCCTTGGCCAGAAACAGGCCGGCAAAGTGGGCCGCCTGCTGGTGAGCGAGCTGTTCACCGTGGGCGCGGGCGGCTGGTCGGGCTTCCCCAGCCACAAGCACGACACCGAGCGCCTGCCCGACGAGACCCGGCATGACGAGACCTACAACTTCCGCTTCCGGCCGAACTGGGGGTCGGGGTTGCAGATGCTTCAGCGCGTCGATAACGAACCGGGCGATGCCTATCACATCATGGACGGCTCGACCGTTTGCATCGATCGCGGCTATCATCCCTGCTGCGTGCTGCCGGGCTACGAGATGTATTACTTCACCATCCTTGGCGGCCTGACGCAGCGCCCGCTCGTGCAGTATTTCCAGCCGACCCATGCCTATCAGATCGAGACGATCCCCGGCATCAAGGACATGATCGCCAAGTTCAAATGACGGTTGCCACGCTCAGCGATGTTCTTCGTCCCGCGCTTGCCGGCCGCTATGCCGTGGCCGGGCTGGTGACCCAAGGGTGGGAGGACATGCGCGCCTATGTCGTCGCCGCCGAAGCAGAGCGCGTGCCGGTGATCCTGCAGGCCGGGCCCGGTTGTCGCGCGCATACCCCGCTGCCGGTTCTGGGCGCGATGCTGCGCCATCTCGCAGAGCGGGCGTCGGTCCCGGTGGTGATCCATCTCGACCATGGTCGCGACATCGGCGAATGCCGCGCGGCGATCGATTGCGGCTTCACCTCGCTGATGTTCGACGGCTCCCGCTTGCCACTCGCGCAGAACATCGAGGCGACGGCGCAGGTGGCCGAACTCGCGCACGCGGCGGGCCTCTCCTGCGAAGGCGAGATCGGCTTTGTCGGATATGCCGAAGGCGAGGCATCGGCCGGCACCGACCCCGACGAGGCCGGTCGCTTCGCCCGCGAAACCCGTGTCGATGCGATGGCCGTCTCGGTCGGCAACGTCCATCTGCGGCAGGATCGCGAGGGCCGGCTGGACGAGGCGCGGCTGCGCGCGATCGAGGCGCGGACGGGCGTGCCGCTGGTGATCCACGGCGGCTCGGGCGTTCCGGTGGCGCAGCGCACCGCGCTGGCGCGGGGCTCGAACATCTGCAAGTTCAACATCGGCACCGAGTTGCGCATGGCCTTCGGTCAGGCGTTGCGCGCGGCGCTTGCCCGCGATCCGTCCCGCTTTGACCGCATCGAGATCCTGTCCGAGACGCATCAGCCGCTGGTCACCGCCACGCGTGCGGTTCTTGCGGCCCTGAAGCCGGAACACGCCCCTTAAGGGCGCGCCGCGCGCCTTCCTTCCGGCCCTTCCCGGGCCGGAGTGCAGGTGCAGGCGCGCGGGCGAACGTCGTCAGGACTGGACCACGCCATCCTGCGCAAGGAACTCCATCACCATGGCGGCGGTCCAGGTGAAGCGCCCCCCGCCGCAAGGCGCGCCGCTCATCGGGTCGTAATATTCCGCGAAGCCGCCAGTGCGGATCAGGCGCAGGCTGTCGTCCACGATCCGGTCGGCGACCGCTGTCTGACCGGCGGCGCGCAGCCCATCGGCAATCATGTAGTTCACGATCAGCCAGACGGGCCCCCGCCAATAGCGACGGGTGTCGAATTCCGGCGCATCGGGATCGTGGCTGGGAACGGTGTAGGTGATGTTTTCCGAAAGGGCCCGCACCCGCGCCGCAAGCGCCTGCGCCCGATGGGCGGGCAGGGGGGCGAACGCCGCCAGCAGGCCGCCGACCGAGGGGCTGTCGATCAGCCGGCCGGTCACGCGGTCGAGACAGACATATTGCCCGAGCCGGGCATTCCACAGGGTCTCGAGCGCGGCGGCGCCCTTTGCCGCCATCGCCGCATTGCGCGCGGCGAGATCGCCAAGACCGAGCTTGCGCGCAAGTTCCGCGACATCCGCGCAGGACCGGATCAGGATCGCGTTGAAGCCGGGATCGACAACCTGGAAAGGCGAGGCATCGTGCAGCTTCCCGTTGTCCCACCCGAGGCTTCGGAACAACTGGACCAGCCAGATGTAGCGTTCGTATTGCGCCTGCGTCGGGCGGTGTTCCGGGTTCGCGTGCATCGTATCGCGCCGCGTGAAGGGGGCCACGCCGTCGGTCGGCACCCGGTCGAAGGCCGCGTCCCAGTCCACCGAATTGTCGCGCCCGGATTCCCAAGGATGGATGATCGCGACCAGACCGGTCGATTTCGGGTCGCGGCAGGCAAGGAACCACTCGTGCCAGCGGGTGATCGCCGGGAGCAGCCGCGCCGCGCGTTCGGCGGCGGCGGCCCGGTCGGTCGCGCGGTCGAACAGGCGGCTGACGGCAAAGCCCGCGACGGGCGGCTGGGTGATCCCGGAGGTCGGCACGGCGCGGTCGGTTCCCCAGACATCCGGACCGGGGAAATAGCCGTCATCCGCGACGTGGAACACGATATGGGGCACCATGCCGTCGTCCCATTGGTGGGCGAACAGCGTCTCGATCTCGGTCCAGGCGCGGTCTTCGTCGAGATGGGCAAGGCCAAGCGCGCTCAGGCAGCTGTCCCAGTTCCACTGGAACGGATAAAGCCCGTGCGTGGGCACGGTATAGGTCCCCCGGTCGTTTTCCGCGAGGATCGCCGCGGCCTCGCGCAGCATCGTGGGGCGGTCGTGCATGTCTGGGGTCCTTTCAGGGCGTGACGGCCAGGTCGGTTTTCGGGTCGAACCAGCGGACGCGATCGGCCGCGGGCGCAAGGTGGATGCGGTCGCCGGGGCGCAGGCGCAGGTCGCTGTCCAGCACCGCGCGCAGCGCCCGGCCTGCCACGTCGCAGGTCACCAGAAGGTGCGGCCCCAGCGGCTCCACGATGCGCACGGTGGCCGGAAGACCGGTCTCGGCCGGGCGCAGGTCTTCCGGGCGGATGGCAAATTCCAGTGGCCCCGGCGCGTCCGGCCCCGCGAACAGTTCGCCCGCGACGGTCCAGCCTTCGGGGGTCGCCTCCGCGGGCAGGAAATTCATCGGCGGGTTGCCGATGAAGGCGCCGACGAACCGCGCGGCCGGGTTGCGATAGATGGCGATCGGATCGGCCGCCTGCAGGATGCGGCCGCCGTGCATGATGGCGATGCGGTCGGCAAGGCTCATCGCCTCGACCTGGTCATGGGTGACGTAGATCGTCGTGGTCTTCGACTCGGCCAGAATGCCCTTCAGTTCCGCCCGCATCTCGAGCCGCAGAAGCGCGTCGAGGTTCGACAGGGGCTCATCCATCAGGATGACGTCGGGCTCCATTGCCAGCGCGCGCGCCACGGCGACGCGCTGGCGCTGACCGCCGGAAAGCTGACCCGAATAGCGGCCAAGCAGCGCGTCGATGTGCATCAGTTCGGCGGTGCGCTGCACGCGCCGCTTCACCTCGGTCTCGGGGAGCTTCTGCATTCTGAGACCAAAGGCCACGTTCTCGAACACGGTCAGGTGCGGGAAGACGGCGTAGTTCTGAAACACCATCGCGATCCCGCGGTGCCGGGGCGGCAGGTGGTCGATGCGGCGACCTCCGATCCAGACCTCGCCCTGCGACGCGGTCTCGAGCCCCGCGATGATGCGCAACAGCGTGGTCTTGCCACAGCCCGACGCCCCCAGCAGCACCATGAATTCCTGATCCGCGATGGTCATGTCCACCGAATGCAGGGCGGTGAAGGCCCCGAAGGTCTTGGCAACCCCCTTGATCTGGATCTCGGCCATGACGGCTCCTATCGGTTGGCGATGCCCCACATCGCGAAAAGGTATTTGCGCACCGCGAAGATGAAGATCAGCGCGGGCAGGACCAGCACGAAGCCCCCGGCGAATTTCAGCGGCAGCGGCGAGACGTCGAGCGAGGTCAGCAGGAAGGCGGTCAGGGTGCGGTGCTGCACCGTCAGGACCGACGCCGCGAAGACCTCGTTCCACGAGATGACGAAGGCGAAGATGGCCGATGCCGCGATGCCGGGCAGCACGAGCGGCAGGATCACCTTGCGAAACGCCTGCGCGCGGTTGCAGCCCAGCGTCCATGCGGCCTCTTCCAGTTCGACCGGCAGCCCGGAAAAAAGCGAGAAGGTGATGAGAACCGCAAAGGGCAGCGCGAGCGTCGTGTGCACCAGCGCAAGTCCAAGCGGCGTGTCGTCCAGCCCCACGCGGATGAACATCACCGCCAGCGGCAGGGCCAGCAGCGGCAGGGGAAAGGCCCGCGTCATCAGGACCAGCACGCGGAACGCCGTCTTGCCACGGAAGTCGAAGCGCGACAGCGCATAGCCCGCGGGCGCACCAAGTGCGATCGACAGGATCATCGTCAGCGTCGCCACCAGCACCGAATTCCACAGCGCCTCGGCCACGCCCTGAAACTCGACAAACATGCGCAGGCTGTGCAGGTCGAACCCGGGCAGCCAGCGCTTGGGAAAGCCGGTGACCGCATCGGGCGCCGAAAAGGCGTTCAGCACCAGCAGATAGATCGGCCCCAGCACCCAGCCGCAAAGCAGCACGACCGCGGCCTGAGTCAGCCGCCGGCCGCGCTGGCGGATCGTTGCGGTATCGGTCATATCCCGGCCCCCTTCGGAACGCGCAGCACGCGCAGCAGAACCAGCGTGAAGCCGATGGAGATGCCAAGGATCACCATCGCAAGCGCCGCGGCCACGTGGTAATCCTGCAGGTCGAACTGCCAGTGGAAGGTCTGGCCCATCAGGATCGGCAGGTTGTTCCCGCCAAGGGCATAGACGACGGCAAAGACCTCGAAGGCGAGGATCGTGCGCAGGATCAGCGCGGTCTGCAGCGACGGGCGCAGAAGCGGCAGCGTCACCCGGCGGAACCTTTGCCACGGCCCGGCGCCGAAGACCTCGGCGGCCTCGGAATATTCCTTGGGGATCAGGCCAAGGCCTGCCACGAGGATGACCAGCATGATCGCCGTTGCCCGCCAGATCTCGGCCAGCATGACGGCCAGAAAGATCACCCAGCGGTTCTGGTAGCCAAGCCAGATGACCGGCTCTTTCACCACGCCCAGCGTGTGCAGCGCCGAATTGAGAAAGCCGGTCTGATCGAAGATCGCGAACCAGATCAGCCCCGCCGCGAGGTCGGAAATGCCCAAGGGGATCGTGAAGATGTAAAGGACGACGTCGCGTCCCCGCTGGATCTTGGTGACAAGCACCGCCATGGCCAGCGCCATCGCCGTCTGGATCGGCACGACGGCAATCGCCAGAAGCAGCGTGTTTTCCAGCGCCGACGAGAATTTCCAGTTGCCCGCCATGGTCGCGAAATGCGCGAGCGTCAGCCCGCCATCCGCGCCGCTGAAGGCCTCCCAGGCCACCAGCGTGAACGGGTAGAGGAAGAACACCGCAAGGAAGATCGCGGCCGGCATCAGCAGCAGGTAGGGCAAGCCACGTGAAGGCATGTCCCGTCCTCCGTTTCTGGGGAATGGCGGCCCGCCGTCGCGCGGGCCGCCCTTGGCGTCACTCGACCGGGCAGGCGCCCTTGGACGGCGCGTCCGGCGCCCAGCACGGCGCGTCGGCCTTCTTCATGATCGCCCGGAGCGTGTTCGCTTCGTCGCTCAGAACCTGCTTGATCGGCTGCCCATTCAGCACGATGCGCTGGAAGCTGTCGATATAGACCTGGTTGAACTGCCCGCCGAGCTGGCCCAGCCCCATCGGCAGAAGCGCGGGCAGGGCATCCTTCGCCCCCGACATCTTGGCGATCGCCGCCCCCGAGGCGCGGACCGACGCGGGCATGTCGGCCGGTAGCGTCACGTCGATGACCGGGAAGAAGTTCGTCGCCTTGAGCGTGGCGACCTGCGTCGAAGGTTGAAGCATGTATTTGATCAGCGCTTTCGCCTTGGCCATGTCCGGCGCCGTCTTAGGGATCGCCAGACCCGCGATCACCGGCATGAAGCCGCGCCCATCGGGGCCGGCGGGGGCCGGGAAGGCCACGAAGTCATCCGGTTTCTTGTTCAGCGCGTCGGCAAGGCGGGCGGTATGGTCGAAGGCCACCCAGACCGCGCCCGTCAAGAGCGGCTCCTGCATGAAGGCATAGTTGGTCGAGGCGGGATTGGTGTATGTCCACAACTCCTTCAGCTTCGTCCATGCCGTGACGGCCTCGGGGGATTCGAATTTCGTCACCATCGAATGGGTGAAGGACGGGTAGAGGTAGCCCTGAAGGAAGCGGTGCAGCAGCCCCTTCGGCCCGGCCGGAAGACCCATCTTCGGCCCGCCCGTCTTCTCGTCCAGCGTCTTGGCCCAGGCGATCAGCTGATCGTAGGTCAGGGCGTTGATATCGGCCCCCGCGGGCAGGTAGGGCAGCGCCTTCTTGTTGGCGACCATGATGTAGGTGGCCTGCATCCACGGGATGTATTTCTGCTCGCCCGTGCCAAGCTTGCCCAGGGCCATGAAGCCCGGATTGACCTTCGCCCCGCCAAGGTCCAGCGCGGAAAGGTCGGTGAGGCCCTCCGGCAGGGTAGAGAAGTCCCCGTGCAGACCGCCTAGCACGTCGATGCTGCCCTTGCCGGCCTTCAGCTCTGCCTGAAGGCGCGTCAGCCAGGGACCGCCATCGTTTGCCTGATAATCGACCTTGCCGTCGAACCCCTTCAGGACGTTGGTCCGCATGGCCTGCGTCTCTTCGATGGGTTTGGCCTGCGTGGACCAGAAAAGGACATCGGCCTGCGCCACGCTTGCGGCCAGAACGGTGGCGACGCCCATAACCAGCGGGGCGATCCTGCGACTGAACATGTTGCTCTCTCCCTGTTTTGTTGTCCGTCAATTCGGAAGCGGCGTCCGGTGTGCGGGGGCTGTCCTGCCGGCGTGGCGCGCAATTCCTCCGTTGCGGCGTCCGGGCGGCAGGCATGCGATCGGCGGCACCTCGTGCACGGCTTCGGCTTAAACTGATATAACGTTATACCTTCTGTCAAGCCTGAAGATCGGGGCATATCTCGTGGATGGGCGGCGAAAGCGTCCCGGTCGTGATTGACGCTACCGTCAAATCCCCGGATATTGACGCAACGTTCTACCTATTGTGCACGTGCCCATGCCGAACCGCCCAACGCTCAAGACCGTTGCCCGTGAAGCGGGCGTCTCGATTGCCACCGCCAGCCAGGTGATGCGCGGGTCGGGCCGGATCTCCGAGGAGACGCGCCGCAAGGTGCTCGATGCGGCGCGGCAGGTGAACTATGTCGCCGACGGGCGGGCGGCCTCGATGCGGTCGGGAGAGATCCGCGAGGTGGGCCTTTTGATCCATCAGATCGCGAACCCCTTCAACGCCGAGGTCATCAGCGGCGTGAGCGATCTGCTCGAGACCGAGGGATACCTCGTGTCCGTGCTCGATTCCCGCGATGATCCGAACCGCCAGAGACGGCATCTGGAGGCGCTGCTGCGCAGTGCGCGCGGCGGACTGCTGTGGGTGCCGGCGCGCGATACACCGCCCGATACCTACAGTCTGCTTGCCACGCAGCGCGTGCCGACCGTCACGTTTCTGCGGCGCGGACAGGGGCAGGCCTTCGATCACGTCGGCATCATGAACTTCGAGGCCACCCATGCGGCGACAGAGCACCTTATCTCCCTCGGTCACCGCCACATCGCCTTCTTCGGAGGCGAGGCGCCCGTCGAATCGCGTGTCGAACGGATCAGGGGATACACCACGGCCCTGGCCGAACACGGCCTGCCGCCGCCGCTCGTCTGGCCCTGCCCGGACACCAAGGCTGCGGGGTTGGAGAACGTCCTGAAACTGCGCGCGCAACATCCCGAGATCACGGCCATCCTGTGCAACGGCGACATGGTGGCGCTGGGCGCGTCGCTGGGGTTGCAGCGCAAGGGCGAGGTGCCCGGCCGGGACCTGTCGATCATCGGCTTCGACGACGTCGAGGACGCATCGCTGGCGACACCGCCGCTGACGACGATATCGGTAAGGCCCTACGATCTGGGACGAAAGCTGGCGCGGACCTTGCTGGACCGGATCAGGGACCCCGATCTGCCGCGGTCGAACGTGCTGATCGCGGCACATCTGATCCAGCGGGAAACGACGGCCCCCTGCCGTTGAGCCGCGCCTTGGCGGGCAAGCCCTGTCTTCGCTGGCGCCATGACCGGGACAGGCCCGGCCATGGCGACCGCAAATCCGGACCAGCGATCACGCCGTCCGGGAAGCAAACCGCTTACTCGACCACTGGAACGTGTCAGCCCTTACAAGCCGTTGTGCGGCGGGCTGACGGATCACTCGTCAAAGGGGGCCGGGCATGCCGTCGGGGTGTGACGTCGATACCGGGCCGGTTCGGCCGATCGCATCCGGCCATGACCCCAAGTGGCCCGCCTTCGCGGCGGCTTGGTGCGAGAGGCGCGGCAATTCGATGTCCTTGTTGCCGCAGAGTTTCCAATGGAAATGGTTTGATGTGATTGTTCCCATTTCGGCAACAATATCCCCCCCCTGCCAAGGCCATGTGCCGGACAAACTTCTCTGCATGTCGGGGCGGCATTATCGTTGCCGCGAATCTGCCGAAAACCCTGCCTCGGTCTGCCCATGACCCTTTCCGTCTTCTCCGTTCGCCGCCGGTCGCGACGGCGCCCAAGCCTCGCCCTCGCCGGGCTTGTCCTGTCGCT
>JAGWVA010000115.1 GCA_028875855.1 Paracoccaceae bacterium
GCACGGCATCAAGCAGATCGCGCCGCAGGCCGGCGACGCTTTCGACCCGAACCAGCATCAGGCGATGTTCGAGGCGCCCGTGCCGGGCACGAAGAACGGAACCATCATCGAGGTGATGGCGCAGGGCTTCATGCTGCACGACCGGCTGCTGCGCCCGGCGCAGGTCGGCGTGTCGTCGAACACTGGCGGCTGAGGTCGCGCGGGGGCGCTGCCCCCGCACCCCCGGGATATTTCGGCCAAGGCGAAAAGGGGCGACTTCAGCCCCCTTTGAGCATAGACCGCAGGTCGTAGATCAGCCGCAGCGCCTCCAGTGGCGTCAGTTCATCCGGCTGAATCTCTGCCACCTTCCGTTCCAGCTCCGACGGCTTGTCGCGGCGCGGGGTATCGGGAGCAGGAGCCGAAGCCGCGAACAAGGGCAGGTCGTCGATCAGCGCCTGCCGTTTCGTGCCGCCCTCGCGTTCGCCCTTTTCCAAGGCCTCCAGCACCACGCGGGCGCGGTTCACCACCGCATCGGGCAGGCCGGCAAGGCGGGCCACCTGCACGCCATAGGACCGATCCGCCGCGCCCTTGCGCACCTCGTGCAGGAAGATCACGTCGCCCTGCCATTCGCGCACCGTCACGGTGGCGTTCTCCACCCCGTTCAACCGACCGGCGAGCGTCGTCATCTCGTGGTAATGCGTGGCAAACAACGCGCGGCAGCGGTTCACGTCGTGCAGGTGCTCCAGCGTCGCCCAGGCGATCGACAGGCCGTCATAGGTCGCCGTGCCCCGGCCGATCTCATCGAGGATAACCAGCGCGCGGTCATCGGCCTGGTTCAGGATCGCGGCCGTCTCGACCATCTCGACCATGAAGGTGGACCGCCCCCGCGCCAGATCGTCCGAGGCGCCGACACGGCTGAAGATCTGGCTGACAAGTCCGATCCGGGCCGACAGCGCCGGCACGAAGCTGCCCGCCTGCGCCAGAAGCGCGATCAGGGCGTTCTGCCGCAGGAAGGTCGATTTGCCGGCCATGTTCGGGCCGGTCAGCAGCCATATCGCGGGGGTAGAGGCTTCCGTCAGCGCACAGTCGTTGGCGACGAAGGGCCCCGCGCCCTGCTTGCGCAACGCGCGTTCCACCACCGGGTGCCGACCGCCGACGATGGCGAAGGCGCGGCTGTCATCGACCTTGGGTTCCACCCAATCCTCGGCCATGGCCAGATCGGCGAAGGCGGCGGCAACGTCGATTTCGGCAAGGCCCCGGGCGGCCTGCGCGATGGCGGCGGCTGCACCCAGAACCGCGGCCTTCAGGTCTTCGAACAGCCGGCGTTCGATATCCAGCGCATGCGCGCCCGCGTTCAGGATGCGGGTCTCCATCTCGCTGAGGTCGAGCGTGGTAAAGCGCACCTGATTGGCGGTGGTCTGGCGGTGGATGAATTTCTCCGACAGCGGCGGCGACAGCATCCTTTCGGCATGGGTCGCGGTCGTCTCGATGAAATAGCCCAGCACATTGTTGTGCTTGATCTTCAGGCTTCCGATCCCGGTCTCGGCGGCATAGTCGGCCTGCATCCGGGCGATCACGCCGCGCCCTTCGTCGCGCAGCGCGCGGGTCTCGTCCAGCTCGGCATGATAACCGGCGGCGATGAATCCGCCATCGCGCGCCAGCAACGGCGGTTCGGCGATCAGGGCGGCGTCCAGATGGTCGATGAGAGCGCCGTGGCCCTGCAGGCTGGCCGCGGCCTCGGCCAGAACGCGGACCTGTTCGACCCCGGCAAGCCGGGCGGCGATGGCCTCGGCCTGCGTCAGGCCGTTGCGGATCGCGGCCAGATCGCGCGGACCGCCCCGGTCCAGCGCCAGCCGCGACAGCGCGCGGTCCATGTCCGGCACGCGGCGCAGCGCGTCGCGCAGGTCTTGGGCCAGCGCACGATCCTCGGTCAGGTGACGCACGCAGGCCAGACGGTCGTGGATCATGGCCAGATCGCGCGACGGGCTGGCCAGCCGGCGTTCCAGAAGGCGCCCGCCGCCCGCCGTCACGGTGCGGTCGATTGCGCCCAGAAGCGACCCGTCCCGATCCCCGGACAGCGAGGCGGTGATTTCAAGGTTCCGCCGGGTCGCCGCATCGATCTGCACCCGGCTATTGGACATGTCGCGCAGCGGCGGGCGCAGAAGCGGCAGCTTGCCCTTCTGCGTCAGGTCCAGATAGGCGACCAGCGCGCCAAGGGCCGACAGTTCCGCCCGGCCGAAGCTGCCGAAGGCGTCGAGGCTTGCCACGCTGTAAAGCCCGCACAGCCGCTTTTCGGCGGTGGCACTGTCAAAACTTGCCCGCGCCAACGGAGTCACCGCAGCCCCGGACTCAGAGACTACTCCGGCCAGATCGGCCTCTCGCGCTTCGCTTATCAACAGCTCGCGCGGCGACAGGCGGGCCAGTTCCGGGCCAAGGCGCACAAGCGGGCAGGGGGTCACCATCACCTCGCCCGTGGACATGTCCGTCCAGGCAAGGGCCGCCTCGTCCCGCACCTCGGCGAAGGCGGCAAGGAAGTTGTGCCGCCGCGCCTCCAGCAGGCTTTCCTCGGTCAGGGTGCCGGGCGTGACAAGGCGAACGACGTCGCGCCGCACGACGGATTTCGATCCGCGCTTCTTCGCCTCGGCCGGGTCCTCCATCTGCTCTGCGATCGCCACGCGAAAGCCCTTGCGGATCAGCGTCAGCAGATAGCCCTCGGCCGCGAAGACGGGGACGCCGCACATCGGGATGTCTTCGCCCAGATGCTTGCCGCGCTTGGTCAGCGCGATATCCAGCGCTTGCGACGCGGCCACGGCGTCGTCAAAGAACATCTCGTAGAAATCGCCCATCCGGTAAAACAGAAGCGCGTCAGGATACTGCGCCTTCGTCTCCAGAAATTGCGCCATCATCGGCGTGACGGTCGTGTCGTTGTCGGCCACTGGAACCCCCCGGATCGGGCAGACGTTACAAAAGCGGCCCGCGCTGCGAAAGCTGAAATGCAGCCGTTGCGGCGGGCTTCGCGCTGGGGCTAGATGGCCAAAACGGGAGGTATCATGGCGATCTGGAACCTTGGCTCGATCAACCTCGACCATGTCTATCGCGTGCCCCATCTGCCCCGGCCAGGCGAGACGCTGACGGCGGATGCCTATGCTGTGGGGCTGGGCGGCAAGGGGGCGAACCAGTCGGTTGCCGCCGCCCGCGCCGGGGCCGAGGTGCATCACATCGGCGCCGTGGGGGCGGATGGCGGCTGGGCCTTGGGCAAATTGCGCGGCTTCAGTGTCGATATCGCCCATGTGGCCGAGGTCGCCGAGGCCACCGGGCACGCCATCATCAACGTCGATCCGGAAGGCGAGAATGCCATCGTCATCCACCCCGGCGCCAACCGTGCGATCGCCGAGGCGGCGCTGGGGACTGCGCTGGCGCGGGCATCGGCAGGGGATACGCTGCTCTTGCAGAACGAAACCAACCTGCAGGCCGAAGCTGCCGCCGCGGCCAAGGCGCGTGGTCTGCGCGTGATCTATTCCGCCGCGCCCTTCGACATCGACGCCGTGCGCGCCGTTCTGCCCCATGTCACGCTGCTTGCCATGAACGAAGGCGAGGCCGCCGCGCTGGTTGCCGCCACCGGCACGACGCTGGAGGCGCTGCCCGTCGCGGGCATCATCGTCACGCGGGGGGCGAAAGGGTCTGAATGGGTGGCCAGAGGCCGCGCGCCCGTGGTGGCCGAGGCCTTTCGCGTGGTCCCGGTCGATACGACGGGGGCGGGGGATTGCTTCATCGGGTCGCTGGCCGCCGCGCTGGACGCGGGCGCGGACGCGGCGGGCGCGATGCGCTATGCCGCCGCCGCCGCCGCGTTGCAGGTGACGCGCAACGGTGCGGCCGATGCCATGCCGACACGGGCAGAAGTCGAGGCGTTCCTGACCAGCCGGTAAGGGGCCGGAGTCAGGAAATGAGGCTCTGAATCACCGCAAACAGCCCGGAAAAGTCGGAAAAGGCCGCGTCGTGCGGGATGCGGTCCACGGGCGTCTTGCGATAGCCTTCGGTAAAAAGCACGAAGGGCACGCCCGCGCGCCGGGCGGTTTCGGCGTCCACCTCGCTGTCGCCGACATAGACGGCCGGGCCGGTGCCAAGCCGGTCCAGCACATGGAACAGCGGCGCGGGGTCGGGTTTGCGTTGGGGCAGGCTGTCGCCCCCGACGAAGACGCCGAAGGTCGTCTCGAGATCCATCAGCCCAAGGACGGCGTGCGTCGCATCGGACGGCTTGTTCGTGCACAGCCCGAGGCATGCGCCGTCCGTCTGCAGGCGGTCCAGCGCCTCGCGGACACCGGGAAACAGCCGTCCGGCCTCGGCCGAGATGCGGTTGTAATGGGCCGAGATGCGCGCCTCGAAGGCTGGCACGCCTTCCGCGACGCCTGCCGCCGCATGGGCGCGCTCTGCCAGAACCGGCAGGCCGTTGCCGATGAAGCTGGTCACGCGCGGCAGGTCCAGCGGCGCAAGGCCCAGTTCCGCGAGCGCGAGGTTCACCGCCTGCTGGATCTGCGGGGCGGAATCGATCAGCGTTCCGTCAAGGTCGAAGACGACGCGCGCGCCGTTCAACGCTGCCGTGCGGCCTCGGCCGCCTCCCGGATGGCGCGGATGTTGGCGCCGTAGACCGAGGCGTTCGCGACGGAGCCGCCCTTGAACACCGCCGA
>JAGWVA010000116.1 GCA_028875855.1 Paracoccaceae bacterium
TCGCGACCTTCCCGAAGTCGAAGGAGTTGCGCGAGATCTTCGCCGCCGCCCCCATCGACCGCATCCTCGTGGAGACCGACAGCCCCTACCTTGCCCCGCCGCCCCATCGCGGCAAGCGCAACGAACCCGCCTTCACCCCCCTGACCGCGCGCGTGGGCGCCGATGTCTTCGGCCGTCCCTTCGAGGAGTTCGCCCGGATCACCTCCGAGAACTTCGACCGGCTTTTTTCCAAGGCCGCGCTCTGGCGAAAGGCCGCGTGATGGATCGCCTTGTCTTTACCATCCTCGGCTGCGGATCGTCGGGCGGCGTGCCGCGCTTGGGCGGCCATTGGGGTGCCTGCGACCCCGCGAACCCCAGGAACCGCCGCCGCCGCTGTTCGCTGCTGATCGAACGGCAGAGCCCCGCGGGCCGCACGCGCGTTCTGGTGGATACCTCGCCCGACATGCGCGACCAGTTGCTCGATGCGGGTGTGGGCGAACTGGACGCGGTGATCTACACCCATTCCCATGCCGATCACGTGCACGGGATCGACGACCTGCGCCAGATCGTCTTCAACATGCGCCACCGCCTGCCCGTCTGGGCCGACGGGCCGACGCAGGAGGCGCTGATGGCGCGCTTCGGCTATGCCTTTGCGCAGCCCGAAGGCTCGCCCTATCCGCCGATCCTCGATCTGCACACGATCCGCGGCCCCTTCGCAATCGACGGCGCGGGCGGGCGGATCGAGATCACGCCGTTCAAGGTCAACCACGGCTCGATCGACGCGCTTGGTTTCCGGGTGGGCGATCTGGCCTACCTGCCCGATGTGATCGAGATCTACGACGAGGCCTGGCCGGTTCTGGAGGGGCTCGACTGCTGGATCCTTGACGCGTTGCGGCGCAAGCCCCATCCGACCCATGCCCATCTCGCGCTCGCGCTGGAATGGATCGCGAAGATGAAGCCGCGCCGGGCGGTGCTGACCAACATGCATATCGATCTCGACCACGACGCGGTGGCCGCCGAGACGCCGGACCATATCACGCCCGCTTATGACGGCATGACCATCAGCTACGAGATCTGACTTGGGCGCGCTGGTCGAGGTCATCCTGCCGGTCTTCCTCGTGCTGGGCTTCGGCTTCGTCGCGCGCTGGCGGAACCTGATCGCGGACGAACACATCGACGGGTTGATGAAGTTCACCCAGGGTTTTGCCCTGCCGATGCTGCTGTTCCGCGCGATCTCGACCCTGAACCTTGCCGAACATTTCGACGTGCGCCTGCTGGCCGCCTATTACACCGGGGCCACGGTGAATTTCGTCGTGGGCATCATGGGGGCGCGGCACCTGTTCGGCCGGCGGTGGGAGGACAGCGTGGCGATCGGCTTCGTCTGCATGTTCTCGAACACGCTCATGCTGGGCCTGCCGATCACCGAGCGCGCCTATGGGCCGGGGGCGCTGGCGGGCAACTACGCCATCATCGCCTTCCACGCGCCTTTCTGCTATGGCGTCGGCATCACGGTGATGGAACTTGTGCGCCATCGCGGCGGCAGCCCGCGCGAGCTTGCGGGCCGCGTTCTGCGGGCGATGTTCCGCAATTCGCTGGTGATCGGCATCGCGCTCGGGTTGCTTGCGAACCTGATCGCCCTGCCGCTGCCGAAGGTGCTGACCGAGGCGATGGACATGCTGGTGCGCGCGGCCGTCCCGGCCGCCCTCTTCGGTCTTGGCGGCATTCTCTACCGCTACCGCCCAGAGGGCGATTTTCGCGTCATCGCCTTTGCCTGCGCGGTCTGCCTGCTGTTGCAACCGGCCGTGACCTTCGGCATGGGGCGGGCGCTGTCGCTCAATCCCGGGCAGTTCCGTTCCGCCGTGCTGACGGCGGCGATGGCGCCGGGGGTGAACGCCTATATCTTTGCCAACATGTATGGCGTGGCCAAGCGCGTCGCGGCCTCGACGGTCCTGATCTCGACCGGACTTGCCGTCCTGACGGTCTGGCTCTGGCTTGGCGCCATCGGGTAAGACCCGGCAGGTTCCGCCCTTTCAACGGAAAGACCCGGACGCCGTCGCGCCCGGGTCTTTCGGTTCAGCCTTGTGCGGCCCGGTCAGACCTTGATGCCCCGCATCTTCTCGGACCGGCGGCGGACGAGTTCCAGCCCGCCCAGAAGCACGATGGCCAGGAGCAGGATCAGCGTCGCCACCGCAAGGATCGTCGGGTCGATGGTGTAGCGGAGGTTCGTCCACATTTGCAGCGGCAACGTCTGTTGCTGCGGCCCCGCGATGAACAGCACGATCACCACCTCGTCAAACGAGGTCATGAAGGCGAAAAGCGCCCCCGAGATGATCCCCGGCAGAACGAGCGGCATCACCACCTTGAAGAAGGCCCGCGTCGGCGTCGCCCCAAGGCTCAGCGCCGCGCGGTAGAACTGCGGCTCCAGCCCCTCGAGCGTGGCGGTCACGGTGATGACGACGAAGGGCGTGCCCAGGATCGTGTGCGCGATGATCACGCCAAGGTAGCTGTTCACGATGTGCAGGTAGGAGAAGTAGAAGAACAGCGCCGTCGCCGTGATGATCAGCGGCACGATCATCGGCAGCACGAGGATCGAGGTGATCGCCGTGCGATAGGGCATGTTCGGCCGCGTCAGGCCCAGCGAGGCGAGCGTTCCCAGCGTCGTCGCGCAGATCGTGGCGATGGGGGCGATGATGAAGCTGTTCTTCAGCGCCCTGGTCCAGGCCGGATCGGTGAAGAAATGCGCATACCACTGTGTCGAATAGCCCTTGGGCTCCAGCATCAGCATCTCGCGCGTGAAGATGAAGTAGGGCGTCGCGTTGAACGATAGCGGCACGATCACCACGAGCGGCACGACAAGGAAGAACAGCACCACGAGGCCGTAGAAACGGAAGACGTAGAACCATCCGCGTTCGGCCGGGCTAAGATAGCCGGGAAGTTTTCTTGGTCTCATCGGGCGGCTCCAAAGCCTAGGGTAGTAGTCCTAGCGTACCAGTATCAAAAATTGGCGAAATCTTAGTGCAACCAGCCATTAGATCCTAAGCGTTGACGCGTTGACGACGTTAGTCAAGGCCGGCGTTGGGGTAGGCTTGAACCCAAAACTAATTTGCCTTCAATCGAGGCGACCGGCTAGGGTCAGATGGGGTATTCGGCTTGCGCCCTATCCCCGACGACGGCGTTAGTGGAGATGCTGCGCTTCGAGCTGATGGTAGAACGTGGTCTGTTTGAAGCAGCCACAAGCATCAGGGAGGAAGCACAGCATGAAGCATTATGCCGGATTGGATGTTTCGGTGAAAGAGACCGCCATCTGCATCGTCGATGAGAACGGCCGAATTTGCCGAGAAACCAAGGTCATCAGTCATCCAGAGGATCTGTCGAAGGCTTTGGCGGAGACAGGGCTCCGTATCGAACGGATCGGGCTCGAAGCTGGTCCACTGTCGCAGTGGCTGTTCGAGGGTATGGCGCGCGCCGGATTGCCTGTGATCTGTGTCGAGACGCGCCACACCAAGGCGTTCCTGCGGGCGCAAGTCAACAAGAGCGACCGCAACGACGCGCGTGGGATTGCCCAGATGATACGCGTCAATCTGTATCGTCCAGTACATGTGAAGACGCTGGCGAGCCAGAAGCGTCGGGCTCTGCTGCGGGCTCGCAAGCTTTTGCAGGAGAAGGCAATCGCTATCGAGAACGACATCCGCGGCTTGCTTCGCAACTTTGGGCTCAAGGTCGGCATCGTCGGGGCGGCGAAATTCGAGGCGCGGATCAAGGAACTCACTGAAGACATGCCTGACCTGGAGGAGTTCATCGACGTCCTGCTTGCCGCTAGGCGGAAGCTGCGCGACAGCTTCTCTCGTCTGCATGGTAAAGTGCTTGAGCTTGCTGGGAGCGACGCGATCTGCAAGCGCTTGATGACAATCCCGGGCGTTGGCCCGGTTACTGCGCTGGCCTTCATCAGCACCATCGACATCCCGGCGCGCTTCCGAAGCTCCCGATCTGTCGGCCCGGCCTTGGGGCTAACCCCTGTGTTGAAACAGTCCGGCGAAAGTGAGCGGGTGGGCCGCGTCTCATTGTGTGGCGATAGCATGATGCGAGGCCTTCTATATGAGGCAGCCCAGTCCATGCTGACACGCGTGAAGAAGTGGTCGTGGCTGAAAGCCTGGGCCATGACCGTCGCGAGGCGGGGGGGATTGAAAAAGGCGGTCGTTGCCTTGGCTCGTCGCATCGCCGTCATCATGCACAGAATGTGGATCGACGGCAGCGAGTTCCGCTGGTCGCGCGAAGTTGCCGCCGAGATTTGATCGAGACCTGAAAGGAGAAAAGATCCACCGCTGGTGGGAAGACGTCCTTCGCGGGACGACGGGTGAGGCGAGTTCGCAATGGGTCCAGGGTCGGCAGCAAGTCCGCTGTCAGGACGCGAGTCAGATTGGACCGCCTTACTCTTCTGATCCCATGATGGGAGGGCCGCTGTGCCGATCCCGAAGAGAAGCGAGGGCCCGCGATCGACATCAAATGCCAGCAAGATGGATAAAGCTCGAAGATGCTTGACCCAAACTCGCCGAATAGAGAAGGACCCATTGATCTTGTTTCTGCGGCGTGATTCAGGCTCCGCAAGGAGACTGACCCATGAGCAACCTTTTCTGGCTGACGGATGCGCAGATGGCGCGTCTGGAGCCCTTCTT
>JAGWVA010000117.1 GCA_028875855.1 Paracoccaceae bacterium
GGGGCAAGCTTCTTCGCCCGGCTGGTGGAACGCGCGCTGCCGGTGTGACGGCCCCTTGCTGCGACAGCCGGAAGCTGCCACTTCTTCGCATGACCCACGAAAAGGAGCGCGCCTCGTGCCAGTTATCAACCGGATCGCCGATTACGCCGATGACATGCGAGGCTGGCGCCGTCACCTGCATGCCCATCCCGAACTGACCTTCGAATGCCACGAGACGGCGGCCTTCGTCGCGGCGCGGCTGCGCGAGTTCGGCGTGGACGAGATCCACGAGGGGATCGCGAAGACCGGGATCGTGGCCATCGTGAACGGGCAGGGCGAGGGGCCGACCATCGGCCTGCGCGCCGACATGGATGCGCTGCCCATCACCGAGGCGACGGGGGCGGATCATGCCTCGACGGTGCCCGGCAAGATGCATGCCTGCGGTCATGACGGGCATACGACGATGCTGCTCGGGGCGGCGAAATACCTTGCCGAGACGCGGCGCTTTGCGGGGCGCGTGGTGCTGATCTTCCAGCCGGCCGAGGAAGACGGCGGCGGCGGTCAGGTCATGGTCAACGAAGGCATCATGGACCGTTTCGGCATCGCCCAGGTCTATGGCATCCACAACGCGCCGAACCTGCCGTTCGGGGCGTTTCACACCATGCCGGGGCCGCTGATGGCGGCGGTGGATACGGCCACGGTGACGATCACCGGCAAGGGCGGCCATGGCGCGATGCCGCACGAGACGGTGGACCCGCTGATCGCGGCCGTGGGCATGGTGCAGGCGGTCCAGACCATCGTCACCCGCAACGCCCCCGCGCTGGACGAGATCGTGATCTCGGTCACGCAGTTCCATGCCGGTTCGGCCTCGAACATCATCCCCGAGACGGCGTGGTTCTGCGCCACGATCCGCACCTTCGATCCGCATCTGCGCGCCCTCGTCAAGCGCCGCTTCCACGAGATCGTCGCAGGCCATGCCGCGGCCTATGGCGTGACGGCCGAGGTCGATTACGACTGGGGCTATCCCGCGACGGTGAACGATGCCGACAGCACCGCCTTCGCCGCCGAGGTCGCGCGCGAGATCGCGGGGGCCACCCATGTCAACGACCATTCCGGGCGCGAGATGGGTGCCGAGGATTTCAGCTACATGCTCGAGGCCCGTCCGGGCGCCTATCTGTTCCTTGGCACCGGGCCGGGGGCGGGGCTGCATCACCCGGCCTATGATTTCAACGACGAGGCGGCGCCCCTCGGGGCCAGCTTCTTCGCCCGGTTGGTAGAGCGCGCGCAGCCGCTGGGGTAGGGGGGGGCGCGATCCTGGCGGCCATCCGCTCCCCGGGGCTGAGGCACCGGGGGGCACAGGCTCTCCAGCCGCCCTCCGTTACTTTCCCTTACGGCAGCGGGCCGTCCTGCATCGCCTTCCACAGATAGGCCGCCCGCAGCGCGGGGCGGCGCAGCGCGGGCAGGGGGAAGCGCCGGGGCACCTTGCGCATCACCGCAGGGATCGCGACTGGCGCGCCCGCGATGAGGTCCGCCGCCAGCACCCCGCCCAGCGAGGCGGGCGCGACGCCGTTGCCATGCCAGCCCAGGGCGGCGTAAAGCCCCGGCGCATCCGGCACCGGGCCGATGAAGGGGGCGTGGCTGCCGGTCATGCAGACGAAGCCCGACCAGTGATGCTCGACCTCGACCTGCGCCCATGCCGGGAACAGCCGGGCGAATTCGCGTCGCACGCGGGCCGCCGTCTTCGCCTCGGCCTCGGGCCGGGCCGAGGTGCCGCCGCGCATCCCGAAGAGGAACCGCCCGTCGGGCAGGTGGCGGAAGTAATGCAGCAGGTTGCGCGTGTCGTAGGACATCACCGGGGTGGTGAAGCCCTGCGCCTGCCGCTCGGCCGCGGTGAGGGGCCGGGTCATCAGGATCGCCGACTGCACCGGCAGCGTGCGCCCGCCAAGCCATGGGGGCAGGTCCTCGGACGAATAGCCGTTGGTCGCGATCAGCACGCGGCGGGCGCGCAGCTCTGCCTCGGGCGTGGCAAGCCGCCATCCCGCGCCTTCGGCTGTCATCGACACGACCGGGCTTGCGCCGAAGATCCGCACCCCGCGTGCCATGGCGGCGCGGGCCAGCCCCTCGGCATAGGCGAGCGGATGGATCGGGAAGCCCTTGTCGAGGATCGCGGCGCCTGCGAAGCCCGCGCCCCGAAGCCCGCGTTCGGCCAGACCGCCCGGGGCCACGATCTCGGTTCCCTCGCCGTATAGCCTGCGGCGAACCTCGGCCTCGGAGATCAGGCGGGCCAGCGCGCGGCGGGAATGGGCAAGGCAGACCTCGCCGTCGGGGCCCTGCCGCGCGTCGATCGCGTGCCGCACCAGCGTTTCGGCCACATGCTCGATCGCCCGGTGCTGGAAATCGCGGAACCCCCGCGCGCCGCCCTCGCCGAAGCGGGCGGCGATCTCGGCATCGGTGAGATGCGCGCCGCCAAGGCAGCAGAAGCCGCCGTTGCGGCCCGACGCGCCCCAGCCGGGCTGGCCTGCCTCCAGCACCACGACATCGGTGTCCTGCGCCTCGGCCAGCCGCAGCGCGGCGTTCAGCCCGGCATAGCCCGCGCCGATGACAGCGACCTCGGTCCGCAGGCTGCCTGCGGCCGCGGGCCGTGCGGGCGGGGCGGGAAGGCTCGCACGCCAGTGGCTTTGCGGCCAGCGGGCGGTGTCGTAGGCGGGGTCTTCGTAAAGGCGGCGCAAGGGGCTGGTCCGGCAAGGCTGACTGACGCCATCGTGAGCCAGAGTGAGCCCGCGTGCAACCGCTCAATCCGGCCCCAATCCTGCTCCGATCCGGTGCAGCACCGTTGCCAGAGCGGCACGCGCGCGCTACCTCGGTCGCGTAACAGGGAGGCCTCGATGGCGCTGGAAGACGCGAAAACCGAAGTGGACACCGCCTTTACCCGCAAGGACCGGCGGGGGCTTGCCTTCGAGAATGCCTTTGGAGGGGCCACGAGCTTCCTGCGCCGGACCTATACCAAGGACCTGAGCGGGGTCGATCTGGCGGTGACCGGCGTGCCCTTCGATCAGGCGGTGACGCATCGCACCGGCACCCGCTTCGGCCCCCGCGCGATCCGCGAAGCCTCGACGCTGCAACCCTACGACCCGCCCTATGGCTGGGGCTATTCGCCGCTCGACGAGATGACGGTGGTCGATTACGGCGATCTGGCCTTCGACTATGCCAAGGTCGCCGACTTCCCCGACGCGCTGACCGCGCATATCCGGGGCATCCTTGCGGCGGGGGCGGGCAGCATCGCGCTTGGGGGCGATCATTACATCAGCTTCCCGATCCTGAAGGCCTATGCCGAAAAGTTCGGGCCCCTGAGCCTCATCCATTTCGACGCCCATTCCGACACCTGGGTGGACGACGACTTCAGCCGGATCGACCACGGCACGATGTTCTACAAGGCGGTGAAGTCCGGGATCGTGGACCCGTCGCGGTCGGTCCAGATCGGCATTCGCACGCATAACGACGATTTCATGGGAGTCCATGTGATCGACGCGCGCGAGGTGCATGAAAAGGGGACGGCCGCCGCGGTCGCCAAGGCGAAGGAGATCGTGGGCGATCATGCCGCCTATCTGACCTTCGACATCGACGCTTTGGACCCGGCCTTCGCGCCGGGGACCGGCACGCCGGTCTGGGGCGGGCTGACGACATGGCAGGCGGCGGCGATGCTGCGCGATCTGGCGGGCATCAACATGGTGGGGGGCGACGTGGTCGAGGTGTCGCCCGCCTATGACACGACGGGCGCCACGGCGATTGCCGGGGCCCATGTGGCGATGGAGCTGGTCTGCCTTTACGGCTGGACACGGCGCAAACTGTAAGGGGGGGCGCGATGCGCATGGCGGGACTGATCCTTGTTCTTCTGATCGCGGCGGCGATGGCCTATGTGCGGCTTTCGCCCAATGCGCCCGCGCGCTGGCATCAGGACCCGATGACGGCGGGGCAGCCGGGGATGTCGAACGGCTACCTGCTGCGGCCCACGGGTGGTGATGCGGCGGCGCCGGACTATGCCATGACGCCCGAGGCGCTGGCTGAGAAGATCGACAAGGTGGCGCTGAGTTGGCCGCGCACGCATCTGTTCGCGGGGTCGGTGCAGGCGGGGTTCATGACCTACATCACGCGCACGCGGCTCTGGGGCTTTCCCGATTTCACCTCGGTCAAGGTGCTGCCCGCGCCCGGCGGCGCGACCTTCGCGGCCTTTGCGCGGTCGCGCTTCGGCAAGAGCGACCTTGGCGTGAACAAGGCGCGGCTCGCGGCGTGGCTGAAGGACCTGGGGCAGAACTGAGGGCCCTTTTCCCACCGGCGCCCTTGGCATGACCGCCCCGCCTGTCCATGAGACGAGGGCGGCGCCCACCCGCGGCCGGACGCAGCCCTCCCTCCACCCTCACGCACCCTTGACCGCCTGTGCCCCCCGTGCATAACGACGCCATGGTTCCCTTCGACAAGTTCGACCAGATCGCCCAGCGTTTCGAATTCCTCGAAGCCAAGCTCTCCGCCGGCGCGCCCCCGGCCGAGATCGCGCAGCTTTCGCGCGAATATGCCGATCTGAAGCCCGTCGTGGCCGAGATCCGCGCCTATCGGCAGGCGCTCGACGATCTTGACGAGGCCGAGGCGATGCTGGCCGACCCCGAGATGC
>JAGWVA010000118.1 GCA_028875855.1 Paracoccaceae bacterium
GGGGCAAGCCCCCAAAACCCCGCACCCTTCCGCAGGCATCCGCCTGCTCGGGTGCTCGCGGCCCAAAGAGGGCCGCTTCATTTCTTCCCGGAAAGAAGATTCAGGGGGAAGGGTTGTTATCGTTAGGCGATGAGAGGAAGGGGTCAGTAAGAGAGGAAGACGTAGCGGCACCACGAACTGTCGCGCGCAGTTCATCATTCCAGTCTTTTCCACGAGTTGGTCGCATCCGCTCGAACTTGTGCCGGCGCAAGGCTAGGGCGGATTTGTCGCCGGCTTCATCCGCGTCAAACGCACAGACACGACGGACAGATCGAGCAAGGCCGGCAAACCACTTTCGCGGCTCTGGCGTCGTGCCTGCCGTTGAGACGACGGCAAAATCACGTTCGCCGGCCTCATGTCGAAGCCAGAAGAGAGAGACGGCATCAATCGCGGCCTCGACTAAGTAAATGGCCTTGGCCCTTGCTAAGGTACCGATGTGGAATCCGCCGCGATCTTTTTTCGATCCCGCGGCAAGACCGGTGAATCGGTGCCCATTGGCATCCGAAACGGTGCCTTTCAACTCGGCTCCAGTGGGGTTTCCGGCTTCATCGCGGCAGAGAAAAACAGCGTTCTGGCGGGCGTCGGCGTAGAGGTCGCCCCGCTCGTGGAGTCGGTCGACGTATTGCGTGGGTAGTATCCGATCCTCGATCAGGTGCCGCCTGACGGTCGGCCAATGCTCCGCAGCTGAGGTCGGGGGCTGGAAGGGTGGCGTGGACTGGATCGCCTTCTGGGTCGCTTGTGACACGTCGCGATGCACCCGCGCCGCAGCATCGGCAGCGGCCGCGCCGCCGCCGAAACGGTCGGCGAGAAATGACAGGGCGCCGTTGAAGTCGGTCTGCATGACGTGCTGAACGAGGTCGATCGCGCCGCCGCGCCCCTTGTCAGCGATGTAGTCGAACCACTTCCCAGCCTTGGTCCCATCGCCAATCCCGATCTTCACACCGTCCCCTTTCCACATTTTTTCTTTCGGGTCGAAGGTAAGTGCGAGGGCATCACAAACGTCTGCAAGATCGAGCTCGCGCATCTTGGATGCCAGCTCTTTCCGCGCCGCCTTCTCGGCCTCGAACTTTTCAGCGTTGGCTGCTGCGGTCGCTTCCGCTCCCCTTTTAGCGGTCCGGTCAATGGCGGCAGTTTTCGACCTGGCGATGGTCGGGGCGAGGTCTTTCATCATCTGCCGGGCCGCCTCGGCGGCCCATTCGTCGGGTGACATGGTGATCCGCCCCGGGGCAGGCACCTGCACGGGCTTCTGGGGGGCCTTCAGGGCGCCATAGAAGCGGCTCACGGCCTGATGTGTGGCTTTGGACCCGGCAACCCCCCTCTGAAGCCCCAGATGCTCCACAGCGAGCGCATAGCCCGTCTGCTGGTCGCGCAGCTGCTGCTTCTCGCCGATGAACTTGCGGCAGTTCAGCGCCCCGCGTTCATCGAGCGGAACGGCATAGCCGGTGATGTGGGGGGTGGTCTCGTCAACGTGCAGCTCGATGTGCGCCAAGTTCTCGCGCCCGCCCCATGCCTCGGCCAGCCAGTCCACGGTCGAACTGATCCAGTTCTCTTGCATCTCGGGTGTCGCGGTCGCCCACCATTCGGGCGAGGTCGTGGCCAGGATCTCGACGGCAAGGACCGAGTTCGAGCGCCGCAACAAGAGGCCGTCCGCGTCCCGCTGTTCGAGCTTCGGCAAGAGCGCCTCAACATCCGCAACAGGATCCTCGGTGCCGATGATGATACGGTTTTCAGCCAGGCGCTTCGGATCAGCGTTCGGCGTTGGTCGGGTGCGCCGCATGTGGCCGCTCGATGCTGACAGTTCGGCGGCGGTCTTGATCTTGGCCGTTCGATAAATCGCGTATGGCCCTACGTCCGGCGGTGGGTTGTTGTGTCCAGGTCCGCTCATGCTCTCACCTCGAAAACTGCCCAGCCTTCTTTTCCCGGGAGAAGAAAACACAAGCGGATGCTTGTGAGGGCGTGGAGGGGTGCGGATGCACCCGATACGCCCAAGGCCCCTGCCAGGCCCCCGGAGGGCGCACGAAACAAATATGGGGCTGGTGGGTATGCGGAGCAACCCAACCAGACTTATATTTGTGGAGTAAGTCCACAAACGTATTTTTAACGTGACTAATCACGTCACTTGTTTCGCTACTGTTGAAAACACATCACGCAAGCGCCACGTTACTTGTGACGCAATATTCAAGGTGATGCGGTGATGACTGATGATCTCAACAAACTGACACCTGCCCAGCGTGATGCCCTGGCATCCGCTGCCCTCAAGCAGAAGGTCCAGGCCAAGAAGAGGGCCGCGGAATACCGTGACCGTAAGAAGGGCAAGGGGCTGGTGCAGGTGTCAGTGTGGGTGCCTGAGGATAAGGCCGAGGCGCTGAGAAAGGCCTTTCAAGCACATGTCGAAAAGCTCATGGCTCAATCGGCGGCAAAGTCAGGCTGACGTAAAAAATATTGCACAAACTGGGTGACCGGACCATGGTCCGGTCATGGATCGTAAGACGCTCTCACCAAGACAGGCAGCCACCCGCGCAAAATGCGGGCGAAGCTCGATCATGCGCGCCCTAAGCTCTGGTGAACTCAAAGCCGTTCGTGACAATGACGGGAACTGGCAGATCACACCGGATGCGGTGGATGATTGGCTGTCTATGCGGAGGACACCTGACCGTCAGTCACCGGACCAGACCAAAGAGCCAGCTATGGTCATGGTATCGGACACCCCCGAAACGCTTGCCAGACTCGCAGCTCTTGAGGTCAGGGCTGAAATGCTGGCCGAGCAGGTTAAAGACCTGAAAAAAGACCGGGATGCTTGGAGGGCAGCCGCAGAAGAGCGTCGTCGTAGGTGGTGGCGGTTTTAAAATTTGCCCGATCTTGAAGAGACCGGGAGCATGTTACAGGCCAAGCTCTGGGCTTGGGTTGTAGATTGCGCCCCAAATCCGCCCCCGCCACTCCGCGAGACCTACCAGATGGTCAAAAGCTACATCGGTCGAGATCAACGGACATCCCATCTCAATCGCAGTCGCTGCAATCATGCGGTCGAAAGGGTCGCGGTGGGCCCAGTCCATAGACCCTGACCTCATTGCCATCTTTGCCGTGTAGGGCGCGATGTGGAAGCCCTGAGACATACACAGGCCATCGAGACGATCAGCATGCGGGGCCATCGCATCCCATTTTCCGTTCCGGACCTTCGTCGTGATCTCATGCAGCGCGCATGGTGGAACATAGACCATGGCCCCGCTCACCAGCAGGGTTCTTACTTCTGATGGCAGGCGCTCCGGCTCGATCAGTGACCAGGCAAGGACATGCGTGTCGATCAAGACGTTGGTCAAGCGCCCCACTCCGCCAGCTCGTCCTCGCTCATTGGCTCCAAGAAGTCAGGGACAGTGGCCGGGTCAACCAGCCCCTTCAGGAGGCCCAGGCGGACTCCTGCGCGTACTACAGGGACCAGTCGTGCCGCTGGAACTCCATCCCGCGCGATCACCACCTCTTCACCCGCATCCACTGCTGCCAGCAGTTGGGACAGTTTCGCGCGAGCTTCGGCTACATTCATCTGCATCATGGGCAGTCCTCCATCCGGCTTTTCACATGATATAGCTTGAGACCCGGCTTGCATCAAGGTTGATACAAGATACAGCCTCACCTTACCTCTAACCTATAGGATTGGTAGGGGAGGTTCATGGGCGTTCGGTGATCAGGCCTCTTCACCAAAGAGCCGTGCCTGTCCGGCTTCTTCCAACTTTTCGGCGGCAGACATGCGTTTCTTGCGCAATTCGACGGTGAAGCGGATGCGATCACCATTGAAAAAAATCGCAGGATTGATGAACCAGAGGTTCAGCTTAGTGGCTGGTGCGATGAAGCCCTTCTCCGTTAGCTCGGCAAGCGCGGCATAAAACGTGCCCTTCGCTGGCGGTCTGGTATCCTGGGACTCAAAGTGTTCGATCGCCATGTCGTAATTTAGATAGATCCGATCCGAGTTCATGTTCTGAGGTCTTGCGACTTCGTGCAGAACCATTGTTAGAATCTTCATGGAGCCCGGCTTTAGATCATAGAAAGCGTTAAGCTGTCCGACGAAGACCTTTACAAATCGATCTGAATCTACTTCCGTTACCTTCCTGATCTCGGCGACACCCATAGTCTCGCCTGTATGACTGTCAGTCACAGCCATTGGTCCGACAGTCTGAACCCTAGTCCCCTTCATCTTCTTCGGAACCGTGAACACGCCTGCCAGAGTGAACGGATTCTCCGCATATTTCGTCTTGATGATCGACTTCGTCTCACCTGTGCGTCGAACTTCAGATGCCATATTCTATTTCCTAAACTGAACTCTCCGTTCAGACCAAACTACCGTAAAGTTCAAAAAAAGCAATACATAATTGAACTGAAAGGTCCAAGAGCCAAGACTCTTAGTCCTGAAACTTGAACTACGACATCAACAAAACAAGGGGGATTAGTCTTCTTCTCTTCTTCTTCTTATACCTTCGAAGAGAAGCTAGACGAGAAGAAGGTAAGACTTGATCTGTGAGCACGCTATCGCGCGCTCGGGGGGCAAGCCCCCAAAACCCCGCACCCTTCCGCAGGCATCCGCCTGCTCGGGTG
>JAGWVA010000064.1 GCA_028875855.1 Paracoccaceae bacterium
GTGACCGAGCGGCGGCGCGACGCCGCATGGTCGGACGCGGACCGCGAGGCGCAGCTGATCCATCGCGGGCTTTATGCCGAATACAACCTGGTTTACGACCGCGGCACGAAGTTCGGGCTGGAGACCGGCCATGACGCGACCGCCGTTCTCATGAGCCTGCCGCCGCTGGCCAAGTGGCCGTGACGTCTGGGTTTTGACGCGGGTGCGACCGGCGGTCTTTTGCCGCTCTGGCGATGACGTCATTTGTCTTCCCCCGGCCGCTGGGGCAAGATCGCCACAGGGCGGGCGCCCCATGCGGTCGGGTGCCTCGCGTCCCTGAAACGGAGGATTTCCCATGAAGAAGGCCATTGCTGTCGGTGCGTTGTGTCTCGCGGCGCTTGCCGGGTGTCAGGATACGATGGGGGGGCCGTACACGCAGCAGCCGGTCTCCTACAACCAGACGGCGGAATACGGCCGCATCGTCGGCGTGCGGCAGGTGACGGTGGGCAATGACGCCTCGGGCACCCAGACGGGCAACATGCTCCTCGGCGCCGCGGCCGGTGCGGTCATCGGCAACCAGTTCGGCAAGGGCAGCGGCAACGTGGCGATGACCGGGCTTGGCGCGATCGGCGGTGCGCTGGCGGCGCAGAACCTTGCCAACAGCCAGCCCACGACGCGTGTGGTGCCGCAATGGCGCGTGCGGCTCGACAATGGCGGGACGCTCGAGGTCATCGTGCCGTCGAACCAACTGCGCGTCGGTCAGCGTGTCCGCGTGATCCAGAACGGCAACAACGTCCAGTTGGTCCCTGTCTCTGGCTAAGGCCGTCTGTGGCCCAATCCCGGCCGGGGCCTAGCGTGTGGCGATCAGCCCCGCGGCCCCGGCCATGACGCCCGCGCCGATGCGGTAAGTCAGGCGCACGGCGCGGGGGCTTTTCAACATCCGCCGCGCCCGCGTCGCCAGCGCCACCCAGCCGATGTAGATCACCGCCAGCACGGCGATCGCCGTCACCGTCATCTCGGCCCAGCCGCCAAGACCCAAATGCGCAAGGTCGATCAGCGTCGGCACGAGGGCGATGTAGAAAATCATGATTTTCGGATTGCCAAGCGTCACGGCGATGCCGGTCGCCGCCATCCGCAGGGGCGGCGCGCGGTCCGGCAGCCTGCCCTCGGGCACTTGGTCGGGCGCGTGCCACATCTTCCACGCCAGCCACAGCAGATAGCCCGCCCCCGCCCATTTGAGCGTGGCGAAGGCCCATTGGAAGCTGTGCGCCAGCGCCGTCAGACCCCAGACGGTGCAGGTGATCCAGACCGCTTCGCCCAAGAGCATCCCCGCGATGAAGGGCAGCACCTCGCCCGGCCCCCGCGCCAGCACGCGCGCGACAAGGGTCGAGATGCTCGGCCCCGGAATGACCGCGACCGCCGCGAGGGTCGAGGCGAAAAGAACAAGCGAGGCGGGTGTCATGGGCGGTCTCCCGAGAGGTCGGCAAACTCTGCCCCTTGGTGCCACCTGTCAAGCCTCAGGCCCGTTCGTCCTTCGGACTGTCCATCACGACATAGGAGGTGATCGAGGTCACCTGCGGCAGCGTCCCCAACGTCTCGGCATGGAAATGCTTGTAAGCGGCGATGTCCGGCACCTCGACCCGCAGAAGGTATTCGATGGCCCCGGTCACGTTGTGGCACTCGCGCACATGGGGCGAGGCCTTCATCGCCTGCTCGAAAGCCCTCTGCGCCTTCTGCGTATGTTCGCTCAGGCCCACCGTCACATAGGCGGTGAAGCCGCCGCCCTGCGCCTCGGGCGCGACGACGGCGCGGTAGCCGCGGATCACGCCGCGCCGCTCCATCTCCTGCACGCGGCGCAGGCAGGCCGAAGGCGACAGGCCGACACGTTGGGCCAGTTCCTGATTGGCCAGTCGCCCGTCGCGGGCAAGTTCGCGCAAGATCCGCGCGTTGATGGCGTCGATTTCGGTCATGGCTTGCGATGAATGCGCAAGGCCTGCGCAAATGGCAAGCGGATTGCACACATATTCGCATAATCTTGCGGCATGAACGTGAATCTGCTTTCCGCCCTTGTCGGCTTTTCCATCGTCACCCTGTTCACCCCGGGGCCGAACAACCTCATGCTGATGGCATCGGGGATCAACTTCGGCTACCGCCGGACCCTGCCGCACCTTCTGGGCGTGGCCTTCGGCTTTGCCGTGATGCTGACGGCGGTCGGTCTTGGGCTGGCGCAGGTCTTCACCGTTGTTCCCGCGCTTCGTCTGGTGCTGAAGGCCGTCAGCGTCGTCTTCATGCTCTGGCTCGCGTGGAAGATCGCGACCGAACACGCGCCGGGCGTCGAGGGCAAGACCGTGGGCCGCCCGCTGCGGTTCGGACAGGCGGCGGCCTTCCAATGGGTCAATCCGAAGGCCTGGGCGATCGCGATCACCGCGACCAGCGCCTATGCCCCGGTCGCGGGAAGCCTTGGCGTGGCGATCGTCGCGGTCGTGTTCTGCCTGACCGGCCTTGCCTCGTCCAACACCTGGGTGCTGGCGGGGCGGGCGGTGGCGCGCTTCCTGCGCGATCCGCGGCACCTGCGGCGGTTCAACATCGTCATGGCTCTGCTTCTGGTGCTGACGCTGGTGCCGCTTCTCCAGCACTGACAGAGACGGCCGACGGGCCTTTGCTGACAGGGATTGTCACAAGCCCGGCGGCGGCTTAAGCCTTTGGCATGACGCATCCGCTTCCCACACCCGCCAAACCCCTGCGCATCGGAACCCGCGGCTCGCCGCTCGCGCTGGCGCAGGCGCACGAGACCCGTGACCGGCTTGGCGCCGCCCATGGCCTGCCGCCAGAGGCGTTCGAGATCGTGGTCATCAAGGTGACCGGCGATCAGGTGCAGGACAAGGCGCTGCGCGAGATCGGCGGCAAGGGTCTGTTCACCCGCGAGATCGAAGAGGCCCTGCTGTCGGGCGAGATCGACATCGCGGTCCATTCGATGAAGGACATGCCGACGATCCAGCCTCCGGGGCTGATGCTGGATTGCTTTCTGCCGCGCGAGGACGTGCGCGATGCCTTCGTCTCGCCCGTTGCGGCGGGTCTGGCCGATCTGCCGCAGGGGGCGGTCGTCGGCTCGTCCAGCCTGCGGCGGCGGGCGCAGTTGAAGCTGCGCCGCCCGGACCTGCAGGTGGTCGAGTTCCGCGGCAACGTGCAGACGCGGATGCGCAAGCTGGAAGAGGGCGTGGCGGCGGCGACCTTCCTTGCCATGGCCGGGCTGAACCGGCTTGGCATGGCCTCGGTCGCGCGTTCGGCCATCGATCCCGACGAGATGCTGCCCGCCGTGGCGCAGGGCGCGATCGGGGTCGAGCGGCGCACGGATGACAGCCGGGTGGCCGGGATGCTCGCCGCCATCGCGGACGGGCCGACCGGCATTCGCCTTGCCGCGGAACGGGCGTTTCTGGAAAAGCTCGACGGCTCCTGCCAGACGCCCATCGCGGGGCTGGCCCTGATCGAAGGGGGCCAGATCTGGCTTCGGGGCGAGATCCTTCGGCCCGACGGCTCGCAATCCATCGCCGATCAGGCGCGCGGTCCGCTGGAGGATGCCGCCGAGATCGGCCGCGCGCTGGCCGCAGGTCTTCTGGCGCGTGCCCCGGCGGACTTCTTCGAGGATTGATCCCTAGCCTGGCACGGGCGCATCGTGCCTGCGGTCGAGCCATGTGAGCAGGGCGGCGCCCGACAGCACGAAACCGGCGCTGATCAGCGCCGCAAGGGCATAGCCGCCAAGCGCCGTGCCGACCGCGAAGGCAAGGGCCGCGAAGGCCGTCATCAGGAACTGGTGCACGGCGATCAGCGCACCGCCCGCGCCCGGTCGGTGGCCCAGCAGGTCCTGCACGTAGCCGATCGGGATCATCAGCAGAAGACCCGCGCCGAAGCCCGCCGGAAGGGTCAGCAGCAGCACCGGCCCGAAATGCGCCGATGCGGCAAAGCTCAGCAGGAAGCCCGCATAGACGATGGCGCCCAGCACGATGACCTTGGTTCTGGGGAACCGCGCAACGAGGCTCGCGCCGATCATCATCGACGGGATCTCCAGCCCCGCCACGATCCCGGCAAACAGCGCAACCAGCCCCACGTTGCGGCCCGTGGCCGAGAACATGGGGCCAAGGATGACCATGTAGATCGAGACGCCCGACACCGTCATGCCAAGCGCCACGACGCGCCACAGGACCGCCGGATGGGCCAGTTCGGCCAGCGCCGCCCGAAAACTGAGGCCCGACGGGGCATGGCCGGGCAGGTCGGCGTCGGCGGGCCATTGACGCACCACCAGCGCCAGCACGATCAGCGCGGCCACGAGTCCCAGCGAATAGGTGTCGAGGATCGGCACGCCCGACCGCACGGCCATGGCCCAGAGCGGCAGCACGGTCACGAACGGAAGCGAGACCGCCGCCCGGGTCAGCGCGGAAATCCGGTCGCGCTCGGCCGCCGGGCGGGTGATCGCGGCGATGCGCGACAGGGCGAAAAGCTGGCCGTAAAGCCCAGCCGACATCGGCACCAGCAGCCCATGGGTCAGCGCGAAGCTGACCGGCGCGGGAACAAAGCGCATCAGCGCGACGCCAAGCGTCAGCGTGATCCCCAGCGTGATCGCGACCTGCCGCCGCCAGCCGCGCTGATCGGCCAAGATGCCCGCCACGATGGACGAGGTGACCGACACCAGCGCCGCCGCGATCATCACGGCCGCATAGGCGGTGGTGGGCAGGTGCATCAGCTTGATGCCGATCAGCGACTGGTAAGGCGCGACCGAGGCCATGACGACGCCCCAGCCGATCAGCGCGATGGTCGAAAGCCGCAACACGGGGTCGAGTGCGATGGCCCGAAGGCCGGCAAGAGGGCTCATGTTCAGATGTCCAGGGTCCCGATCAGGGAATGAGTTTTCCGGGGTTCAGAAGGCTGTCCGGATCAAGCGCCGCCTTGATCGCGCGCATCACGTCCAGCGCGACGGCGTCCTTGCGCCGGACCATGGTGGGCAGTTTTGACACGCCGACCCCGTGTTCGGCCGAGAAGCTGCCGCCAAGATCCTGCACCACATCCTCCACCCCGGCGCGGATGCGGTCGTGCAGCGCGGGGTCGGCAGAGGTCGGCCAGACGGTGTAATGCAGGTTCCCGTCGCCAAGATGCGCCACCGTGATATCTTCGGCGCCGGGATCGAGGGCGGGCAGCTTTTCCGCCATCAGCCGCACGAAGTCCTCCACCCGGTCGAGTGGCACGGCGATGTCGTTGTCCACCAGCGGCTGGCGGGAAAACGTGATCTCGGCCGCCGCCTCGCGCCGGGACCACATCTCCATCCGCTGCGTCTCGGTGCGGGCGACGATGGCATCGGACACCAGCCCCTCGTCCATCATCGCGGCCAGCGTCTCTTCCAGCAGCGTTACCACCGGGGGCGCGCCGTCCGGCCCCGGAATGGCATCGCGCGGAGCGGTCGCGCCAAGCTCGACCAGCAGCGTCACCGGATGCGTCGCCTCGAAGGGCGGGCGCGCCTCGGGGTGGCACAGGGCATAGCGCGCCATGTAGCTGGGCGGCATGTATTCGAAGGCCTCGACCGCGCCGCCGCTGGCGGATTGCAGGCGGTTCAGCAGATCGAGCGCCGCGGGCAGAGAGGGGGCGGCCACCATTGCGGTCGCGTAGGCCGCGGGCTTCGGCACAAGCTTCATCACCGCCGCCGTGATGATCCCCAATGTGCCCTCTGCCCCGATGAACAGGTCCTTGAGGTCCAGGCCCGAGTTGTCCTTGTGCAGCGCGCCCATCAGGTTCATCACCCGTCCGTCGGCCAGCACCACCTCGAGCCCGAGGCAAAGGGCGCGCGTGTTGCCGTAGCGCAGCACGTTCGACCCGCCCGCATTGGTCGAGAGCGCCCCGCCGATCATCGCCGAGCCGCGCGCGCCGAACCACAGCGGGAAATAAAGCCCATGTTCCTCGGCCGCCTCGTGCAGACGCGACAGGATCACGCCCGCCTCGACCACCGCCACGCGGGCGGCGGGCCGGATTTCGCGGATGCGGTTCATCCGGTCCAGCGACAGCATCAGGGCGCCTTCGGCCAGCGTGCCGCCCGCAAGACCCGTGTTCCCCGAGACGGGCACCACCGGCACACGGGCCTTCGCGGCCAGCCGCAGAACGGCCGCGACCTCGTCGGTAGTCGCGGGGCGGGCCACGGCCAGCGGAGTCCACCTGCGCTTGCCCGTCGGGTCATGTGCCTTGGGCGCAGCATCGGCGCCGCACAGGACATGCGCTGCGCCAAGCGTGGCGCGCAGTTCGGCGATCAGGTCCATGGAAGACTCCGCTACGGATTGTGCGCAGCATTCCACTTTGCCCGTCGGGCTTCAAGCCGGGTTCAGTTGCCCGCGGACTGATGCACCTGCTTGAGCAGCGCCACGACCTTCGGACCGAGGCTCGCCACGATCACCTTCACGCCCTCGGCGTTCGGGTGGATGCCATCGGGCTGCATATAGGCAGCCATCGCCTGCGTGCGGTCCGTCTTCGCCCGAAGCGGCGCGAAATAGTCGGGGATCAGCATCGCCTGATATTTCGCCGCCAACGCCGGGTAGATCGCGTCGAACTGCTTCTGGTAGTCGGGCCCGTAGTTCGCCGGCGCGGGCAGCCCGATCAGCAGGATCGGCAGCCCCTTGTCCGATGCCGCCTTCATCACCGCGTCAAGGTTGGCCCGTGTCGTCTCGGGCGGGATGCCGCGCAACAGGTCGTTGCCGCCCAGTTCCACGATGATCGCATCGCCCCCGCCCGCCAGCGTCCATCCGATGCGCGAGGCGCCGCCCGCCGAGGTGTCGCCCGACACGCCCGCGTTCTCCACCGTCACATCCTGCCCATGGGCGCTCAGCCAGTCCTGCAACTGCGGCACCAGCCCCTGCGCCTCGGGCAGGCCGTAGCCCTGCGTCAGGCTGTCGCCGAAGGCGATCAGTTTCAGCGGGGCGGCCAGCGCGGGCTGGGCAAGAGCGACCAAGAGTGCCGTCAGCATCACGCAAGCGTGGTTGCGCAAATTCGCCCGTGCCCCATATCCAACGGACAGGAACCGCAGGAGGCCCGCGATGACCGATTCCGTTCTGAGCCTGACCGACGCGAGGTTGAGCCTGAAGGGCAATGCCGGGACGGTGGACATCCTCAAGGGCATCACGCTCGATGTCGCGCGGGGGGAGACGTTGGGGCTGATCGGGCCGTCCGGGTCTGGCAAGTCTTCACTCCTCATGCTCATGGGCGGTCTGGAACGCGCCACGGGCGGAACGGTCATCGCGCTCGGGCACGATCTGTCCGCGATGGACGAGGATGCGCTGGCGCGGTTCCGCAGGCGGAATATGGGGGTGGTGTTCCAATCCTTCCACCTCATTCCGACGATGACCGCGCTGGAGAACGTGGCGCTGCCGCTGGAACTGGCGGGCCAGCCCGACGCCTTTGCCCGGGCCGAGGCCGAGCTTGCCACCGTGGGCCTTGCAAGCCGCGCGGGCCATTATCCCGGCCAGTTGTCGGGGGGAGAACAGCAGCGCGTGGCGCTGGCCCGTGCCGCAGCGCCCCGGCCCGCGATCCTGCTGGCCGACGAGCCGACCGGCAACCTCGACAGCGCGAATGGCGCGGCGATCATGGATCTTCTGTTCGGGCTGCGCGACCAGCACGGGGCGACGCTGGTGCTGGTCACCCATGCGCCGGAACTGGCCGAGCGCTGCGACCGGGTGGTGCGGCTGGCCGACGGGCGCATCGCGGGCGACGGTTTGCGCGAGGCGGCGGAATGAACCTCGGTCTTGCGGCCCGCATCGCCCGGCGCGAGCTGCGTGGCGGGCTTGGCGGCTTTCGGGTCTTCCTGGCCTGTCTGGCGCTTGGCGTGGCGGCGATTGCCGCCGTGGGCCTGATCCGCGCGGGCATCGGGGCGGGGCTTTCGGCGCAGGGGGCGGTGATCCTTGGCGGCGACGCGCAGATGCAGTTCACCTACCGCCATGCCAATGCGAAGGAACTGGACTTCATGCGGGCCCATGCGGCCAAGCTGTCCGAGATCGTGACCTTCCGGTCGATGGCCGTTGTCGGGCAGGGGGCCTCGGCGCAAAGGGCGCTGACGGATGTGAAGGCGGTGGACGATGCCTATCCGTTGACCGGGACAGTCGGCCTTGCGCCGGCCATGACGATCGACAGCGCCCTGTCGGTCAAGGACGGTCTGCCGGGCGCGGTGATGGATGGCGTGCTGAGCGCGCGGCTGGGCCTGAAACCGGGCGACAGGTTCAAGCTGGGCCTGCAGGACTTCCGCCTGTCGGCCGTGCTGAAGACAGAGCCCGACAGCGCCAGCGGGGGCTTCTCGCTCGGGCCGCGCACCATCGTCAGGACGGCGGCGCTGACGAAATCGGGGCTGCTGACGGCGGGCACGCTTTACGACACGAAATACCGGATGATCCTGAAGCCGGGCGAGACCCTGCCGCAGCTCAAGGCGGCGGCGACGGCGGCGTTCCGGGATACGGGGATGCGCTGGGCCGACAAGCGCAACGCGGCGCCGGGGATTGCCACTTTCGTGCAGCGGATGGGGTCGTTCCTCGTTCTTGTGGGCCTCGCCGGTCTGGCCGTTGGCGGGGTCGGCATCTCGGCCGCCGTGCGCGCCTATCTGGAGCGCAAGACCGCCACCATCGCCACGCTGAAGACGCTGGGCGCGGAAAGCGGGACGATCTTTGCCACCTACCTGATCCAGATCGGCGCGCTGACGGTGCTGGGCGTCGCCCTTGGCGTTGCGATCGGTGCGGCGGCGGTCGCTGTGCTGGCCCCGGTCATCGCCTCGGCGCTGCCCTTTCCGGTGGTCTTCGCGATCTACACCCGCCCCTTGCTCGAGGCAGCGGTCTATGGCGCGCTGACGGCGCTGATCTTCACGCTCTGGCCGCTCGCGCGGAGCGAGCGGGTCCGGGCGGCGACGCTTTACCGCGACGGCGGCGGCCGCCTCTGGCCGCGGACGCGCTACATCGTCGTGCTGGCTGCATTGGTCGCGGGCCTGATCGGCGGGGCGGCGTGGTTTTCCGGCGTGGCAAAGCTGGCGCTCTGGTCGGCGGCGGGCGTGATTGCTGCGCTGGCCGTGCTGGTGCTGGCCGCGCTTGGCGTGCGGCTCTTGGCCCGGCGGCTGGCGCGGGCGCGCTGGCTGAGCGGGCGCACGGCGCTGCGGCTGGCGCTTGGCGCCATCGGCGGCCCGCGGGAAGAGGCGGCATCGGTCATCCTGTCGCTGGGCCTTGGCCTTGCCGTGCTGGCGGCGGTGGGGCAGATCGACGGCAACCTGCGCGCGGCGATCCGCACCGACCTGCCGCAGAAGGCGCCCAGCTATTATTTCATCGACATCCAGCCGGGCGAACTTGCCGGTTTCCTTCAGAAGACCGAGGGCAATCCGGGCGTGAGCCGGGTCGAGACCGCGCCGATGCTGCGCGGCATCATCACGAAGGTGAACGGACAACCGGCCGCGTCCATTCCGGGCAACCACTGGGTGCTGAAGGGCGACCGGGGCGTGACCATGGCCGACACCCCGCCGCAGCGCACGAAGATCACCGAAGGCACCTGGTGGCCCGCGGATTACAACGGGCCGCCGCAGATCAGCTTTGCCGCGGAACCGGCGAAGGAGCTGGGCCTGAAGCTGGGTGACACGATGACGGTGAACATCCTCGGGCGGGACATCACGGCAAAGATCACCTCGTTTCGGGACGTGAACTACCGCAACGCGGGCATGGGCTTCGTCATCGCGATGAACCCCTCGGCGCTGGCGGGCGCGCCGCATACGGACATCGCCACGGTCTATGCTGACTGGGCGGCCGAGGCGGGGCTTTTGCGCGACATCGCCACCGCCTATCCCAACGTCACCGCGATCCGGGTCCGCGATGCGATCGACGAGGTGACGCAGGCGCTGTCGGCCATCGCCTCGGCCACGGCATGGGCAGCGGCGGCGACGCTGCTGACCGGGTTCATCGTGCTGATCGGGGCCGCCGCAGCGGGCGAGCGCGCGCGGGTCTATGAGGCGGCGATCCTCAAGACGCTGGGCGCGACGCGGGGCCGCATCCTGTCAAGCTTCGCGCTGCGCGCCGCGATCCTTGGCGCGGCCGCGGGCGTCGTCGCCATCGTCGCGGGCGGGGTGGCCGGATGGGCCGTGATGCGCTTCGTCATGCACGCGCCCTTCCGGTTCGAGGCGCTTTCCGCCATAGCCATCGTCGCGGGCGGGGTGCTGGCGACGCTGCTGGCAGGGCTGATCTTCGCGCTGCGCCCGCTGTCCGTGCGCCCGGCGCGCATCCTGCGGGCGCAGGACTAGAGTTCCTCGACCATCACCACGCCGTTGAGCGACTTGAGCGCGCTCTTGATCTGGGGGGTGACGGGGAATTCCTGTTCGGGCGAGATGTCGATCTCGCGTCCCGTCTCGGGGTCGGCGATGCAGAAGGTGATCGGCCCGCGCGACCGCCCCGCGCCCGCGGCCATCCGTTCCAGCAGCGACGCGACCGAGGACACCGCGCCCGCGTCGCCGATATGGACGCGCAGGCCCGCGCTGCCGACATCGGCAATCGCCCCCTCGATGGGCGAGACGCCCCGGGCGACGGGGTCGAACTGCCCTTCGTTGAAGCGCGCCTCGAGCGTCATCACGACACGGTTGGTCTGGTCGAAGACGCGGCGGCAGCTGTCGAAATCCTCGGGGAAAAGCGCGATGCCCGCGACCTGTCCCGTCGGGTCCGAGATGTTCATGCGGAAGAACCGCGTGCCGCGCGCGGATTTACGTTCCTGCAACCCCGAGACCAGCACGCCCACGCGCGAGACCGCCGCGCCGTCGCGTTCGGCCTTGAGCTGCAATTCGGCCAGCGTCTGCATCCCCTTGCGCTTCAGCGCCGGGGCGAAATCGTCCAGCGGGTGGCCCGACAGGTAGAAGCCCACCGCCTGATGTTCCTGCGCCAGCCGCTCGTCCGGGAGCCAGTCGTCGCAATTGGGCAGGCGCGGCTCGGGCAGGTCTTCCCCCGCCTCGCCGAACAGCGACACCTGGTTCGACGCCTTCTGGTCGTGGATCGCCGCCGAATAGGCGACCAGCGCATCGAGGCTTTCGAAGACCCGCCGCCGGTTCGGATCGAGCTGGTCGAAGGCCCCGGCACGCGCCAGCATTTCCAGCGGCCGCTTGCCGATCCGCTTGAGGTCAGCCCGCCGCGCGAAGTCGAAGAGCGTCGCGAAGGGCTTCGCGCCGCGCGCCTCGACGATCAGGCGCATCGCATCGACGCCAACGTTCTTCAGCGCGCCAAGCGCATAGATCACCTGCCCGTCCCTGACCGAGAAGGTGGCGAGCGAGCGGTTCACGCAAGGCGGCACGATCGCGATCTTGAGGCCGCGGCGCACCTCTTCGGCGTAGATCGACAGCTTGTCGGTCAGGTGGATATCGCAGTTCATCACGCCGGCCATGAATTCGACCGGGTGGTTCGCCTTCAGCCATGCGGTCTGGTAGCTGACCACGGCATAGGCGGCGGCGTGGGACTTGTTGAAGCCGTAGTTGGCGAATTTCTCCAGCAGGTCGAAGACCTCGGAGGCCTTTTTCGCATCGACCCCGTTCTTCTTCGCGCCCTCGACGAATTTCGGCCGTTCGGCGTCCATCGCCTCCTTGATCTTCTTGCCCATGGCGCGGCGCAGTAGGTCGGCGCCGCCCAGCGTATAGCCCGCCATGACCTGCGCGATCTGCATCACCTGTTCCTGATAGACGATGATGCCCTGCGTTTCCTCGAGGATGTGGTCGATCGTCGGGTGAACGGATTCGCGGTCCTTCAGCCCGTTCTTGACCTCGCAATAGGTGGGGATGTTCTCCATCGGGCCGGGGCGGTAAAGCGCCACGAGCGCCACGATATCCTCGATGCAGGTGGGCTTCATGCGCCGGAGCGCGTCCATCATGCCCGAACTTTCCACCTGGAACACGGCGACGGTCTTGGCGCTGGCGTAAAGCTGGTAGGTCGGCTTGTCGTCCAGCGGAATGGCGTTGATCTCGTCCACCGCGCCTTCCGGCGGGTCGTAGAGGGTGCGGCCGTCGGCGGCGACATGCAGGTGGCGGCCCTGACCGCGGATCAGGTCCACGGCGTTCTGGATCACCGTCAGCGTCTTCAGCCCGAGGAAGTCAAACTTCACCAGCCCGGCGCTTTCGACCCATTTCATGTTGAACTGCGTGGCCGGCATGTCCGACCGCGGGTCTTGATACAGCGGCACCAGCTCGTCCAGCGGCCGGTCGCCGATCACCACCCCCGCCGCATGGGTCGAGGCGTTGCGCAGCAGCCCTTCGATCTGCTGGCCATAGTCCAGCAGCCGTGCAACCACCTCTTCGGCCTTCGCGGCCTCGCGCAGGCGGGGCTCGTCGGCCAGAGCCTTTTCGATGCTGACAGGTTTCACACCCTCGACCGGGATCAGCTTCGAGAGCCTGTCCACCTGCCCGTAGGGCATCTGCAGAACCCGGCCCACGTCGCGCACCGCGGCCTTGGACAGCAGCGCGCCAAAGGTGATGATCTGGCCCACCTTGTCGCGGCCGTATTTCTCCTGCACGTAGCGGATCACCTCTTCGCGGCGGTCCATGCAGAAGTCGATGTCGAAGTCGGGCATGCTGACCCGCTCGGGGTTCAGGAAGCGTTCGAACAGCAGGCTGTAGCGCAGCGGATCGAGGTCGGTGATCGTGAGCGCATAGGCCACAAGGCTGCCCGCGCCCGATCCGCGGCCCGGACCGACCGGGATGCCGTGTTCCTTGCCCCATTTGATGAAGTCGGCCACGATCAGGAAGTAGCCCGGGAAGCCCATCTGCTCGATGATGCCCAGCTCGAACTTCAGCCGTTCGTGGTATTTCTCGACCGGGGCGGCATGGGGGATGACCTTCAGCCGCGCCTCCAGCCCTTCCCAGGCCTGACGACGCAGTTCCTCGACCTCGTCATCGGCGAAGCGCGGCAGGATCGGGTCGATCTTCTTGACGCGATAGGCGCAGCGGCGGGCGATCTCGACCGTGTTTTCCAGCGCCTCGGGCAGGTCGGCGAAAAGCGCGCACATCTCGGCTTCGGACTTGAAGTAGTGCTGCGGCGTCAGGCGGCGGCGGGGTTCGCGTTGATCGACATAGGCACCCTCGGCGATGCACAGAAGCGCGTCGTGGGCCTCGAACATTTCGGGCTTGGGGAAATAGACGTCATTGGTCGCGACCAGCGGCAGGCCCATGGCGTAGGCCATTTCCAGCGTCGGGCGTTCGGTCAGCCGCTCGGCCTTGGTGACGGCGCCATTCTCGCCGGGATGGCGTTGCAGTTCGACATACAGCCGGTCCGGATAGATCGCGGCGAGACGCTGCAGAAGCGCCTCTGCCTTGGGCCGCTGGCCATTGCGCAGATGGCGCCCCACGGGGCCGTCCGGCCCGCCCGACAGGCAGATGAGGCCGCCCGAATGGGCCTGCAACTCGTCCAGCGTGACCTGCGGCATCCCGTCGTGCTTGCCGACGTAGAGGCAGGTCGAAAGCTTCATAAGGTTGTGATAGCCCGCCTTGTCCTGCGCCAGCAGAACGACGGGGGCCGGATCGCGCGGCCGCTCGCCCGGCTCTGACGGGTCATAGGCGACCGAGATCTGGCAACCGACGATGGGCTGAACCCCCGATCCGGCGGCCACGGTCGAAAACTCCAGCGCGCAGAACATGTTGTTCGTGTCTGTCACGGCCACGGCGGGGATATCCGCCCCGGCGCAGAGCTTGACGAGCTTCTTCACCGGCACCGCGCCTTCCAGCAGCGAGTATTCGGTATGGACGCGAAGGTGGATGAATCGGACAGGGTTCGACATGGGGCGAGACTAGCCAAGCCTGCGACGATGCGGAAGGGTCGAGAGGCTTGGATTGCCCCTCCCAAGCGGGTAACGTCGCGCAGAGCGACAGGACGCCCGGACCCCATGACCACAGATCTTCCTCCGACCGGTTCAGACCCCGATGGCCCCGAGACCGCGCATGAGCAGCGCGGCCTTGTGGCAAGGCCCAACCGCAATCTCGCGCTGATCCTGATCGGGGGGGCGCTTCTCATGCTGGCCGCGGCCTTCACCGTCGCGATCCTGATCGTCTATGGCGCCTGAGCGGATGGCACTGGGTCGCCGGGGCCTTCTGCTGGGCGGCGCGGCGCTTCTGGCGCTGGCCGGCTGCAAGAGCGACGCGAAGTGGCATTCCGTGGTCGTGAACGGCGCGTTGCCCGATCTCGACTTCACCATGACCCGGGCCGAGGACGGCAAGGAGATCACCGCCGCGGCCTATCGCGGCAAGGTGGTCCTGCTGTTCTTCGGCTACACCCATTGCCCGGATGTCTGCCCGCTGACGATGGCGAATGTCTCGTCGGTCTTGCAGAAGATGGGCAAGAAGGCCGATGAGGTGCGCGTGCTGTTCGTGACGGTCGATCCCGACCGCGACACGCTGCCGGTGTTGAGCCAGTATGCCGCGAGCTTCGAGCCGCAGATGGCGGGCCTGCGCGGCACGCCGAACCAGCTTGCCGTGCTGGCGCGGCGTTACCGGGTCAGCTATCGCGTCACGCCCGCGACGGCGACGAAGCCCTACACGGTGGTGCATGGCCCCTCGATCTACGTCTTCGACCGAAGGGGGAAGGCGCGGCTGATGGTGCCGAAGTTCTACGATGCCAAGGCCGACATTGCCGGGGTGACTGACGATATCCTGCGGCTGGTGGCGGAATAGGGCCTATCCCCGCCGGACGAGCAGGGCGCCCACGCGGCGGCGGACGTCCTCGGGCTCGGCCGCCAAAGCCTGCGCGAGCGCGGTCAGATCGGCCTCGGCCCCGTGCAGGCGGTCCACGAGTGTCAGGACAAGCGCGAGCGCATCATCGGCCAGCGCGAATTCCTCGCACAGCTCACAGGCAAGCGTCAGGCGGGCCACGTCCCTCTCGCCGTAGCGCGGGCCATCGTCGGCGGGGCGCGGCGTGACCACCTCGGCCGCGACCCAGGCGTGCAGACGGGATTTGGTCAGCAGAGGCACCGCCGCGACGACATCCGCTTCGGTGATGCCGCGCGCCATCACATCATCCCCCGGCGCGGGTTCTCCCCATGCGTCTTGCGCCAGCGTTCCAGGAACTCCTTCAACCCGTCATCGGGCTTCGACGGCGCAACGATGGAGAGCGTGATGAGCTGGTCGCCCCGCTCCTGACCTCCGGGTTTCGCGACGCCACGCCCGCGCAGGCGCAGCACCCGACCGGAGCTTGCCCCCGCCGGGATCGAAAGGCTGACCGTGCCCTCGATCGTCGGCGCCTCGACCTTGGCGCCCAGAACGGCCTCGTCGATGGTGATCGGCAGGGTCAGCAGGATATCCGACCCCTCGCGCCGGAAATGCGGATGCGACCGGACCGTCAGGGTGATGAGCGCATCGCCCGCCGGCCCGCCACCGAGGCCCGCCGTCCCGCGCCCGCGCAGCCGCAGCGTCTGCCCATCCGAGGCGCCGGCTGGGATCTTCACCTCGAGGTTCGCGCCGTCCGGCAGGGTGATGCGTTTCGCCCCGCCAAGGGCGGCCTCGAGGAAGGTGACATCAAGCGTGTAATGCTGATCCGCGCCCTTGGCCCGGTAGGCCCCCCCGCCCATGCCGCCGCCCATGCCTCCCATGCCGCCGCGATGGCGCAGGAATTCCGCGAAGATATCGGCCGGATCGACCTCGGGCGAGAAGCCCTGCCCGCCGCGCGGCCCGCCCGCCCCGGCGAAGTCGCGGTAATACTGGCGTTGCGGGCGTTCCTGTCCGCTGGCGTCGATCTCGCCCGCGTCGAAGCGGCGGCGCTTCTCGGGGTCTTTCAGAAGGTCGAACGCCGCCGAGGCCGCCTTGAACCGCGCCTCGGCGCCCGCGTCGCCGGGGTTGAGGTCGGGGTGGCTGTCCCGGACGATCTTCTTGTAGGCCTTCTTGATCTCCGAATCCGTCGCGGACTTCTTCAGCCCGAGCGCGGCATAGGGATCGCTGCTCATCGGTGCCTCCATTCCTTTCGGGCATCTTTCCCGGTTGCGGTCAGGAAATCCACTGGACGTAGGCGGCGCCATGATCTGGCGCAAGGGGCGCGACGGAGGGCAGCGCGCGATGGGACGTGCGGGCGCTGCCCGGCGGCAGGTCGTGCCGTGTTCCGGGCGGGAAGGGGATCACACCGTATGCAGATACAGATCGTAATCCACATCCGCGATGGTGCGGGCGACGCGGGCGTATTCGGCCGCCTTGATGGCGGTGAAGGTGCGGTGCATGTCCTCGCCCAAGGCGTCTTTCAGGAAGGCGGAGCCCTTCGCCGCCGCGATCGCCATGCGCCAGTCTGCGGGGATCGGCAGGTCCGGCACCTCGACGTCATAGCCGTTGCCCGTCGTCTCGGGCCCCGGGTCGATCCGGTTGCGCAGCCCGTGGCGAATGCCCGCCAGCACGGTCGCCGCGACAAGGTAGGGGTTCGCATCCACGCCCGAGGGGCGGTGTTCGACCCGCCGCGCGCGCTTGTCCCCGGCGGGGATGCGCAAGGCAACGGAACGGTTGTTCACCCCCCAGGTCGGCGAGACGGGCGCATAGCTCTGGTTTGCGAAGCGGCGCCACGAATTGGCGTGCGGCGCGAAGACCAGCATCGATTCCCCCATCGTCGCGCGCAGGCCGCCGATGGCGTGGCGGATCGGCTCGTTCCACTGCCCCTCCGACTCTTCGGTGAAGATGTTGCGCCCCGCGTCGTCGCGCAGCGAGACATGCACATGCATGCCCGAGCCTGCGTATTGTTCGACGGGTTTCGCCATGAAGCAGGCGGTCAGCCCGTGCATCCGCGCCTGCAACCGCACGATCCGCTTCAGCCGGATCAGGTCGTCGGCCGCCTGCATCACGTCCTCGCGGTAATGAAGCGTGAGTTCGTATTGCCCGGGCGCATATTCGGAAATCAGCGTCTCGGCCTTGATCCCGGCCTTCTCGGCGGCGGCATAGACGTCCGAGAAGAGCGGCATGAACCCATGCAGGTGATCGACGGAATAGACCTCGGTCTTTGTCGATGCGCGCCCGTCCAGCACCGCGCGCGCCGGCTGGACCCGGCCATCGGGGCCGCGGTCGTTCGACAGCAGGAAGAACTCCAGTTCGAAGGCGGCGGAGGCATGCAGCCCCTCGGCCGCCAGCGCCTCGACCTGCCGCGAAAGCGCGTGGCGCGGGTCAGAGGTCATGCGGCTGCCGTCGAGGTGATACATCGACATCAGCACCTCGCCCCGCGGGGGCGTCGTGCCGTGCAGCGGCTTCAGCGATCCGGGGATCGGCCAGGCGCGCAGGTCGCCGTCGCCCTGATCCCAGATCAGCCCGGTCTCGTGCACGTCCTCGCCGCAGATATCGAGGCCGAGGATCGAGATCGGCAGATGCCGCCCGCCGGTGTAAAAGCTCATCAACTCATGCCGCCGGATGATCTTGCCGCGCCCGATGCCATTGGCGTCGGTCAGCACGATGTCGAAGGCCTCGATCTCGGGATGGGCGTTCAGGAAGGCCTCGGCCTCGGCGGGGGTGGAACCGGAAGGGCTGGTCTGGGTCATCGGGGCTGGGCTTTCTGGAGGGCCGTCAGGCGAAAAGCTCGGTCAGGATTTCGTCGAAGGCAAGGATCAGGCGGTCGATCTGAAGCGCCCGCGTCGCGGGGCTGATCAGCATCATGTTGTGGAAGGGCGCGATCAGGCAGCCGCGGTTCACCAGCGCGAGATGAATCGCGGCTTCCAGGTCAGGCTGGTGCGCGGCGGCGGCCTCGGTCCCGTTCCGGAGCGGCGCGGGAGAGCAGATGAATTCCACCCGCGCGCCGACCCGGACGACATGCCAGGGCGCGCCGTGGTCGCGGATCACCCGCGACAGGCCGCGCGACAGGCGCGTCGCGCCCTTTTCCATCTGGGCATAGGCCTTTTCGGTCATCACCTCGGCCAGCGTCGCACGCAGGCAGGCGAATTGCATCGGGTTGGCCGACAGCGTGGTGCCCATGCCGGAATGGCCGGGGGGGCGCGTCGCGTCATAGGCGGCGAAGGCCTCGGCCACGGCGGGGCGCAGGCCCCAGACAGCCGTGGGTATCCCGCCCGCCACGCATTTGCCCGCGACGAAGATGTCTGGATCCAGACCGTTGACGCCCGTGTAGCCGCCCGGACCGGAGGAGATCGTATGCGTCTCGTCGATGATGAGCAGCGCGCCATGGGCGCGGGTCAGGTTGCGAAGCCCCGCGTGGAAATCGGCGCGCGGCAGGACCATGCAGGAATTGGTCATCACCGGCTCGGTCAGCACGGCGGCGATCTCGCCGGTCTTGAGCGCAGCCTCGACGGCTTCAAGGTCGTTGAACTCCACCGCCACGGCGGTCTCGGTGAGGTCCGCGACCTGCCCGACAAGGCCCGGACGGGCCACCGTGCGCCCGTGATCCAGCGCCACCATCGTGTCATCGACGGTGCCATGGTAGCAGCCGTTGAAGACCAGCACCTTCGGCCGCCCCGTCACTGCGCGCGCCACCCGCAGGGCAAAGCGGTTGGCATCGGTCGCGGTGGTGGCGATCTGCCAGCGGAAATCGCCGAACCGCGCGGTCAGAAGCCGCCCGGCTTCCAGCGCGGCCTCGGTCGGCAGCATGTAGGTCAGGCCGTGACGCGCCTGCTGGCGGATCGCGCGGGCAACCGGTTGCGGCGAATGGCCGAACATCGAGCCGGTGTCGCCAAGGCAGAAGTCGTCCAGCTCGAACCCGTCGATATCCGCGATCCGCGCGCCCTTCGCCTCGGCCACCAGCATCGGGAAGGGCATGGACCAGTCCCGCATCCAGTGCATCGGCACGCCATTGAGAAAACTGCCCGCGCCTTTTGCCAGCGCGGCGGCGGTGCGGGGACGGCCGCGGCGATACCGATCGGCCTCGCGCGCGCGAAGCGCGGCGATGCGGGCGGCGGGCACACCGGCGATCAGGTCTTCGCTGTCGTTCATCGGGTCACCGAGGCGTGAAGGCTGCCCCTTCATAGGCTGCTGGACGCAAAGGGTAAATGGCTGCGGTCAACCCACCCTGACCTCGATCATCCGGGGGCCCTTGCGAGGCGTGCGCAGCGCCGCGGCCAGCGCATCCCGGGTGGCGGGGATCGAGACGGACGGCATCCGGGCGGCGGCAGCGAGCGGCTCGAAAAGCGGCGGGGTGGGGGTGCAGCCGATCACCTCGGTCCCCGCCGCGCGCATGGCGTCCGCAATCTCGCCGTAGCCCGCGTTGTTCCAGACGAGGAAGGTCACGTCCACGCCCTCGTCCATCGCCGTCATCAGCTCGGCAAGGCTGAACTGCAAGCCGCCGTCGCCCGTCAGGCAGACGACCGGGGTGCCCGGCGCGGCGATGGCGGCGCCGATCGCGGCAGGCGGGCCGTAGCCAAGCGCGCCGAAGCCCGTGGCCGCGTTGAACCAGCCGCCGGGGCGGTCGTGGTCGTAGTAAAGGTTGCCCGCATAGACCGGCTGCGTGCTGTCGCCTACCACTATGGCGCCGGGCAGGGCCGCGCGCAGCGTATCGAGCAGCGCGATCTGCGCGCGCATCGCCGGGCTCAACTCGGCCAGTGCTGCCCTGCGCGCGGCGTCCGCTCGGGCCGCCCCATCGCGCCTGGCAGGCGCAAGGAGGGGCGCGAGCGCATCGAGCGTCACCCCGGCCTCGGCGGCAATCGGAAGGGCGGCGGGATGGCGGGCAAGCTGATCCGCGTCGAGGTCGATCCGGATCATGCCCGAAAGGTCCGGCAGGCCGCCGCGCTTGTACATGTCGTAATCCGTCGGCCCAAGCTCGGTGCCGATGGCCAGCACCAAGTCCGAACCGCGGATCAGGTCGCGCGCGGCGTCAAGGCTGGGCGAGGCGGGCACCGTGAGCGGGTGCCCGTGCATCAGGCCGCGGGCATTGGCGGTCTGGATCACGGGGGCGTCCAGCGCCTCGGACACCGCGCGCAGCGCAGCGCCGGCACGTTTCACGCCGCCGCCCGCAAGGATCACCGGGCGGGCGGCCGCGTTCAGGCGGCGGGCGGCCTCGATCAAGGTCCGCGCAGGCGGGGCAGCGGGTCCGCCCTGGGGGGCCGGGGCGGCAAGCTCGGGGCAGGCCATCGGCATCACATCGGTCGGCACTTGCAGATGCACCGGGCCGCCGCGTCCCTCGGTCAGGGCGGCGAAGGCGCCATCCAGCGCGGGGCCAAGCGCCTCGGGCGCGGCGATCTCGGTTGCGTGCAGCGCCACGGTCCGCATCATGCCCAACTGGTCGGGGAGTTCGTGCAGATGGCCATGGCCCTTGCCCTGTGTTGCGACCGGATTGACGCCCGAGACGGTCAGCACCGGCACCGAATCGGCGCGCGCTTGTGCCAACGGCGTCAGCGCGTTGGTCAGGCCGGGCCCGGTGATGACGAAGGCCACCCCCGGTTTGCCGGACACGCGGGCATAGCCGTCCGCCATGAAGGCGGCCGCCCCCTCGTGGCGCGGCGTCACGTGGCGGATGCCGGAGCCGGGCAGGCCGCGGTAAAGCTCGATCGTGTGCACGCCGGGGATGCCGAAGACGACCGTCACCCCGCGCGCCTTCAGGCCCCGCACCAAGGCTTCGCCCACGCTTGTCATGCCATTCTCCTCAGGGGTTATCGAAGCGCACGCCCAGTAACGCGCCGGTTTTCTTCAGCCCCAGCCGGGGCAATGTCTCGTCGCTGAAATCTTCGGGCAGGACCGAGCCTTCCAACCACAGACCGTCGATCAGCGCGTTCACGGCGGTCGCCTCGGCTTCCAGCTCCGCCGCCGTGGCCGGGCGGCCCGCCGCGGCAAGGACGTCGGCGATCAGCGATTCGAGTTCGCCGCGAAACGTGCGATAGCCGGTGCGGTGAATCTGCTTCAGCCCGGGTTCGCGCTGCACAAGATGTAGGAAACCTGCCCAGATTCCGACCGTTCGCGCATCTGTGAGCGGCGGGCGAAGCGCCCCCGTGACAAAGCGCCCAAGCCGCCCGAGCGGGTCGCCCGGCGCATCGTCCAGCGTCGCGCGGTGGTTGGCGGTCATCACCTCGACGAAATGCGCATAGGCCGCGGCCAGAAGGTCTTCCTTCGTGCGGAAATAATGGCGGATAAGGCCCGGCGTGACCCCCGCGCGCTCGGCGATGGCGCGGACCGTTGCGGCCTGCGGTCCCCCCTCGGCCATAAGGTCCAGCGCTGCCTCGATCAGGTCGCCCTGCCGCTGGGCCTCTCCCTCGCGGCGGAACTTGCGCCGCGTCCCCGGCATCGTCGCCCCCAGAATTATACGCTTGCAGAATTACCGGAGCCGCGTCTTAATACAACGCAAATGTGACGGAGACCG
>JAGWVA010000065.1 GCA_028875855.1 Paracoccaceae bacterium
CGCCTCTATAACAAGCCGGCGCGCATAAGTGTATAGATTCTCGGCCCTGTCGCCCCGCGCCCTAGCCGTGCACGCGGGTATAGGTGCCCTCGCCGCGCAGGATCGTGCTCAGCCCGCCCGGCTCGTCGAGCGAGAAGACGATGATCGGCAGGCTGTTGTCGCGCGCCAGCGCGATGGCCGAGGCATCCATGACGCCCAGATGCTTTTGCAGCACCTCGTCATAGCTCACGGTTTCATAGCGCTTGGCGTCGGCGAATTTCTTGGGGTCCTTGTCATAGACGCCGTCCACCTTCGTCCCCTTGAAGATCGCCTCGCAGCCCATCTCGTTGGCGCGCAGCGTCGCGGCGGTGTCGGTGGTGAAATAGGGGTTCCCGGTGCCGGCGGCGAAGATGCAGACGCGCTTCTTTTCCAGATGACGCACGGCGCGGCGGCGGATGTAGGGCTCGCAGACCTGATCCATCGGGATCGCGCTGATGACCCTTGTGAAGACCCCGAGCGCCTCGAGGCTCGCCTGCATCGCCAGCGCGTTCATCACGGTCGCCAGCATCCCCATGTAGTCGGCGGTGGCCCGCTCCATCCCCTGCGCCGCCCCTTGCAGGCCGCGGAAGATGTTGCCCCCGCCGATCACCATGCAGACCTCGACGCCGAGATCGCGCACGGCCTTCACCTCCTGCGCGATGCGCTGGACGGTCGGCGGATGCAGGCCGTAACCCTGATCGCCCATCAGCGCCTCGCCCGAAATCTTGAGCATGACCCGCTTGTAGGCCACGGCCGGTTGATCCGTCGAACCATCGCTCATGTCTTGCTCCCGATCCCGTGTTCTTGACTGCGGCGCAAAATGTCGGAAAACGCGGCGGGGTTCAACGCCTAAGCGGACCCTTCACGGCATGAGGAGGCAGGGTGGCACGGGAGATTTCGGCAGAGCGGCCGGTGCTGATTGCGGGGCCCACGGCCTCGGGCAAGTCGGCGCTTGCGCTGGAGATCGCGGCCCGGCAGGGCGGCGTGATCGTGAATGCCGATGCGCTGCAGGTCTATGACTGCTGGCGTCTGCTCACCGCGCGCCCCTCGGTTGCCGAAGAGGCGGCGGCCCCGCATCGGCTTTACGGCCACGTCGGGCGCGACGCGCCCTATTCGGTCGGCCATTGGCTGCGCGAGGTGGCGCAGGTGATCGACACCGGCGCGCGGCCGATCATCGTGGGCGGCACGGGGCTTTACTTCACCGCGCTCACCGCGGGGCTGGCCGAGATCCCCGCCACCCCGCCCGAGATCCGCGCCGAGGCAGACCGCATCCGCGCGACACAAGGGGTGCAGCCGCTGCTCGAGGCGCTGGACGCTGAAACGCGGGCGCGGATCGACACGCGGAACCCGGCCCGCATCCAGCGCGCCTGGGAAGTGCTGGCCGCGACCGGCCGGGGGCTTGCCGCCTGGCAGGACGACACCGCGCCGCCGCTTCTGGCCCTGGACGCGGTCGAGGCGCTGGTGATCGACGCCCCGCCCGACCGCCTGTCGCCCCGGATCGACGCCCGTTTCGACGCGATGATGGCCGCGGGCGCGCTTGACGAGGCGCGGGCCGCCCTGCCCCACTGGGAACCCGGCCGCCCCTCGGCCCGCGCCATCGGCGCGCCGGAACTGATCGCGCATCTGCGGGGCGAGATGACGCTTGCAGAGGCGGTCGAGGCCGCCAAGCTCGCCACCCGGCAATATGCCAAGCGCCAGCGGACCTGGTTCCGCAACCGCCTTGGCCTTTGGCCGCGCCGCGCGATGCCCTGACCGGGCCGGTGCAGAAGCGCCACGCCACGGCGCGCGCGTGAGGGCGCAGGGACTTTCCGCTTTGGCATTTCCGATTGCCGGCCTAAGGTCGGCGAAAAGAGAATTCGGGACAGTCCGAAAATGACCGAGCAGGGCAGACTTTCCGCGGGGACCACCCCTCGCATCATTGCGATTCAACGCCTTCTGGCCGGTGGCCGCTGGCGCGTCGAAGCCATGCGCAGCATATCCGAGCCGCTTCTTCTGTGGTTCACCAAGGGTCAGGGCCGCGCCACCGTGGCGGGGATCACGCGCGGCTATGGGCCGCACAATGCGCTCTTCATCCCGGCTGGCACGATGTATGGCTTCGAGGCGAATGCGCAGGTCTTCGGCACGGCGGTGTTCTTCGGGTCTTCCTGCACCCTGCCGCTGCCGGTGACGCCCCTTCATCTGCGCATCCGGGATTCCGGTCCACAGGCGGAACTGACCGGTCTTATCGACGCCGCACAGCGCGAGATCGACAGCGACCGGGCGGGCAGCGCGCGGGCGGTGCAGCACTATCTTGGCCTCATGTCGGTCTGGATCGAGCGGCAGGCCCCCCAGCAGGCGCCGCAGCCGACGCGGGCCGCGACGCGCAACCTTGTCGAGCGGTTCAGCGCGCTTCTGGAACGCGATTTCCGCTCGGGGCGCGGGGTTGCGGACTATGCCGCCGACCTTGACGTGACGCCCACCCACCTCAGCCGCGTCTGCCGCACGGCCTGCGGACGCCCCGCCCATGCGCTGGTGCAGGACCGCGTGCTTTTCGAGGCGCGCCGCCTGCTTGCAGAGACGAAGATGCCCGTCAACGAAGTGTCCCGCAGCCTTGGCTTCGCCTCGGCGGCCTACTTCACGCGCGCCTTCACCCAGCACGTCGGAAAGACCCCTTCGGACTTCCGCAAATCCCTCTGACCCATTGCGCTGCTGCGCAAAATTCCCCCCAAGGGTTGACCCCCGGGGATTGGTGGTCTTTTCTAGGGGCGATGTCGCAAAAGGTGATCGAACAGGCGAAAGCAGGCGTTGACGCAACGCCGAACTTCGTGCGCAATAACGGAGCAAACTCCGACACGACGGAGACTGCAACCGGGCGCAAGACCCGGGCGACAGAGTTCATCAACGATCAGGGAGACGAAGAATGACCTACCGCTCCGACACAGGCACCCGCGTGCATCCCGCCGCGGAAATGTATGCCGAGGAGTATCGCGAGGGCGCGCTGAGCCGCCGTGAGTTCCTCACCCGGGCCTGTGCGCTCGGCATGTCCGCCGCCGCAGCCTACGCGATGATCGGGCTCGACGCTCCCGCCGCCCGCGCGGCCACGGCGACGCCCAAGGCCGGGGGCACGCTGCGCGTGCAGATGGCGACCCGCGCGATCAAGGACCCGCGCCTGTGGGACTGGTCGCAGATCGCCGACTTCGGACGCGGCTGGCTGGAATACCTCGTCGAATACAACCGCGACGGCACCTTCCGCGGCATGCTGCTGGAAGGCTGGGATGCCAATGCCGACGCCACGCAGTTCACCCTGCACATCCGCAAGGGCGTGACCTGGAACAACGGCGACGCCTTCACCGCCAAGGACGTGATGTTCAACTTCGAGCGCTGGTGCGACGGCAACGTGGCCGGCAACTCGATGGCCAGCCGCTTCCCCGGCCTGATCGACGCCAAGACCAAGAAGATGCGCCCCGGCGCCGTGGAGGCCAAGGACGACCACACGATCGTGCTGCACCTTTCGGCCCCCGACATCACCGTGATCGCGGGCATGGCCGACTACCCGGCCGCGCTGGTGCACCCGAGCTATCCGGGCGGCGATCCCTCGGCCCATCCGATCGGCACCGGCCCCTTCATTCCGACCGAGAACAAGGTCGGTGTGCGGCAGGTTCTTGAAAAGAACACCAAGCACAAGTGGTGGGGCACCGATCTGGAAGGCTGGGGCGGACCCTACCTCGACAAGATCGAGTTCATCGACCTTGGCACCGACCCGTCCGCCTATGTCGCCTCGGCGCAGGCCGACGAGATCGACATGACCTACGAGACGACCGGCGACTTCATCAAGATCTTCGACACGATGTCGGGCTGGGTCCATTCCGAGGTCAGCACCGCGGGCACCCTCGCCGTGCGCTTCAACCAGGAAGCCAAGGAATACTCCGACGTCAACGTGCGCCGCGCGCTGCAGATGGCGGTGGACAACAAGGTCGTGCTGGAGCTTGGCTACAACAACCGCGGCGTCGAGGCGCGCAACTACCACGTGGCGCCGCTGCATCCGGCCTACTATGACCTTCCCGGCGTTGCGCGCGATGCCAAGAAGGCCAAGGAGATGATCGACAAGGCCGGCATGGGCGACCACGAGTTCGAGCTGATCTCGCTCGACGACGACTGGCAGGCCGCGACCTGCGACGCGGTTGCCGCCCAGATCCGTGACGCGGGCATCAAGATCAAGCGGACGATCCTGCCGGGGTCGACCTTCTGGAACGACTGGCTGAAATATCCGTTCTCGGCCACGCAGTGGAACATGCGTCCGCTGGGCGTGCAGGTCCTCGCGCTCGCCTACAAGTCGGGCGTGCCGTGGAACGAGACGCACTTCTCCAACAAGGAGTTCGACACCGAACTGGCGAAGGCGATGTCGCTGGCCAATGTGGACGAGCGCCGCAAGGTGATGAAGCGTCTCGAAGAGATCATGCTGGAACAGGGCGTGCTGATCCTGCCCTACTGGCAAAAGCTCTTCCGTCACTACAAGAAGACCGTGCACAACGTTGAAATGCATCCGCAATACGAGATGCACATGTACAACTGGTGGAAGGAAGCCTGATCGGGCTCCGCCTTCGGGGCCGGCGCAGGCCGGCCCCCCCCTTCGCCTCTCCCTTCCCGCCGTGCCACGGTCTGGCGTTTGCGCCACGGCCCCTGCAGGGCGTCCGAAAAAGGCTGACGCATGTTAAGATTTCTGCTGCGCCGCTTCGGGACGATGATCCTGACCGGGCTTTGCCTGTCATTCGTCGTCTTCTACCTGACCAACCTCAAGCCCAACCTCGAGCGTCTGGCCAAGACGCAGGCCTCGGCGCGCATGACGCAGTCGCAGGTTCACGACTGGCTTGTCGAGCATGGCTATGGCGAACCCGTCCTCAAGCGCTACGGCGAATGGCTGGGCGTGGTGCCGGGTTGGACGGGCAAGAACACCGAAACCGGCGCGCCGATGGGGCGCTGCGTCGATCCCAACAACCCCACGACCAAGGCCGCGACCTATTGCGGCATCCTGCAAGGCACATGGGGCTATTCGACGGTCTTCCGGTCCTCGGTCAGCTCGATCCTGTCCACACGGCTTCAGGCGACAGGCATCCTGATGCTCTGGGTGCTGATCCTGATGATCCCGGTATCGCTTGTCGTGGGCATCGTGAGCGGCATGCGAGAGGGATCGCGGCTTGATCGGGGCCTGTCGGTCGCCTCGATCGCGACGACGGCCACGCCGGAATACGTCTCGGGCGTGGTGCTGATCGTGCTTTTGTCCTCGCCCATGATGGGGCTGTCGCCGGTGCTGAGGCACTGGGGCCTGCTGCATGGCACGGCACTTTTCAAAGGGTCGGCGGCCTCGGCGCTCGACCATGTCACCTTTGCCAATTTCACTCTGCCGGTGGTCACCGTGGCGCTTTACGGCACGGGCTACATCGCCCGGATGACGCGCGCCTCGATGACCGAGGTGATGACGGCGCAATACATCCGCACCGCGCGGCTCAAGGGCGTGCGCTTCCGCACCGTGGTGCTGAAACACGCGCTGCGCAACGCGCTGATCGCCCCCTTCACGGTCATCATGTTGCAGATCCCGTGGCTGCTGAACGGCGTCGTCATCACGGAGACGCTGTTCAACTACAAGGGCTTCGGCTGGACGCTGGTGCAGGCCGCCGAAGGCAACGACATCGAGCTGCTGCTGGGCTGTTCGATCGTCGCCGTGGTCGTGGTGCTGCTCACGCAGCTCATCTCGGACATCGGCTACATCTATCTCAACCCCCGCATTCGCATCTCGTGAGGAGGCCGGCATGACCCATCTTTCCGCCAGCGCCGTCCTGGGCGAGCTGCTCTATCGCTTCCTGCCGGTCTGGATCGCCCTGTTCCTGACCTTCGCCCTGTCCATCGCCTACAAGCGCCGCCTTGGCCTTTACGGGCGCATCTTCGACAGCCCGATCGGCATGGTGGGCTTTTTCCTTGTCATGTTCTGGGCCTATGCCGCGATCTTTGCGGGCATGATCATGACGCATGATCCGCTGGAACAGGTCTATCGGCTCAAGGACGCCCTGCCCGGCACAAAGATGCCGGCGGGGACGAAGGGCTATCCCTATTACCTGCTGGGCGGCGACCACCTGGCCCGCGACGTCTTCAGCCGCATGGTGGCCGGCGCGCGCGAAGTGCTGATCATCGCCCCGGCCGCGACCGTCTTCGCCTACATGGTGGGCATCACGCTCGGTCTTCCGGCGGGCTATTATGCCGGCCGGTTCGACACGGTGCTGTCCTTCGTCGCGAACCTCGTGCTGGCCTTCCCGGTGATCCTTCTGTTCTACCTGCTCGTCACCCCGGCGATCCGGCAGGTGGGCATCCCCGTGGGCCTCGCGGCGGTCCTGTTCCTGTTCCCGGTCATCTTCCTGACGATCCTGTGGAACAGCCGCTATTTCACCGTGCCGTGGAAGCGCAACCTTTACGTGGGCCTCACGCTGGTGATCGGCCTCTGGGCCTATTCGGGCCTTGCCTTCAACGCCGACCCCTTGGGCGTCTTCGCGATGGATTCGAACCTTCTCAACGTCTTCGTTTCGGTCGTCTTCGTGAACGCGCCCACCGTGTTCCGGATCGTGCGGGGCCTGACCTTCGACATCAAGAGCCGCGATTACGTGGCCGCCGCCCAGACCCGCGGCGAAGGGCCTTGGTATATCATGCTGTGGGAGATCCTGCCCAACGCGCGCGGCCCCCTGATCGTCGATTTCTGCCTGCGTATCGGCTACACGACGATCCTGCTGGGGACGCTCGGCTTCTTCGGGCTTGGCGTGAGCCCGGAAAGCCCGGACTGGGGCTCTACCATCAACGCGGGGCGCAAGCTTCTGTCGATCTATCCCTGGCCCGCCGTGGTGCCCGCCGTGGCGCTTCTGAGCCTCGTCCTTGGCCTCAACCTGCTGGCAGACGGCTTGCGCGAAGAAAGCCTGAGGGATTGACGATGATCCTTTGCGCCCGATGCCCCGGAAAACGCCCCGAACAAGGGAGATCACGATGACCGATCAGACGACCTGGGACCCGTCGCAGCCCATCCTCGAGATCGAGCACCTGTCGATTTCGTTCTTCACACGCCTGCGCGAGATCCCGGCGGTGATGGATTTCTCCTGCACCGTCATGCCCGGCGAGGCGATGGGGCTGGTGGGGGAATCCGGCTGCGGCAAGTCCACCGTGGCGCTTGGCGTGATGCAGGACCTTGGCAAGAACGGCCGCATCGTGGGCGGATCGATCAAGTTCAAGGGCCGCGACCTGTGCAAGATGAGCGATGACGAATTGCGCGCGATCCGCGGCAAGGAAATCGCCATGATCTATCAGGAACCGATGGCGTCGCTGAACCCGGCGATGAAGATCGGCGAGCAACTGGCCGAAGTGCCGATGATCCACGAGGGCCTGTCGCGCGCGAAGGCGCTGGAGCTTGCCCGCCAGATCGTGGCCGACGTGCGCCTGCCCGACCCGGACCGTATCCTCAAGGCCTATCCGCACCAGCTTTCGGGCGGCCAGCAGCAGCGCATCGTCATCGCCATGGCGCTGATGTCGAAGCCAGCGCTGCTGATCCTCGACGAACCCACCACCGCGCTGGACGTGACGGTCGAGGCGGGCATCGTCGATCTGGTGAAGGATCTGGGCGAGAAATACGGCACCTCGATGCTGTTCATCTCGCACAACCTGGGTCTCATCCTCGAGACCTGCGACCGGCTTTGCGTGATGTATTCCGGCGAGGCGGTCGAGACCGGCGCCGTGGCCGAGGTGTTCGACGAGATGCGCCACCCCTATACGCAGGCGCTGTTCCGGTCGATCCCGCTGCCGGGCGCCGACAAGAACGCGCGGCCCCTGATCGCCATTCCGGGCAACTTCCCCCTGCCCCACGAACGTCCGCAGGGCTGCAACTTCGGCCCGCGCTGCGATTATTTCCAAAAGGGCCGCTGCGACGCGCGCGACATCGCGATGGACCCGGTCCCGGGCGGCGACCGCCACGAAAGCCGCTGCCTGCGCTTTGCCGAGATTGACTGGGACGCGCCGCCGCAGGTGGCCAAGACCACCGAGAAATCGCCCATCGGGCCGGTCGTGCTGAAGATGGACGACCTTCGCAAATACTACGAAGTGTCTTCGGGCGCGTTCGGCGATGGCGTGGCCAAGGTGGTGAAGGCCAACGAATCCCTCAGCTTCGAGGCGCATGAGGGCGAGACGCTCGCCATCGTGGGCGAAAGCGGCTGCGGCAAATCCACCTTTGCCAAGGTGCTGATGGGGCTGGAAACCGCCACCTCGGGCGAGATCCTGCTGTTTGACGAGAACATCCAGGACACGCCGATCCAGCAGCGCAACGCCAACACCGTGTCCTCGGTGCAGATGGTGTTCCAGAACCCCTTCGACACGCTGAACCCGTCGATGACGGTCGGCCGCCAGATCATCCGCGCGCTCGAGATCTTCGGCGAGGGGCGCAACGATGCCGAACGCCATCAGCGTATGCTGGAACTCCTCGACCTCGTGAAGCTTCCCCGCGCCTTTGCCGAGCGCAAGCCGCGCCAGCTTTCGGGCGGGCAGAAGCAGCGCGTGGGCATCGCACGCGCCTTCGCGGGCGGCGCGAAGATCGTGGTGGCGGACGAACCCGTCTCGGCGCTTGACGTATCGGTGCAGGCGGCGGTGACGGACCTGCTGATGGAGATCCAGCGCAAGAACCGCACGACGCTTCTGTTCATCAGCCACGATCTGTCGGTGGTGCGTTACCTCAGCGACCGGGTCATGGTGATGTATCTGGGCCACGTGGTCGAGATCGGCACGACCGACGAGGTCTTCTCGCCGCCCTACCACCCCTATACCGAGGCGCTGCTGTCGGCCGTGCCGATCGCGGACACGCGGGTGAAGAAGAAGCGCATCGTGCTGGAGGGCGACATCCCTTCGGCGATGAACCCGCCGCCGGGGTGCCCGTTCCAGACCCGCTGCCGCTGGAAGAGCCGCGTTCCCGGCGGGCTGTGCGACCGCGAAATGCCGCCCATGCGCGAGATGGGCAATGGCCACCAGATCAAGTGCCACCTGAGCGAGGAGGAACTCGCCAGCATGGAACCGGTCATCCAGATCGCGGCGGAATAGGTGCCGGGCCTCGATTTTTCGTCGAAAAATCCGGGCTACCGCCCGAGGATCGCCACGACGTAATTCTGCGTCTCGGCATAGGGCGGAATGCCGCCGTGCTTGCTGACCGCTTCCGGCCCCGCGTTATAGGCCGCGATCGCCAGCCGCCATGTGCCGTAGCGGTCATACATCAGCTTGAGATACCGCGCCCCGCCATCGAGGTTCTGCCTCGGGTCCGTCGCATCCACCCCCATCAGCCGGGCCGTATCGGGCAGAAGCTGCGCGAGCCCCACCGCCCCCTTGGGCGACACCGCCTGCGGGTCCCAGCCGGATTCCGTCTGCACAAGCCGCAGGAACAGATCCTGTGGCACGCCATGCGCCGCGGCCGCGTCCTTTGCCGCCTGAAGGTATTTGCCGCGATAGTTGCCATGATAGCGCGGCACGACCAGATCCGACTTGGGCGCAAGGCGGTCGGAGAAGGAATATTCCTGTCCCAGCCGCCCCTCCATCAGCCGAAGCTGCGACTGGAAGATCTTCAGCCGCGCCGGAGAGGCGGCCGCATCGAGCCCACCGGCAAAGACCGGTGGCGCCGCGAGACACGCGCCCAGCATCACAACCGCCACAGGACCTGAAGATTTCCGCATGATCGCGGGACTATAGCCGCTTTTTCCCCATCTGCAATCAGGGCCGGCCCGGGCTGCGCAAAAGCCGGCCTCCGACGGCCTTAACCATTTTCATACCATGACGCCCCATGTATTGAGGAAGGCCAGAAGAATCGTGGAGGAAGACATGGCGGGTTCGGTCAACAAGGTGATCATTGTCGGCAATCTGGGCCGGGACCCGGAGGTGCGCAGCTTTGCCAATGGCGGCAAGGTCTGCAACCTGCGCATCGCCACCTCGGAAACCTGGCGCGACCGGAACACGGGCGAGCGGAAGGAGCGCACCGAATGGCATTCGGTCGCCATCTTCAACGAGAACCTCGCCAAGATCGCCGAGCAGTATCTGCGCAAGGGCTCGACCGTCTATGTCGAAGGGCAGCTGGAAACGCGCAAGTGGCAGGACCAGTCCGGCCAGGACCGCTACACGACCGAAATCGTCCTGCGCCCCTATCGCGGGGAACTGACCCTGCTGGGCGGGCGCGGCGACGGCGGCGGCGGACAGGGCGGCGGCTATGACGAGGGCCCGTCCTCGGGCGGCTACGGCGGCGGCTATGTCGGCGGGGCCCCCTCGGGCGGCGGCTATGGTGGCGGCGCGCCGGGCGGTGCTGGCGGCAACGACATGGACGACGAAATTCCGTTCTGATCCGGGCCAGGACAACGACAAAGGGCCGGAGCGATCCGGCCCTTTGTCTATCCAGGATAAAGATCGGCCGGCAAGTCCCGGATTTTCGAAGAAAATCCGCAGCTATTTTTCGGACGAAAAATCGGCGTCAGGCCGCCAGCGCGTCCTGGAGCAGCCGCTTTACCTGCGCCATGTCCACGTCCGAGGCAACGAAGGCCTGCCCGATCCCGCGCGCAAGGATGAAACGAAGCTTGCCGTCCAGCACCTTCTTGTCCTGCCCCATCAGCGCGATCAGCCCCTCTGCATCCGGCAGATCGCCCGGAATGTCCCTGAGGTCCACCTTCATCCCCATCGCGCGCAGATGGGCGCGCACGCGGCTCGGGTCTTCCTGCGAACACAGGCCCAGCCGCTGGCTCAGTTCGAAGGCCAGCGCGCAGCCGATCGCCACCCCCTCGCCATGCAACAGCCGGTCGGAATAGCCCGTCGCCGCCTCCAGCGCGTGGCCGAAGGTATGGCCAAGGTTCAGAAGCGCGCGGTCGCCCTCTTCCGTTTCGTCGCGGGCCACGATCTCGGCCTTCATCTCGACCGACCAGCGCACGGCGGCCTGCGTAAGCGCCTTGGTCGAGGCAAGCCGCGGCCCCTCCGTCTCCAGCCAGTCGAAGAAGCCCGCATCCCCCAGCAGCCCGTATTTCACCACCTCGCCATAGCCGGCAAGGAAATCGCGGCGGCTCAGCGTGCCAAGCGCGTCGATATCGGCCAGCACCAGCGCGGGCTGGTGGAACGCCCCGATCAGGTTCTTGCCATGGGGGGAGTTGATGCCGGTCTTGCCGCCCACCGAACTGTCCACCTGCGCCAGAAGCGTGGTCGGGATCTGCACGAAGCGCACGCCGCGGCGCAGGACGGCCGCGGCAAATCCCGCCAGATCGCCGATCACGCCCCCGCCAAAGGCCACGACGATGTCGCGCCGCTCGACCTTCTGCTCCAGCAGCCATTCCACCGCGCGGGTGAATTGCGGCCAGCCCTTGGTGGATTCGCCCGCCGGAAGGGCCAGCGCCTCCATGGCGATGCCCGCGGCCGCCAGACCGTCGCGGAGCGCTTCCAGATGCAGCGAAGCCACGGTTTCGTCGGTCAGCACGGCCACGCGGGGGCGCCGCAGCAGCGGCGCGATCTCCTCGCCCGCCCGGGCGATCAGGCCCGATCCGATGCGCACTTCGTAGCTGCGCGCGCCCAGCGATACGCCGACCCTGTCCACCGACATGCTATTTCCTTTCCAAGACATCCGGCCGCGTCGCCAGCGCGGCCAGCACACGCTCCGCCATCACCTCGACCGACGTGTCGGGCAGCGACTGCACCATGAGGTCGGCCTGCGCATAGACCGGGTCGCGCGCCTCGCACAGCCCCCGCAGCGTCCCCTTGGGATCGGCCGTGCGCAGCAGCGGGCGCGAGGTCTTGTGCTTCACCCGCGACCACAGCAGGTCGAGATCCGCCTTCAGCCAGACCGACACGCCATGCGCATGGATCGCGGCGCGGTTCTTTTCCTGAAGGAAGGCGCCGCCCCCGGTGGACAGAACGCCCGGACGTCCGGCCAGAAGACGCGCGATCACCTGCGCTTCCTTGAGGCGAAAGAACGGCTCTCCGTCACGCTCGAAGATCTCGGCGATCGACATGTTGGCGGCCTTCACGATCTCTTCGTCCGAGTCGAGAAAGGGCACCCCGAGCATCCGCGCAAGCTGACCGCCGACCGCGGTCTTGCCGGCGCCCATCATGCCGACCATCACAACCGTTTTCCGGAGCCGGTAGCCCACTGCGCAAAGTCCCGCCGTCGTCATTTCCTTCCGCCGTGAATGGCGTGAAGGCGTCCGACATGCCATATAGAAGAAGCCGGCTGGCTCCAAGAGGGACTGAAACGGAAGGGAATTCGATGAAATACGTCTACCGGGCTTTGGCAACGCTTGTCCTGCTGGGAGCGCTCGTCGTCATGGCCTATGCCTACGTGGGCGATCTGAGCCCGAGCCAGGCGCAGGTCGAACTGCCGGTCAAGCTGAATGTCCAATGACGGAAGGGCCGCTGGCCCGATCCGGGCCGGCCTGATCGCACTGGTGGCGCTCGCGGGGGGTGGACCCGGGGCCGGGGCAAAGCCGCTGTCGGCCATCGACTGGCTGTCGCGCTCGGTCGAACTGCCCGCCAAACCGGTCCGGCCGCCCGTGCGGCCCGGTCTCGCCCAGCCCGTGGGCATCGCCGTGACCGAACTCGGATCGACGGGGCTCGATGCGCTGGGGCTTCTGCGTCCTGCGGTCACGGGGCTGCCCGTGGGGCTGTGGTCTGCAAGCACGACCGACGATCTCATCGCGCGGCTGAAGGCCACGCCCGACCAGTTGCTGCCCGCGCTTCAGGACCTGCTTTACACCCTGCTTCTGGCCGAGGCCGATCCGCCGTCGGATTCGGGGGCCGCGGGGCGCTTTTTCCTTGCGCGCGTGGACCGGCTTCTGGACTTCGGCGCACTAGATCAGGCGCAGGGAATGCTGGAGCAGTCGGGCACGGGACAGCCGTCGCTCTTTCGCCGCTGGTTCGACGTGGAACTGCTGCTGGGTCAGACGCAGCAGGCCTGCCGCGCGATGCAGCGCGCGCCAGAGGTGGCGCCGACGCTGCCTGCGCGCATCTTCTGCCTCGGTCGTCTCGGGGATTGGAGCGCGGCCGCCATCACGCTGACCTCGGCGCGCGCCCTTGGCGTGCTGACGCCCACCTATGAGGCGGTGCTCACCCGCTTTCTCGACACCGCCGGGGACGAGACCGCCAAGCGGCTTGATCCGCCGGACCGCCCGTCCCCGCTGATTTGGCGGATGATGGAGGCGATCGGGGAGCCGTTGCCCACCACGACCCTGCCGCCCGCCTTCGCGCAGGCCGATCTGAGCGGTCGGGCCGGCTGGAAGGCGCAGGTCACGGCGGCCGAACGGCTGGCCCGTCTGGGGGCGATCCAGGCCAACCAGTTGATCGGCATCTACACCGAAGGACGGCCCTCGGCCTCGGGCGAGCCGTGGGACCGCGTCGCTGCGGTGCAGGCGCTCGATGCGGCGCTGCGCAAACGGGACCGGTCGGGGGTGGAAAAGACCCTGCCCGCGGCCTGGCAGGCGATGTCGCAGGCGGGCCTTGGCGTTCCCTTCGCGGCCTTTTACGCCTCTGCCCTCACGCAGATGCGGTTGCCGGGCAGCGCCGGGGCGCTGGCCTTCCGCATCGGTCTTTTGTCGCCGGATGCCGCCGTCGTGGCCGACAACCGCAAGCCGCAGAGCGCGGAGGAGGCGTTTCTCATCGGTCTGGCCCATGGCAACGTGACCGGCCAGAGCGCGCCCGATGCGACGGGGGGCGCGATCGCGGCGGGCTTTGCGCCCGGTGCGAACCCCGGGCCGGAACTGGACGCGCTGCTCGCGCAGGGCAAGTCGGGCGAGGCGATCCTGAGCGCCCTTGCCCGCATCAGCCAAGGCCGGGAGGGCGATCTGGGCGGGATCAGCGCGGGGCTCGCGCTTCTGCGCAAGACCGGGCTCGACCAATACGCCCGCCGCGCGGCGCTGCAACTGATGTTGCTGCCCCGGAGGGCGAACTGAGCATGGACGCCCCGATGCAGCGCTGGATTTCCGCCTTTCTCGAGGCCGAGGCCGCCGAGAAGGATGCCGCGCGCAACACGCGTCTGGCCTATGGCCGCGATCTTCTGGATTTCGCCGACTGGCTGGGCGCAAGGGGCCGCGACTTCCGGGGCGCCACGCGCGACGAGGTAACGGCCTACCTTGTCGAGTGCGACGCAAGGGGTCTGTCGAAATCCACCCGCGCGCGGCGGCTCTCCGCGATCCGGCAATTGTTCCGCTTCGCGCATGAAGAAGGCTGGCGGGCGGACAATCCCGCGCTGAAGCTGTCGGGGCCGGGGCGCGACAAGCGGCTGCCCGGCACCCTGACCGTCGAAGAGGTGCAGCGCCTGCTGGACGCCGCACGCCGGATGGGCGGGCCGGAGGAGCGCATCCGCAACACCTGCCTGATGGAACTGCTCTACGCCACCGGCCTGCGGGTCAGCGAACTGGTGGGCCTGCCTGTTGCGGCCGTGCGAGGCGATCCGCGCATGATCCTTGTCACCGGCAAGGGCGGCAAGGAGCGGATGGTGCCGCTATCCACGCCCGCGCGGGGGGCGCTGGCCGAATGGCTTGGCCTGCGCGACGCGACCGAGGCGGAAAGGACCGCCCGCGCGGCAAGCAAGGGCGTAAAGGCCCCGCCCCCCGCGCGGCATCTCTTTCCCGGTCGGGGGGCCGAGGGGCATCTGACGCGCCAGCACTTCTTCCTGCTGGTCAAGCAACTGGCCGCCCACGCGGGGATCGACCCCGCGAAGGTCACGCCCCACACGCTGCGCCACGCCTTCGCCACCCATCTTCTGGCCAATGGCGCGGACCTGCGCGTGATCCAGACGCTGCTGGGCCATGCGGACATTTCCACCACCGAGATCTACACCCATGTTCTGGACGAACGCCTGCGCGCGCTGGTGCTGGAACATCACCCCCTTGCGCGCGATGGCTGAGCGCGCAGATAACCGGGACGTGAGCCTTTCGAGAGTATCCCATGCCTGTCGACCTGACCTCGCTTGACGCCGCCTTCTGGATCACCGCCGGAGCGATCGTCGCCCTGATCCTGTTGTCGGCCTTCTTTTCCGGCTCGGAAACCGCGCTGACCGCCGCCTCGCGGGGCAAGCTTCACAGCCAGGCCGACCGGGGATCGCGCGGGGCGGCCACCGCGCTGAAGGTGACCGAGGATACCGAACGGCTGATCGGGGCGCTGCTCTTGGGCAACAACGTCGCCAACATCCTGTCGGCGGCGCTGGCGACATCGCTGCTCACGCGGCTCTTCGGGCAGTCGGGCGTGGCGCTGGCGACGCTTGTGATGACGGTGCTGGTGCTGATCTTCGCCGAGGTGCTGCCCAAGACCTATGCGATCACCAACCCCGAGACGGCATCGGCGCGCGCGGCCCCGCTGGTCAGGGTGGTGATCCTTGTCCTTGCGCCCCTCGTCTCGGCCGTGCGCGCGCTGGTGCGCGGCATCCTTGCGCTTTTTGGCGTGCGCACCGACCCCAATTCCAAGATCCACGCCCTGCGCGAGGAAATCGCGGGCGCCATCGCGCTTGGCCATTCCGAGGGCGCGGTGGAAAAGGAGGACCGCGACCGGCTGCTGGGCGCGCTCGACCTGTCGGACCGCACGGTCGAAGAGATCATGCGCCACCGCAGCCAGATCGAGATGATCGACATCGACGCCGAGCCCGACGAGATCATCACCCAGATCCTCGCCTCGCCCTATACGCGCATCCCCGCCTTCAAGGGCGAGCCCGAGAACATCGTGGGCGTGATCCACGCCAAGGACCTGCTGCGCGAGGTGGACCGGCTGGTGCGCGGCCATGAAGGCTCGCTTGCGGCGCTGCGGGAACTCAACGTGATGAAGATCGCGATGAAGCCCTATTTCGTTCCCGAGACGACCCCGCTGGATGAACAGATGCGCCAGTTCCTGCGCCGGCGGACGCATTTCGCGCTGGTGGTGGACGAATACGGCGCGCTGCGTGGCCTCATCACGCTGGAAGACATTCTGGAAGAGATCGTGGGCCAGATCACCGATGAATTCGACGTGGACGCGGAACATCCGATGAAGCGGACCGAGGCGGGGGATTACATCGTCGAAGGCTCCATGACGATCCGCGACCTGAACCGCGCGATGGACTGGGCGCTGCCCGATGACGAGGCGAACACCGTCGCGGGCCTGGTGATCCACGAGGCGCAGATGATCCCGAACGAGGGGCAGGTCTTCAGCTTCCACGGCTTCCGGTTCGAGGTGGTGACGCGGCGAGACAACCGCATCACCCGTCTGAAGATCCGGCCGCTTTAGCGCATCACAGATCAAGGCTGAGCTGATCGCCCGGCTTCGGCGGCGGGCGGAAAAGGTCGGTCCGAAGCGGCACGCCCGGCGCATCGAGGCCAAGGCGCTGCACGGCCTTGCGATAGCGCTGAGCCAGCAGATCGGCCCAAAGCCCCTCCCCCCGCATCCGGCGGCCCCATTCGGCATCGTAATCCTGCCCGCCGTGCATCTCGCGCACCCGCGCCATGACGCGGGCGGCGCGGTTGGGGAACGCCGCCTCCAGCCAGTCGCGGAACAGCCCCGACACTTCGCGCGGCAGGCGCAGGGCGATGTAGGACGCGCGGGTGGCGCCTGCCTCCTTTGCAGCGGCAAGGATCGCCTCAAGCTCGTGGTCGGTCAGTCCGGGCACGACCGGCGCGACCATGACGCGGACCGGGATGCCCACATCCGCGAGCCGGCGGATGGTTTCCAGACGCCGCCCGGGCAGCGGCACCCGCGGCTCCATCGCGCGCGAAGTGGCCGGGTCGAGCGTCGTGACCGAGACGCCCACATGCACAAGCCCCTGCGCCGCCATCGGCGCCAGCAGATCAAGGTCGCGTTCGATCAACGTCCCCTTCGTCGTGATGGCGACGGGGTGGTTGAAGGCCGAAAGGACCTCCAGCACCTCGCGCATCAGGCGGGCGCGCGCCTCGATCGGCTGGTAGGGGTCGGTGTTGGTCCCGATGGCGATCACGGCGGGCGTGTAACGACGCGACGACAATTCGCGGGCCAGAACCGCGCCGATGCCGGGCTTGGCGACCAGCTTCGTTTCGAAATCGAGCCCCGGCGACAGGCCCAGATAGGCGTGGCTGGGGCGGGCGAAGCAGTAGATGCAGCCATGCTCGCAGCCCCGATAGGGATTGACCGAGCGGTCGAAGGGAATATCGGGCGAGCTGTTGCGACTGAGCGCCGAGCGCGGCCTTTCCTCGGTCACCTCGGTCGCCAGCGTCACGGCATCCTCGGGGCGGTCCCAGCCGTCGGGTTCCACCACGCGCCTGTAGGGCTCGAAGCGACCGACGGCGTTCGACGCGGCCCCCCGCGCGCGCAGCCGCAAATGAGGGGAAAGCGTCGCATCACCCCCACCGTCTGCCGACCGAATGCCACCCTTGTCCTGCATCCGGAAAACATGGAACAATAGGGGAACATTTGCAAGCCCATCCCGCGGCCCCAAGCCCGCTCAGGACACGTTGGCCACGCAATCGTTCGTCAGCCGGTCGTCCGCCTTGGGCGAGACGACGCGGAAGGCGTAGGAGACGATCTCCTCGAGGCCGATCCGGGCGGACAGGATGTAGTCCCCCGGCGGCAGCGCGCGACCCGGACGGGGAACGCGGCTGAACCAGAACCGCCCGCCCGGACCCACGCGTCCCTGCCACCGGTCGGTCCAGCCCCCCGCCCCGACGCGCTGGATGCTCAGCGTGGTGGCCGCCCGCGCGTGACCCGGTTTCAGCGTCACATCTAGGCCGATGCCCGTGTCGATGAAACCCGGCACGACGTCGCCCAGCAGGGAAAAGCGGTAGAGCCCCGACGCCTTCTGCACGCGGCCCGAACGCGTCTGGGGCGCAGGCTTCCACCCCTTCGGCGGGTCCACGCAGATCGCGCCCGCGATGACAAAGCGCACCTCGGGCGAGACGAAAAGCGGCTGCGCCTTCGCCACACCGGCACTGACCGCCACACAGACCATGACAACCAGCGCGCGCATCGTGCCCCACCCCCTCGTCACGGGGCGATGATGCCGCAAGGGCCCGGTCCGGACAAGCCGCCGCCGCCCGCCGACGCCCGGCGGCGACGCTCTGTCGGCTTTGGCTTGGCGCATGTCGCAATCCGCAAAGTGGCACCGGCCCTTTGGTCGCATTTAGATCGCACCAGATTGCAGGAGCAGCCAATGGCCGACGAAGAAGACATCATCCTGTCGGAACTCAACGACGACGAACTCGTGCTTCAGATGCACGACGACCTCTACGACGGCCTCAAGGAAGAGATCGAGGAGGGGGTGAACATTCTTCTCGAACGCGGCTGGCAGCCCTACGACATCCTGACCAAGGCGCTGGTCGCGGGCATGACCATCGTCGGCTACGACTTCCGCGATGGCATCCTGTTCGTGCCCGAAGTGCTGCTGGCCGCCAACGCGATGAAGGCGGGCATGTTCATCCTGAAACCGCTGCTGGCCGAAACCGGCGCCCCGCGCATGGGCAAGATGGTGATCGGCACGGTGAAGGGCGACATCCACGACATCGGCAAGAACCTTGTCGCGATGATGATGGAAGGCGCGGGCTTCGAGGTGGTGGACCTCGGCATCAACAACGCGGTCGAGAAATACCTCGACGCGCTGGAAACGGAAAAGCCGGACATCCTTGGCATGTCGGCGCTGCTGACCACGACCATGCCCTACATGAAGGTCGTGATCGACACGATGAAGGAAAAGGGCCTGCGCGACGACTACGTGGTGCTGGTCGGCGGCGCGCCGCTGAACGAGGAATTCGGCCGGGCGATCGGCGCGGATGCCTATTGCCGCGACGCCGCCGTCGCGGTCGAGACCGCCAAGCAGTTCATGACGCGCAAGCACAACCAGACCGCGGGCTGATCGCGGGCCCGCCCGGGCGAACGCTTCAAAGCCCCGGCCATCCGCCGGGGCTTTTCTTTCCCGCCCATTCCTTGGATCGGGGCGCCCCTGCCCCCAGATTGACGCCATGACCGATGCGATCCTTCCCGACGATGGCACCCTGACCGAGGCGGGGCTGACCCCCGCCACGGCCGAGGGCCGCGTGCTGATCCTTGCCTGCGGGGCGCTGGCCCATGAGATCGTGGCGCTGAAACGGATCAATGGCTGGGCGCATCTGGATCTCATGTGCCTGCCGGCGAACCTCCACCTCTGGCCCGACCGCATCCCGGGCGCGGTGACCGAGGCCGTCGCGCGCCATCGCGCGGATTACGACCGCATCTTCGTCGCCTATGCCGATTGCGGCACCGGCGGGCTGCTGGAGAAGACCTGCGCCGATCTGGGTGTCGAGATGATCGCGGGGCCGCATTGCTATGCGTTCTTCGAGGGCAACGCGACCTTTGCCGCCCATGCGGACGACGAGATCACGGTCTTCTACCTGACCGATTTCCTCGTGCGGCAGTTCGATGCCTTCGTCTGGAAACCGATGGGCTTCGACCGGCATCCCGAACTGATCGGCATGATGTTCGGCAATTACACCAAGCTCGTCTATCTGGCGCAGACCGAAGACCCCGCGCTGGACGCCAAGGCCGCGGCAAGTGCGGCGCGGCTGGGGCTGGGCTACGAGCGGCGATTCACCGGCTACGGCGATCTGGCCGCGGCGCTGGCGGGGGTGCGCTGAGGGGACCTTCGCCCGAAGGATCTGCACACCGGCCCGGCATCGGATGCTAGGCGGCGGCGGCCTCGGCTGCGGTGTCGCGGATGCGTTCGACCATCGCGCGCACCCCGTTCGAACGCTGCGCCGACAGGTGTTCGTTCAACCCCAGCCGCGCAAGCTCGGCAGGCGCATCGACGCGCATCACCTCGTTCACCGTCAGCCCGGAATAAAGCGCATGCAGCACCGCGATCAGGCCGCGCACGATCAGCGCATCGCTGTCGCCCTGAAAGTCGAACCGCGCCTGCGGCCCCTGCCCCTCGATCTGCGGCAGGATCCAGACCTGGCTCGCGCAGCCGTTCACCTTGGTCGCGGGGACGTGAAACGCCGCGTCCATCGCGGGCATGGCGCGGCCCAGTTCGATCACGTGGCGGTAGCGATCTTCCCAATCGTCAAGGAAGGCGAAGGTGTCGGCAATGTCTTCAAAGGCTTCGGTGGCCATCGGCAGCTCCTGTCTTGCCCCTGAGGTAAGAGCCGCGCCGCCAAAGGTCCAGCCCCGAAACCGCGCAGAGCGGCTTTTCAAAGCGCGCGGTTTGGGCTACCCAAGTCCGGAGCCAAAGGGGAACCGGAATGAAGAAGCCGCTGATCGCCGCCATGCTGACGGGACTACTGGTGAGCGGATGCGGCTTCCGGCAATCAAGCTTCAATCCGTTCAACTGGTTCGGCAACTCGAAACCCGCCGCCGCAAGCCAGACCTCCGTGCCCGCGCGCAAGGCGGCGGGCCCCGTCACCGAACTGGTGCAGACGGTCACGGCGCTGAAGGTGGAACAGGTGCCGGGCGGCGCGCTCATCCATGCGACCGGGCTGCCGCCGACGCAAGGATGGTGGAACGCGGGGCTGGTTGCCGAGAACGATGGCCAGCCGGTCAAGGGCGTGCTGACCTACCGTTTCGAGATCACGCCCCCGCCGGGCGACACCCGCGCCTCGACCCCGCAGTCGCGCGAAGTGACGGTGGCGACCTATGTGTCGGACGCGCAGTTGCAGGGCGTGCGGCAGATCACCGTGACGGGCAGCGCCAACGCCCGGTCGAGCCGCCGCTGACGCGCCGGTCGCAGGGCGCTAAAGCAGGATAACCTTAACGCTGTTACCCTTTGCCGACAGGGCGATCTCGCCCCGGCAAAGACGCAGAGCATCGTCGCCGAAGACCTCGCCCCGCCAGCCGTGGAGCGCCGGAAGGTTGCGTTCCCCCGCCGCGATGGCGTCCAGATCGTTGGCAGAGGCGATCAGCTTCGCCGCAACCCCCATGCCTTCGGATTTCGCCTTGAGCAGCACCCGCAGCAGGTCCGCAAGCGCCGGGTTCACCTGCAACTGGTCGCGGCTCACATCGGGCTTGGGCGCGTCCTCGGGCTTCACCGCAAGCCCGGCCTTCACCGCCGCAAGCACGCCCTCGGCGATCTCGCCCCGCCGCGCCTCGCGCAGAAGCAGGCGCGAGCGGCCCAGTTCCTC
>JAGWVA010000119.1 GCA_028875855.1 Paracoccaceae bacterium
GTGCTGCGGATCGTCCAGCACCTGATCGGTCAGGCCCGTCTCGACCACCTGTCCCGATTTCATCACCATCAGCCGGTCCGCCAGCAACCGCACGACCGCCAGATCATGCGTCACGATGATTGCAGACAGGCCCATGCGGCGGACCAGACCGCGCAGCAGGTCCAGAAGCCGCGCCTGAACGCTGACATCGAGGCCCCCCGTCGGCTCGTCCATGAACACGAGCCGCGGCCCGGTCACGAGGTTGCGCGCGATCTGCAAGCGTTGCTGCATCCCGCCCGAAAAGGCCGAAGGCCGGTCATCGATCCGGTCAGCCGCGATCTCGACCCGGCCCAGCCAGTCCAGCGCGCTGGCCCGGATCGCGCCGTAGTTGCGCGCGCCGACCGCCATCAGCCGCTCGCCCACATTGCCCCCCGCGCTGACCGCCATGCGCAAACCGTCGCGCGGGTTCTGGTGCACAAAGGCCCAGTCGGTGCGCCCCAGCATGCGGCGTTCCGGTTCGGTCATCGTCACGGTGTCCACCGGGCCGCGGTCGCGGGTGTCAAAGATTACCTGCCCCGCATCCGGGGGCAGATGGCCCGCGAGGCAATTGAGCAGCGTGGACTTGCCCGAGCCCGATTCCCCCACGATCCCCATCACCTCCCCCGGCCACAGATCGAAGGAGACATCCGCGCAGCCGATCCGCGCACCGTAGCGGCGCGTGACGTCTTTCACCTGCAGAAGGGGCGTCATCTCGGCCTCCGATCCCGAATGTCCGGTGAGACCATCACCGCGAATTTTCGTCGAAAATTCGTGTGTCGCGTCAGGCATCCGCCGGCTCCCCGGTCGCCGTGCGGCGGCTCGCGCAGAAATCCGTGTCCGAACAGACGAACATCCGCCCGCCCGCATCGTCAATGATGACCTCGTCCAGATAGCTGCCGTCCGCCCCGCAGATCGCGCAGGCGTGATCGGCTTTCGTGGGCGCGAAGGGGTGATCCTCGAAATCGAGGCTGACGACGGTCGTGTAGGGCGGCAGCGCGTAGATCCGCTGCTCGCGCCCCGCCCCGAAAAGCTGCAAGGCGGGGCTGTCGGACAGCTTGGGATTGTCGAACTTGGGGATCGGCGAAGGGTCCATGACATAGCGCCCCTCGACCTTCACCGGATAGGCATAGGCAGTGGCGATGGCGCCGTGGCGGGCGATGTCCTCGTAAAGCTTCACATGCATCAGGCCGTAATCCTCCAGCGCATGCATCCGCCGCGTCTCGACCTCGCGCGGCTCCAGAAAGCGCAGGGGTTCGGGGATCGGCACCTGATAGACCAGGATCTGCGCCTCGGTCAGCGGGGTTTCGGGGATGCGGTGGCGGGTCTGGATCAGCGTCGCCTCGGCCGTGTGCTCGGTCGTTTCGACCCCCGCGGTGCGCTGGAAGAACTTGCGGATCGACACCGCGTTGGTGGTGTCGTCGGCGCCCTGGTCGATCACCTTGAGCACGTCCTCGGGCGTCAGGCAGGCCGCCGTCACCTGCACCCCGCCAGTGCCCCAGCCATAGGGCATCGGCATCTCGCGGCTGGCAAAGGGCACCTGATAGCCGGGGATCGCCACCGCCTTCAGCAGCGCGCGACGGATCATGCGCTTGGTCTGTTCGTCGAGATAGGCAAAGGTGTAGTCGGTCATTCCGCGGCCTCCCGCAGGGCATCGGCCGCGCTCGCCCGCAGCTTGCGCACCAGTTCAAGTTCGGACTGGAAGTCCACGTAATGCGGAAGCTTTATGTGCTCCAGAAAGCCCGTCGCCTGTATGTTGTCGGCATGCATCAGGACGAATTCCTCGTCCTGCGCGGGGGCGCCGCTGTCGTCCTCTCCCAGCTCCTTCCAGCGCAGCGCACGGTCCACCAGCGCCATGGCGATGGCCTTGCGCTCGGTCTGGCCGAAGACAAGGCCATAGCCGCGGGTGAACTGCGCGGGCTCGGTCTTCGTGCCCTTGAACTGGTTCACCGTCTCGCATTCGGTCAGCGTCAGCTCGCCGATCTCGACGGCGAAGCCAAGTTCAGGGATTTCCATTTCAACAGAACAGGTTCCGATCCGAAGCTCGCCCACGAAGGCATGGTTGCGCGCGTAGCCCCGCTGGGTGGAATAGGCCAATCCCAGCAGGAACCCCTCGTCCCCGCGCGTGAGCGATTGCAGGCGCAGCGCGCGGTCGGCGGGCAGTTCCATCGGTTCCCGCGTCAGGTCGGGCGGCGTGACGTCGGATTGAACTTCAACCTCTATCATGCCGTCCTTGTTCAGGAATTCCGTGATGTGCGGGGTCAGTTCCCGGCGCGGTGCGGCCGTGGGGGCGACAGGCGCTTCGCCCTCGGCCAGCAGTTTGAAGTCCAGCAGACGGTGGGTGTAGTCGAAGGTCGGCCCCAGCACCTGCCCGCCCGGCGCATCCTTGAACGTGGCCGAGATGCGCCGCTCGCAGGCCATGGCCCCGGTATCGACGGGGCGCGAGGCGCCAAAGCGCGGCAGCGTCGTGCGATAGGCGCGGATCAGGAAGATCGCCTCGATCAGGTCGCCGCGCGCCTGCTTGATCGCCAGCGCCGCCAGATCGGGATCATAAAGCGAACCCTCCGCCATCACCCGGTTGACGGCCAGCGTCATCTGCTCGCGGATCTGGGCCACCGACAGCTCCGGCACCGCCGGATCGCCGCGCCGCTCTTCGGCAAGGAAGGCATGGGCATTGTCGATGGCGCGTTCGCCGCCCTTCACCGCCACATACATCAGAGCGCCTCCGCCTTGACCGTGCGCGGCAGGCCGGCCAGCCGGTCGCCTGCGCAGAGGAACAGATCGAGCCCCAGCGGGAAGCGCCCTGCGTTCAGCCGCAGCGCCTCATCTCCCGGCAGGCGCAGCGTGGCCGCATCGCGGATGCCGGGCCCGGTCAGGCGATGGGTCGCGGGCTCCAGCGCTGGCACATCGACGATCAGCGTGGCCGAGCGGTCGGGATAATCAGGCGTTCCCGGCGCAAAGCGGTCGAGCGGTTGCAGCGCATCCCAGCGGCCAAGGGCGAAGGCGGCCTGTTGCGGCCCGACCAGCGGCGCGCCGGTGTGAAAGGCGATCCAGTCGCGCAGCGCGGGCAGATCGTGCGAGGGCGCAAGCCAGAGCGGCGTCGTGGGATCGGCCAGCGTCAGCAGCACCACGCCCGCCGCAACCGACATGGGCGCGGGCGGTTGCGCCCCCGTGACCGCCTCGATCACGCCGGGACGGGCCAGCGCGTTCAGCACCGCGCGAAAGGCCCGGGCCGCATCGCGCGCGGGATCGGCGAAACCGCCCTGAAGCGAAAGCGCCTCCATCAGTCTTCTCCCCGGACCAGCGTGAAGAACTCGACCCGCGTCGCGGCGGCCTTCGCGGCGCGGTCCTCGGCCTTCCGGGCCGCGGCCAGCGCCAGCGGCTCCAGCACCCGGGCGCGCAGATCGGCCGCCCCCGGTCCCTGCATCAGCGCGTCGATCAGGGCCACCCGCCGCGCATGATCCTTGTCGCGGCCCTGCACATAACCATGCCCGACCTCGCCCGAAGGCAGACGCACCGAGCACCGCGTCACCGTCATCTCGCCAAGGTTGAAGGGCGCCCCGGTCCCGCCCATGCGGCCCTGCACCATGACGGCGCCGGTTTCGGGGGCGCGCAGCACCTCATGGTCCGGCGCCCCCTCCCACAGGGCCGCGAGGGTTGCGGGCGGGGCCTTCGCCAGAAGGCCGAGCCAGCCTTTCCGCTCGGTCGGATCGGTCGGATCGGTCATGCAGACACCTTGCGATATTGTCCAATCAACTATATAACTAGACAAATCCATAGCGAACCTGACCGCGCGAGACAAGCCGATGCCGATGAACCTTTCATGACGGACCCGAAAATCGCCCTTGGCGCAGGCTCCCGCACGCCGCTGTGGCAATCCATCGCCGGGACCTTGAGGACCGAGATCGGGCGCGGCCATTACCGGCAGGGCGACCGCCTGCCGACCGAGGCCGAGCTTGCCGCGCGCTTCGGGGTGAACCGTCACACGGTGCGCCGCGCGCTGGCGGATCTGGCGGCGGCGGGACTGGTGCACGCGCGGCGCGGCGCGGGCGTCTTCGTCGCGGCGAAGGCGATGGACTATGCGATTGGCCGCCGCGTGCGCTTTCACCAGAACCTAGCCGCGGCGGGCCAGTTGCCGACGCGCGAGGTGCTGCGGCTGGAAACGCGCCACGCCGACGGGCGCGAGGCGCGCGAACTGGGGCTGCCCGAGGGCGCGCGGGTCCATGTCTATGAGGGCATCTCGCTTGCCGACGGTGCGCCGATGGCGCTGTCGCGGTCGGTCTTTCCGGCCGACCGCCTGCCGGGGCTTCTGGCCACGTTGCAGGCAACCGGGTCGGTGACCGAGGCGCTGGCCGCCGAAGGTGTCGCGGACTACACCCGCGCCACGACCCGGATCACCGCGAAGACCGCCACCGCGACGCAGGCCGCGGCCCTGCGGCTGCGACCGGGGGCGGCGCTCTTGCGGACCGAGGCGGTGAACGTGGACGCGCAGGGCCAGCCGGTGGAGTTCGGCGTGAC
>JAGWVA010000007.1 GCA_028875855.1 Paracoccaceae bacterium
GCAGGTGCCGTTCTTCGTGCTGCTGCGCTGTCTTGCCTCCTGCGGCTGGGCCGTGCCGCGGCTTCCGCCGGGGCCGGGCCTGCGCGCCTATGCGACGCGCGCGCTGCGGCAGGCGCGGGCGTATCTCGACGGCAATCCCTAGACGACGACCGCGCGGGCCACCTGTTCGCCCACGTCGAAGACCCGCTTGTAGCGGGCGATCTCGTCGGCCGGGCCCATCGCCTTGTTGGGGTTGTCCGACAGCTTCACCGTGGGGCGGCCATCGGCCGACACCGCCTTGCAGACAAGGCTGAACGGGGCGAGGGCGTCGCCTTCCGTCAGGCCCCGGAAGTCGTTGGTGAGCAGCGTGCCCCAGCCGAAGCTGGCCTTGACCCGGCCGGCGAACTGGCGGTGCAGTTCCTCGATCTTGGCCACGTCCAGCCCGTCGGAGAAGATCACCAGCTTTTCGCGCGGGTCTTCGCCCCGGCTTTTCCACCAGGCGATGGCGGTCTCGGCGCCCTCGGCGGGGTCGCCCGAGTCGATCCGCACGCCCGTCCACGTCGTGAGCCAGTCGGGCGCGTGGCGCAGGAACCCGCGCGAGCCGAAGGTATCGGGCAGGATGATGCGCAGGTTGCCCGAATGCTCTTCGTGCCAGTCGGCCAGAACCTTGTAGGGCGCCTCGGCCAGTTCCTTGTCGGAATTGGCAAGGGCGGCATAGACCATCGGCAGTTCATGCGCGTTGGTGCCAATCGCCTCGACCTCGCGCCGCATGGCGATCAGGCAGTTCGACGTGCCGATGAAGGACTCGCCCAGCCCTTCCATCATCGCCTGCACGCACCAGTCCTGCCACAGGAAGGAATGCCGCCGCCGTGTGCCGAAATCCGCGATCTTCAGGCCCGGAAGCTGCTTCAGCCGCCCGACCTTTTCCCACAGCTTGGTCATCGCGCGGGCATAAAGGACCTGAAGCTCGAACTTCTTCATGTCGTTCAGCACGGCGCGCGAGCGCAGTTCCATCAGCACGGCGAGCGCGGGAATCTCCCACAGCATGACCTCGGGCCATTTGCCTTCGAAGGTCAGCTCATACTGCCCGTCGCGCTTTTCGAGGTGATAGGGCGGCAGTTGCAGCTTTTCGAACCACTCCATGAAATCGGGGCGGAACATCTGGCGCTTGCCGTAGAAGGTGTTGCCGCGCAGCCATGTGCTTTCGCCCCGGCTCAGCCGTAGGGTGCGGATATGGTCAAGCTGTTCGCGCAGCTCCCCCTCGTCGATCAACTCGGCCAGCCGGATCGAGGTGGTGCGGTTGATGAGCGAGAAGGTGACCGTGGTGTCGGGTCGGTTGCGGAACACCGACTGGCACATCAGAAGCTTGTAGAAGTCCGTGTCGATCAGCGACCGCACGATGGGATCGATCTTCCACTTGTGGTTATAGACGCGGGTGGCGATATCGACCATGTCAGGGCTCCAGACGCACGCCGGCGGCGGCCATGTCGGCGCGGGCCTTGGCCAGCGACCCGTCAAGGTCGATGGCCCGGCAGGCGCCTTCCAGAACCGTCACCTCGAACCCCAGCCGGGCCGCGTCGATGGCCGAGAAGGCCACGCAGAAGTCGGTGGCAAGGCCCACCAGCGTCAGACGGCGGACACCGCGCGTGCGCAGGTATCCCTCAAGCCCCGTGGGGGTTTCGTGATCGTTCTCGAAAAAGGCGGAATAACTGTCTATTCCGGCCCGAAACCCCTTGCGGATGATCAGATCCGCCGGATCGGTGTGCAGGTCGGCATGGAAGGCCGCCCCTGCCGAACCTTGCACGCAATGGGTCGGCCAGAGCACCTGCGGGCCATAGGGCATCTCGGTCACGGAAAAGGGCGCGGCGCCGGGATGGTTGGCGGCAAACGAGGCGTGATCGGCCGGGTGCCAGTCCTGCGTCAGGACCTTGACCGCGAAGTCGTCCATCAGCGCGTTCACGCGGGGCAGGATCGCATCGCCGTCAGCCACGGCCAGCGCGCCGCCGGGGCAGAAATCGTTCTGCACGTCGATCACGATCAGGGCTTCGTCACTGGGTCGCATGGGGTCTCCTTCCGGCTTGTTCGTGGGTAAGTGCCGATCACGGCGCCGTCAATGGCCGCGCGCAAACGGCGGCCCTTGCCCGCCGGCCCCGCCCGGCGCTAAGAGGGCCGCCATGCTGACCGTCGCCGCCCTTTACCGCTTTACCCGTTTCGACGATCCCGCCGCGCTGGCGGGGCCGCTCGGCGCGGTCTGCGAGGCTGCGGGCGTCAAGGGAACGCTGATCCTTGCCGGCGAGGGGATCAACGGCACCATCGCGGGGCCGAACGACGGGATCGCGGCGGTGCTGGCCCATATCCGGGGGCTGCCGGGCTGCGCGAACCTCGCCCCGCGATTCAGCCAAGCCCAAGACATGCCCTTCGGCCGCATGAAGGTCCGCGTGAAGCGCGAGATCGTCACGATGGGCGTCGAGGGCGTCGATCCGCTGGGCGCGGTCGGCCGCTACGTCGCGCCCGAGGACTGGAACGCCCTGATCTCGGCCCCGGACGTGGTGACGATCGACACGCGCAACGCCTATGAATATGCCGACGGCACCTTCGAAGGCGCGGTCGATCCCGGCACGGATTGCTTCCGCGCCTTCCCCGCGTGGTGGAAAGAGAACCGCGACACGTTGCAGGGCAAGCGCATCGCGATGTTCTGCACCGGCGGGATCAGGTGCGAGAAATCGACCAGCTACCTTGTGAGCCAGGGGGTCGAAGAGGTCTATCACCTCAAGGGTGGCATCCTTGGCTATCTTGACGCCATCCCGCCGGAACAGAGCCTGTGGCGCGGCAGTTGCTTCGTTTTCGACGAGCGCGGGGGGCTGGATCACGGTCTTGTGCCCTCGGCAAAGCCCGCGACAGAGGGTCGCTAAGGGCCTGCGACGGACCGCAGGCTTGTCGCAGAGGCCGCCGTCGCCTATAAGAGCGGGGAAATTTGAAGGTCGCAGCGGACAATTTGATGGCGTTCGGGTCAGGACAAGGGGCGGAACCGCTCGGCCAGATGGCAGGGCGGTGAACATGCTGATGACCATGTCCCAGGACCTGACGCTGTTCGTCGAAGGCACGACCAATCCGCTGTTCGTGTTTTTCGGCATCGTGCTGTCGTCCTTCGTGCTCGAGGATGCGGCGGCGGTGATGGCCGCGCTTGTCGTGGCCAGCGGGCATGTGTCGATGCCGCTTGCCCTTGGCAGCCTGTTCGCCGGCATCACGCTTGGCGATCTGGGGCTCTTCTGGGTCGGCCGGTTCGCGGCCCGCCACCCCTGGGCGCAACGCTGGGTGGCGACCGATCGCGCCAGAGGGATGCAGGACTGGCTCAGCAATCGGCTGATCGGGGCGGTGATCTCGGTCCGCTTCATCCCCGGCGCACGGTTGCCCACTTACACCGCTTGCGGATTTTTGGGCCTCTCGTTTCTGCGCTTTGCGTTGGCAGTGATTGTCGCTACCCTTATATGGACGACATTCCTGTTTACCTTTGCGCTTGGGGCAGGACGGGTGATCATGACCTATTTCGGTGCCTGGCGTTGGCCGATCGGCATCGCGCTGGCCCTGATCATCCTTGGCATAAGCCAGTATTTCGCCCGGCGTCAGGCGCGACGGATCAGTGGCAAGGACGGCCCGAAATGAAGACTGCCGCACTCGACCCAAGGCCATGGCTCGGCCGCATCTTTGCAAAAGGCGACAAGGGCGATGCCGCCTTTTCGCCGTTCGAGCTGTGGCCGGCGCGGTTCTTCTACATCCCCATGATCATCCAGTGGGGCTATCTTGCGCTGCGCTATCGCAGCATCACGCTGCCGACGCTGGCCAATCCGGGGATGGAGGCGGGCGGGCTGGTCGGGGAATCCAAGTTCGACATCCTGTCCCAGCTCGGGCGGGAGGGGAAGAACTGGGTCGCGCCCTATACGTCCTTCTCGGTCGGCACGGCTTCGGGCACGCCCTCGGCCGATCTGCCGCAGGCGCTCGCCGCGCTTGAAACCGCGGGGATCGAATTCCCCTTTGTCGCCAAGCCCGACATCGGCTGCCGCGGCGCGGGCGTGCGGATCGTGCGCACGGTTGCGGATCTTGAACATTACCTGACCCACTTCCCGCGGCGCGAGCGGATCATCTTCCAGAAGCTGATCACCGCCAAGAACGAGGCGGGCGTGTTCTACATTCGCGCCCCGGGCGAGGCGAAGGGCCGGATCGTGTCGGTCACGCTGAAGCTGTTCCCCGAAGTCGTGGGCGACGGCGTCTCGACGCTGGAAGAGCTGATCGAGGCCGACCCCCGCGCCGGCAAGATCAAGGACATCTACCTTGCCCGCCACGGCAGCCAGCGCGACCGCGTGCTGGACAAGGGCGAGATCTTCCCGCTGGTCTTCACCGGCAACCACTGCCGCGGCGCGATCTTCCAGGACGGCCGTCAGCACATCACCCCTGAGATGGAGGCGCGGTTCGACGCCATCTCGCAAGGGATGCCCGAATTCTACTTCGGGCGCTTCGACGTGCGTTACGACAGCCTTGACGACCTGAAGGCCGGCAAGAACTTCTGGCTGATCGAGGTGAACGGCGCAGGGTCCGAGGCGACGCATATCTGGGACAAGTCCACCAAGCTGCGCGACGCCTACGAGTTCCTGTTCTTCCAGCAGCGCACGCTGTTCGAATTCGGTGACGCCAACCGCGCGCGCGGCTTTTCGTCGGTCAATGCCTTCCGGCTGCTGGCGATGGCGATGAAACAGGCGCGGCTGGGCCGGTCCTATCTGGAATCGAGCTGACGCCGGGGCTTCGGGTCCATCACGACAGTTCGTCAAAGGGCCAGCGCCCGGGGAACTGACCCCGGGCACTGACCCCGTTCACTCACGCCGCGCGGGGCTTGATCGGGGGGCGCACCTCGTCCGGCATCGGGCAGAGATACGGCGTCTCGGTCATCTTCGCCGCGTGTTCGGCGCGGGCGGCGGCCAGCACCTCGGGCTGTTCGAACAGGGTCCGCGCGGTGGTGGCCATCACCTTGGCGGCATGTTCCATCCCCTTGTGCGCCATCGGCGACTTGCCCTGCGCCGTCAGTTGCCAGGTGTGGAACGGCGTCCCGATCGCGCAGGTGGCAACGCGGGCCTGCACTGTCGGCACCGCCCAACTGACATCGCCCACGTCGGTCGAGCCTTCGCCGCCGGTATGGGGCCGCTCCAGCGGGGCGACGAAATCGGCCAGCGGCTTGCCGTAATCCGGCGCCATCCCCATCCGGCGGAAGCTGGCGGCGATGTGGTCCCTGGTCAGCGTCTTGCGGATCGCCTCGGCGAAGTCGCGGTCCTCGGTGTCGAAGACCGGCGCGCCCAGCCGGTCGAAGGCCGCCTGCATCGCCTGTTCCATCGCGCGGTTGCCCATCAGGTTGGACACGCCCGACACGATGCGGCGTTCGACCCGGGTTTCGGTCATCAGGGTCGCGCCTTCGGCGATCTTGTCCACCCGCGCGATCAGGTCACGCAACCCGGCCAGATCGCGCGCGCGGATCAACTGGCGCACCGTCGCCTTGGCCTGCACCACGTTCGGCGCCGTCCCGCCCGCGTCGAGATAGGCATAATGGATGCGCGCATCGTCGGGCATATGTTCGCGCATGTAGTTGACGCCGATGTTCATCAACTCCACCGCGTCCAGCGCAGACCGGCCCAGTTCCGGCGCCCCCGCCGCATGGGCGGCGCGTCCGTGGAACGTGTAGTCGATCCGCGTATTGGCAAGCGAGATCGGGGCATCGACGCCGTTCATGCTGGCCGGATGCCAGGTGATCGCGGCGGCCACGTCGTCGAACAGACCCTCGCGCACCATGAAGGTCTTGGCGGCGCCGCCTTCCTCGGCGGGGCAGCCGTAATAACGCACCGTGCCGGGCAGCCCCGATTCCTTCAGCCAGTCGGCCAGAGCCGCGGCGGCCATCATCGCGGCCGACCCCAGCAGGTTGTGACCGCAGCCATGCCCCGGCCCGCCGGTCGGGCGCGGCTCGGCCACGCCGGGTTCCTGCCCGAGTTCGGGAAGCGCGTCGTATTCGCCAAGGATGGCGATCACCGGGCCGCCTTCGCCCCATTCGCCGACCACGGCTGTCGGAATGCCCGCCACGCCGCGGCTGACCCGCGCGCCCTCGGCCCGAAGCTGTTCCTCATGCGCGTCGGCCGAGGCATATTCGGTGTAAAGGATCTCCGGCGTGTCATAGACGCGGTTCGCCAAGGCGCGATACGCCTCGCGGCGGCCCTCGACCAGATCCCAGATCCTGTCGCTGTTCTTCATCTGATGTCTCCCCTGATGGGGGGAGATTGGACCCGATGCGGAAAAGATTCCAGAGGGCTCAGCCGGCCCCCAGAAGGCAGGCGATCTGGTAGGTGGCGAAGGACGCGACATAGGCCAGCGCCAGCATGTAGCCGAAGGTCAGCCACATCCATTTCGCCCCGCCCGCCTCGCGCTTGATGACGGCAAGGGTCGAGGCGCATTGCGGCGCGAAGATATACCACACGAGGAACGACAGCGCGGTCGCAAGGCTCCACTGGCTGGCAAGGATATGGCCCACCTGCGCCTCGCCGCCCTGAATGGCATAGACGGTGCCAAGCGCCGCCACCGCCACTTCGCGCGCGGCCATGCCGGGGACGAGCGCGACGGACATCTGCCAGTTGAAGCCGATCGGGGCCAGCAGCGGGTGGATGAACTTGCCGATCATCGCGGCGAAGCTGTAGGCGATGCCCGGCTCGGTCGCGTTTGCAGGCGCCATCGGGAAGGTCGCCAGCACCCAGATCACCACCATCATGGAAAAGATCGTGGTCCCCGCCCGCTTGAGAAAGATCCGCGCCCGGGTCCAAAGCCCGATGGCGATGCTTTTCAGCCGGGGCATCTTGTAATCCGGCAGGTCCATCATGAAGGGCGGGGTCGGCGCCTTGCGCCAGAACAGGAACTTTGCCGCCGCCGAAACGGCAAGCGCCGAGACGATGCCCGCGGCGTAAAGCGCAAACATCACAAGCCCCTGCAGGCTGAACACGCCCCACACGGTGCGCGCCGGAATGAAGGCGCCGATGATGAGCGTATAGACGGGAATGCGGGCCGAACAGGTCATCAAGGGGGCGACCAGCATCGTCGTCAGCCGGTCGCGGCGGTTGTCGATCACGCGGGCGGCCATGATGCCGGGGATCGCGCAGGCGAAGGACGACAGCAGCGGGATGAAGGCCCGCCCGTGCAGCCCGGCGCCGCCCATGATCTTGTCCATCAGAAAGGCCGCGCGGGCCATGTAGCCAAGGTCTTCCAGAAGCAGGATGAACAGGAACAGGATCAGGATCTGCGGCAGGAAGACGATCACGCTGCCGACGCCCGCGATGATCCCGTCCACCAGGAAGCTTTGCACCAGCCCGGAGGGCACGACCTCTTTCACCAGCACGCCGGCGAAGTCGAAACCGGCGGAGATCAGGCCCATCAGCGGCTGGGCCCAGGTAAAGACCGCCTGAAACATGATGAACAGAAGCGTCAGCAGGCAGATCAGACCGGCGACCGGGTGCAGCAGCACCGAGTCGATCCGCGCCGTCGCCGTGTCGGGGCGCGGAGGATGGCGGACGATGGCGGCGACAAGACGATCCGCCGCGCGTTGTGCGGCGCGCAGGTCGCCCGCGCTCGGTTCCTGCCAGCGGTTCGCCGCAGGCTCGGGAAGACCCTCCGCCAGCAGCCTGTCGAGCCGGGCGAACAGCGCCTCCATCCCCGCCTTGCGGACCGCCGTGGCGGTGACGACCGGGATGCCTAGCTCGGCTTCCAGCTTCGCGGCGTCGATGCCGATGCCGCGATAGGTGGCGATGTCGATCATGTTCAGGACCAGCAGGATCGGCCGCCCGGTTTCCTTCAGTTCCAGCACCAGCCGCAGGGCAGACCGCATGTTGGTCGCATCCGCCACCGCGACCAGCAGGTCAGGCGCGGGTTCGCCCGCGCGACGGCCCATGACCACGTCGCGGGTCACTTCCTCGTCGGGGCTGCGGGCGCGCAGGCTGTAGGTGCCGGGAAGGTCGATCACGTCCAGCCGCCGTCCGGCCGGGGTGCGGGCCGATCCGATCTTGCGTTCGACCGTGACGCCGGCGTAGTTGCCAACCTTTTGCCGGCTGCCCGTCAGCGCGTTGAACAGGGCCGTCTTGCCACAGTTCGGAACCCCCACCAGCGCGACCCGCGCGGCAGCGACCTCTGTCATGTCGTGCATCGTTATTCCTTCAGCCGGCGAAGATCGCCATCGCCTCGCGTCGCCTGAGCGCCACCGTCGCGCCGTTCACCCGGACCGCGATCGGGTCGCGACCAAAGAGCCCCTCGTGCAGGATGTGCACCTCGGCCCCCTCGACGAAGCCCAATTCGATCAACCGCCGCTCGACCTCGTGCGCGGGGAGGGTCGAAGGCACGTGGTCGGCCACGATCCGCGAGATGCGTCCGGCGAACCCCCGGCGGGCCTGACCCAGCGGCATCCCGTCGATCACCTCGGCGGCCAACACGGTGTCTTTCATCCTGCGCCTCCACGGCTTGCGGTGGATGCCCCTCCTTACGAAATCCCGACAAGAACAGTCAAGCATTATCGTCGCGCAAGGCGGGGGAGCAGCATGGGCACAGTGGCGCGGTATCGGCGGTAGGTCTCGCCGAAGGTGGCGATCAGGTCGCGTTCTTCCAGCCGGGCGCCGACGACGGTGTAAAGCGTGAGGCCCGTCGAAAAGACGAGGTGACCAAGGCTCATCACCGGGACCGTCCACAAAAGGATGAGCGTTCCCAGATAGATCGGGTGACGGACATGGGCATAGGCGCCGGGCGTGATGAAGCCCTGCGGCCCCGGCCCGCGCACGACGCCGCTTTGCCGCAGGCCGAACAGCGCGAAGTGGTCGATCGCAAAGGACGCCTGCGCCGCCAGCACCAGCCCGGCCGCCCCAAGCGCCATGAGCGCGGCGGCCGCCGGGGCCGAGGCGACTCGCCAGACCGGCCAGGGGATCGGCTGCCAGAGCAGGCAAAGCAGGATCACCGTCAGGCTGGAGGTCAGGACATAGGTGCTGCGTTCCACCGGCTCGGGCACGATCCGGGTGAGCCGCCGCTTGAAGGCACGGCGCGCCATGCCGGAATGCTGCACGCCGAAGGCCGCGATCAGCAGCAGGTCGATGACCGCCGCCTGCCCGGCGGGAAGGGTGGCCTTTCCGTCCATCGTCACTGGCCATCCCGGCAGGTTCGAAAGGAACCCCCCAAGGACGGTCAGCGAGACGGCGAAGACCGCATAGCAGGCGACGCCATAGGCCGCGCGCAGCGACAACAGACGCCCCCGGCCGCCCGCGTCGGGCGTCTTCATTGCAGACGCTTGAGCACGGCCGCCGAGGCATAGCCGTCCGGGATCATGCCGACAGACCGCTGGAACGCCCGCACGGCGGCGACGGTGTTCGGCCCGATCATGCCGTCGGCCCCCTTGGTGTCAAAGCCTGCGGCCGTGAGCTTCGACTGAAGCTCGACCCGTTCGGTCTGCGTCAGCACGCCGTCGCCCCGCGGCCAGCTTGCCTCGAGCGGCCCCGCGCCGCCGATCCGGTCGGCCAGCCGCCCGACGCCAAGCGCATAGGCATCGGCCGCGTTGTAGCGCAGGATCACCTGGAAATTGTGGAAGACAAGGAAGGCCGCTCCCCTGGCGCCCGCGGGCAGGATCACCTGACCCGGCCCCGCGTCGGGCAAGGCACCGCCGCCCGCACGCCGCACCCCGAGACGGGCCCATTCGGCCACGTCATGCGTCACCCGATGGCCGGTCTGGGCATAGTCGAACCCGCGCGGCAGGCGCACCTCGACCCCCCAGGGCTGGCCCGGCGTCCAGCCCGCGCGCCGCAGATAGGCCGCGGTCGAGGCAAGCGCGTCGGTCGGATCGTCCGACCAGATGTCGCGCTTGCCGTCCCCGCTGAAATCCACCGCGTCCTGAAGGTAGGACGAGGGCATGAACTGCGTATGCCCCATCGCCCCGGCCCACGACCCGGTCATCCGCGCCGGGGTCACGTCGCCGTGCTGCACGATCTTCAGCGCGTCGATCAACTGCACCTCGAAGAAATGCGACCGCGGCCCGCTGTAGGCCAGCGTCGCCAGCGACTCGATCAGGGGCAGGTTGCCCCGCTGGGCGCCATAGGCCGATTCCATCCCCCAGATCGCCACGACGATCTTCTTGTCCACGCCGTAGCGCGCCTGAATGGCATCAAGCAGACGGCCATATTTGCGCAGCGCCGCCCGCCCGCCCGCGATCCGCTGGTCCGACACGGCCCGGTCTAGGTAGTCCCAGATCGGCAGAACGAATTCGCTCTGGTTCGAAGCGCGCTCGAGCACCGTCTGGTTCAGATGCACGTTGCGAAAGGCCTCGTCATAGACAGACGGCCGGATGCCCTGCCGCAGGGCGGTGGCGCGGAAGCGGCCGATCCAGTTCTGAAAGGCGGCATCGGCGCCCGAGCGCGCAGCCGCCACGGGAATGGCCGCAGAGGCGGGCCGCGGCATCGGATTGACGCTGGCAACCCGCACGGGTCGCGGCTGCGGCACGGGCGATTCCAGCCGCTCGACCGCCCATGAAGGTGCCCCGGTCGTGACCGCGATCAGCGCCCCGATCCCTAGTGCCTTGAAGAGGCTTTGCATTCGCCTGCCCTCGCCTGTGACGGGGTTTTCCCCGCTGTTCTGCTCGAGGAAAGTATAGCGAAAAATCGCAGGGCGCGAAAGGATGCGGACGCGGGCGGCGCGCCCTATCGGCGGCTGCGGTGCACCTTGCGCTTGATCTTGTCCGACCGCGCCTTGGCCATGCCCGGCTTGCGCACCACCCGGCGTCTGGACCGTTTGGCGCCGCCCGGCATCTCGCGGTCCTCGACGGCGAGCAGTTCCAGCATCAGCCCGCCGGTAACGGGAACGGCTTCGGCCAGACGCACCGTGACGCGTTGGCCGATCCCCAGCGTCAGGCCGGTTTCCGACCCCATCAGGGTCTGGCTGTTGGCGTCGAAATGGAAGAACTCACGCCCCAGCGTGCGGATCGGGATAAGCCCGTCCGCCCCCGTCTCGTCCAGCTTCACGAACAGGCCGAAGCGCGCCACACCCGAGATGCGGCCCGGAAACTCGCTGCCCACGCGATCCGACAGGTAGGCTGCCAGATAGCGGTCGGTCGTATCGCGTTCGGCCGCCATGCTGCGCCGTTCCGTGTCCGAGATCAGCTGCGCCGTCTCTTCCAGCACCTCGATGTCCTGCGGCGACAGGCCATCCTTGCCCCAGCCATGCGCCGAGATCAGGGCGCGGTGCACGATCAGGTCAGCGTAGCGCCGGATGGGCGAGGTGAAATGGGCGTAGCTTTTCAGCGCCAGACCGAAATGCCCGAAATTCTCGTGATGGTAATAGGCTTGCGGCATCGACCGGAGCGTGGTGACGTTCAGAAGCTCGTCGAAATCCGTCCCCTCGGCCTGCGCCAGAAGCCGGTTCAGATGCGCCGTCTGCAACACCTGCCCCTTGGCCAGCGTGAAGCCCGAAGCCTCCGCCACCTCGCGCAGCGCGTCGAGCTTTTCCGGGCTGGGTTCTTCATGCACGCGAAACAACAGCGGGCGCCGCAGGCGGGTCAGTTCCTCGGCCGCGGCCACGTTGGCCATTACCATCGACTCCTCGATCAGCTTGTGCGCGTCGTAGCGGTCGCGGAAGGCGACCGAGGTCACCTTGCCGTCGTCAGACAGCACGATCCGCCGCTCGGGCAGGTCCAGTTCCAGCGGCTGGCGCAGGGCGCGGGCGCGTTTCAGCGCCTCGTAAGCGGCATAGAGGGGGGCGATCACCTCCTCCATCAGATCGGCACAACGGTCGCTGGGCCGGCCGTCCTGCGCCTCCTGCACCTCTTCGTAGGTCAGCGAGGCGATGGATTTCATCAGCCCCCGCGTGAAGCGGTGCGAGATCTTGCGGCCATGCTCGTCCAGCTTCATCCGCACGGCAAGGCAGGCGCGTTCGACGCCTTCGTGCAGCGAACAAAGATCGCCCGACAGACGGTCGGGCAGCATCGGCACCACGCGGTCGGGGAAATAGGTCGAATTGCCCCGCCGCCGCGCCTCGCGGTCCAGCGCCGAGCCAGGGGTGACGTAATGCGCCACGTCGGCAATCGCGACCCAGAGGATATGACCCCCGGGGTTCTTCGGGTCGTCGTCGGCATGAGCAAAGACGGCGTCGTCATGGTCGCGCGCATCCGCCGGGTCGATGGTGACCAGCGACAGGTGCCGCAAATCCTCGCGCTCGCCAAGGCCCGCGGGGTGCATGGCATCGGCTTCCTCGATCACCGCATCGGGGAAATCGTCGGGGATGCCGTGCTGGTGGATGGCGATCAGGCTGACGGCGCGGGGCGCGGTCGGGTCGCCCAGCACATCGACCACCCGCGCCTGCGGCAGGCCAAGACGGCCGCGCGGGCCGGCCTGTTCGGCCTCGACCAGCTCGCCGTCCTTGGCCCCGCCCGTGGCATCGGCGGCCACGCGCCATTCCTTGTCGGCGCCCTTGTCGATAGGGACGATGCGGCCGCCCTCTGTTTCCTTGCGGAAGATGCCCAGAAGCTTGTGCGGATTGAAGCCGATCTTGCGGATCAGCCGCGCCTCGTAGGCATGGTCGGGTGCCTCGACCGGGGTCAGGCGCGCCAGCACGCGGTCGCCCTCGGCCACCGGGGCGTCGGACTTGCGCGGTTGGAACAGGATGCGCGGCGCGGGGCCGCTGCCCTGCCATTCCAAAGGCTTGGCCCATTGATCGCCATCGCTGTCGGGCGCGAGGATCTGCAACACCGCAACCGGCGGCAGGGCGTCCGGGTCGCGGTAGCTGCGGCGGCGGCGTTCCAGCGCGCCGTCGGCCTCCATCTCCTTGAGCAGGCGCTTGAGTTCGATCCGTGCCGGACCGCCCTTGATGCCGAAAGCCCGCGCGATGTCGCGCTTGGCGGTGGCACCGGGGTTGTCGGCGATCCAGCGGAGAATTTCGGCCTTGGAGGGAAGCTGTTCCATGCCCCTGCCCTATCACGGGGCCGGGCAGGCGTCATCGGGAAAACGGACCGGGGTCAGAGCGTCAGCGCCATGTCCTGGTGCGGGATGCCGGCGTCGTCATAGACCGGGCCGAAAGCGGTGAACCCGAGCTTTTCGTAGAAACCAAGCGCGTGGACCTGCGCGCCCAGCTTCACCGTGGCGATCCCCTCGATCTGGCGGAGCCGATCCACCGCAGCGCGGATCAGCGCGGCGCCAAGGCCGGTGCCGCGCATCTCCTTCAAGACACAAACACGGCCGATCTTGCCTGTCTTGCCCATGAGCAGCAGCCGCGCCGTGCCGACCGGTCGGCCGGCGTCGGTGGCGAGCAGGTGGATCGCCTCGCCGTCCTTGTCGTCCAGTTCGTCGGCCTCGGGCACGCCCTGTTCCTCGATGAAGACCACGCGGCGCAGGGCGCGGCAGGCGGCGATGTCATCGGTCTCGGCGATCTCGACCGTCATGCGAAATAGTCCTTCAGGATGCGGCTGTAGATCGCCTTCAATTGACGGATCTGTTCGACCGGGACGCGTTCGTCCACCTGGTGCATGGTCTTGCCGACGAGACCGAATTCCACCACCGGGCAGTGGTCCTTCACAAAGCGCGCGTCCGACGTCCCCCCCGAGGTGGACATCACCGGATTTCGGCCCGTTTCCGCCTGAACAGAGCCTGCGACGAGGCGCGACAGCTCCCCCGGCGGGGTGAGGAAGCTTTCGCCCGAGATATGGATGCCGACCGTGATCTGCACGCCGGTTTCCGCCTCGACCTTCGCAGCCTCGGCCCGCAGCCAGTCGGACAGGCTTGCGCCGGAATGGGCATCGTTGAAGCGGATGTTCACCGTGCCCCGGCATTCCGCGGGGATCACGTTGGTTGCCGGGTTGCCGGTGTCGATCGTGGTGATGGCAAGCGTCGAGGCGTCGAAATGATCCGTGCCCGCATCCAGTTCATGGCTCGCCAACCGGTCCATCAGGCGCACCAGCGCGGTGACGGGGTTCTTCGCGCGATGGGGATAGGCAGAATGGCCCTGCACCCCTTTCGCGGTGAAATGCGCCGTCATAGAGCCGCGGCGACCGATCTTCATCATCTCGCCCATCTCGTTCGTGCAAGTCGGTTCTCCGACGAGGCAGGCCGTCATCCGCTCGCCCTCAGCCGCCATCCAGTCCAGCAGCGCGACGGTGCCGTCTTTCGCCACGCCTTCCTCATCGCCGGTGATGGCAAGGATCACCGCGCCATCGGGCGGGGTCTGGGTCACGAAATCGACGGCAGCGGCGGCAAAGGCGGCGACGCCGGATTTCATGTCGGTCGCGCCGCGCCCCCAGAGCACGCCATCTTCGATCGCGCCGCCGAAGGGGTCATGCGTCCAGGCGGCGGCATCGCCGACGGGCACCACATCGGTATGGCCGTTGAAGCCGAAGGACCGGTTGGCCCCCTTCGCGCCCCAGCGGGCGAAGAGGTTCGACACCCCGCCCCGGTCCACGCGATGCGTCTCGAACCCATGGGCGGACAGCAGCTTGTCCAGCAGGTGCAGCGCCCCGCCCTCGGCCGGCGTCACGGAGGGGCAGCGGATCAGGTCCGCGGTCAGTTGGACGGGGTCGATCTCGATCTTCGCGGCGGACATGGGTGCTCCTTCCTCGGCTGCAGAAGGGTTAGCCCCGTCGCGCGGCCGATGCAACGGAGGGAAAGCGCCCCCGCCACGCCGTTTCTGCCGGAACAGAGCCTTATCTTGCGCCGTAATACAGGCCCACGACATGTTCGGCCTCGGCGAAGAACAGCCAGCGGGCGGCAAAGGCGCCGATCAGGTGCAGCGTCAGCGCCAGGACGATGGTTGGCACCCCCACGGGCAGCACCGCCAGCACCAGCGCCGGCAAGAGCGAGGCGAACAGGATCGAGATCACGCGCAGCCGCGCCCGATGCTTGCGCCCGACAAGGTGGATCATCTCGCGCATGAGATAGTTCGTGCCGGTATGCGGCGGCTCGAAGAGCCTGACCTTGCCGATCCGGCCCAGACCCGTCGCGGTTTCCATCGTCGATCCGCGCGCGGCAAAGCGGCCGTCGCCCGTCACGAAGCTGACCACCAGCAGAACCCCAAGGACAAGGCACAGCACCACGGCCGCGCTTGCCGCCCCCGACAGGATCGCCCCGCCCGCCAGCGCGAAGACCAGAAACAGCGCCGGAGTCGTCCAGTGGTTCCAGCGCGGCACGGTCTTCAACTGCGCGTAGATCATCGAGGTGCAGAAGACGGTTGCAAGGGCCAATCCCGCCCCCGGAAGGCCGAAGGTCGCGGTGTGAAAGCCGGTAAAGATCGCGAAGAGCGCGACCGGCGCCATGAGCAGAAGCGTCACGACCGAAAACCACGCCTCGCGCGAGAGCCAGCTTGTGCGCCACTGGGTGAAGGCCTTGAGCGCCCGTTGCGGATTGCCAAGGTGGAAGGTCGAGGCCATGAGCCCGCCCACGGCAAAGCCATAGGCGATGCCGTAGATCAGGAAGGCGTTCAGCCCCTCTGGCTGGATCACGCCAAGGCCGAGATAGGTCAGGAACCCCAGTCCCAGACCCGACAGCACGGTGAAGACGATGACGGAAGGCGCGGGATGCATCAGAACTTCTCCAGCAGTCGGTCAAGCCAGCCGGCAAGGCCCGTGGCCTGCACATCGGCGATCGGGTCGAGCGGCTTGGCGGGCGTACGATCCTTGGGGCGCGGCGGCAGGTATTTGTTCACCGGCTTGGTGCCCAGTTCCGGCATCAGGTCCATCCCGCCACGGTCGGCAACCAGTTGGCTGACCGCGCTGTCCGGGTCGCCAAGGTCGCCGAAATGCCGCGCGCCGGCCGGGCAGGTGCGCACGCAGGCGGGGACGCGATCGACCTCGGGCAGGTTTTCGTTGTAGATGCGGTCGATGCAGAGCGTGCATTTCTTCATCACGCCCGCCGCCTGATCCAGTTCCCGCGCGCCATAGGGGCAGGCCCAGGCACAGAGGCCGCAGCCGATGCAGGCGCTTTCGTTGACCAGCACGATCCCGTCTTCCTCGCGCTTGTAGCTGGCGCCCGTTGGGCAGACGGTGACGCAGGGCGCGTCTTCGCAATGCAGGCAGGATTTCGGGAAGTGGATCGTCTGCGCCGGTCCCGTTTCGGGCTGCACCTCGAAGGAATGGACGCGGTTCAGGAAGGTGCCCGAGGGGTCGGCCCCATAGGCGTCCATGTCGCTGAGCGGCGCGCCGTAGTTCTCGGTGTTCCAGCCCTTGCAGGAGGTCACGCAGGCGTGGCAGCCGACGCAGATGTCGAGGTCGATGACAAGGCCGAGCTTCTTTTTCGTGCTGACGGGCAGTTCGGTCATTTCTCGGCCCCCCACAGACGGTTCCTGGGTGCCTTGGGCACCGGGCTCTTGATCTCCGGAAAGTCGGGAAGGGTCTGCTGTTGCGGCTCCACCCGCTCGATCTTCACGCGCAGATCGAACCACGCCGCTTGCCCTGTCACAGGGTCTGAATTGGCCCATCTGAGGCCATCGCCCTTCGGCGGCAGAAGCTCGTGGATCAGGTGGTTGAGCAGGAAGCCCTTGGTCGCCTCGGGCGCGTCAGGCTCCAGCGCCCAGGCGCCCTTGCGTTTGCCGATGGCGTTCCAGGTCCAGATCGTGTTCTCGTTCAGACCCGCATGCAGGGCGACGGGCACGGTGATCGACCCATGGGGCGAGGTGACGCGCGCCCAGTCGCCGTCCTTGAACCCGTGGTCCTTCCATATCTTGCCGGACAGATACAGCGGGTTGCGGCCATGCAACTGCCGCAGCCAGGCGTTCTGCGTGCCCCAGCTGTGATACATCGCCATCGGGCGTTGGGTCAGCGCGTGGATCGGATAGTCGGCCGCCTCGGCATCGCCGAAAGGCGCATACCATGTCGGCAGCGGGTCCATCGCCATCTTCAGTTGCGCCCGCAGATGCTCGGGCGGCTGGCGGCTGCCGTGCCCCTCGGCCGCAAGCTGGAAGCGGCGCATCGGTTCGGAATAGATGCTGAAGAGATAGGGCAGTTCCTTGTCATACAGCCCGATCTCGACCGCCCATTCCTGATATTCCTTGTTCCACGGCTTGTAATACTGCGCCGAGGCCGGGATATGCGCGGTGAAAAAGCCGCCGTTCTGGATGTAGCGGTTCAGCTGATCGGGGTTCACCGGGCCACGGCCGACCTGATCGCCGTTGCCGCGAAAGCCCGCCAGCGGGCCCACGCCGGGGCGGCGTTCGTGGTTCACGATGTAATCGGCGTAGTCGGCGTATTTCGGGCTGCCGTCCTCCTTCACCATCCCCGGCAGGCCGAGCCGCGCGCCAAGGTCCAGCATCACCGACTGGAAGCCGCGCACGTCGCGATCAGGCTCTATCACGGGCCAACGGATCGCATCGGCGGCTGCGTCCGCCTCGCAGATCGGGCGATCCAGCAGGCTGATGCAGTCGTGGCGTTCCAGATAGGTCGTGTCCGGCAGGATCAGGTCGGCATAGGCGACCATCTCGCTGGAATAGGCATCCGAATAGATGATCCGCGGAATGACGTATTCGCCGTCCGGCCCCTTGTCGGTCAGCATCTCGATGACCTGCCGGGTGTTCATGGTCGAATTCCACGCCATGTTCGCCATGTACAGCAGCAGCGTGTCGATCTTGTAGGGCACGCCCGCATGCGCGTTCGAGATCACCATGTGCATCAGCCCATGGGCGGACAGCGGGTTTTCCCAGGAAAACGCCTTGTCGATCCGGGCGGGGGAGCCGTCTTCGGCCAGCGCCAGATGCTCGGGCCCCGTCGGATAGCCAAGGTGCGGCCCGTCCAGCGGCGCGCCGGGCGTCACCTTGCAATGCGGCTTGGGATGGGCGTCGAAGGGCTTGGGGTAAGGCGGCTTGAAGCGGAAACCGCCGGGCGTCTCGACCGACCCGATGAGGATCTGCAACACGTGCAACGCGCGGGCGGTCTGGAAGCCGTTGGAATGGGCCGAGATCCCGCGCATCGCGTGGAAGCTGACGGGGCGGCCGACCATCACCTCGTGCCGTTCGCCGCGGAAATCGGTCCAGGGTTGCTGAAGCTCGACCGCCTCGTCAAAGGCGACGCGGGCGATCTCGGCAGCGAGCCCCTTGATGCGGTCGGCCGCGATGCCGACGCGACCCGCGACGTTTTCGGGCGCGTAATCGGGCGAGAGGTATTTCTCGGCCATGTGCTGGAAGACGGTGCGGTGGCCGTTCCAGTTGGCGCCCAGATCGGGGCGCACGCCCTTCTGGTCGAAGGGTGCGGGCTGGCCCGTCGTGCGGTCGATCACCAGCAGCTTTCCGTTCGAATCCCGCAGGAGCAGACCCTTTTCCGGCCCCTCTTGGCTGTTCACCAGACAACCGGCATTGGTCCATTGCGCGAGGTAGTGAACGTCCACCTTCCCGGCCTTCAACAGCTCGTGGATGATGGACAGGATCAGCAGACCGTCCGCGCCGGGCGTGACCCCGAACCAGTCATCCGCCACCGCGTTGTAGCCCGACCGGATCGGGTTGATGCCGATCACCTTCGCGCCACGGGTCTTGATCTTGCCGATCCCCATCTTGATCGGGTTGCTGTCGTGATCCTCGGCCACGCCGAACAGGATGAAGAGCCTGGTATGGTCCCAGTCGGGCTGGCCGAATTCCCAGAAGGCGCCGCCCATCGTGTAGATGCCGCCCGCCGCCATGTTGACCGAGCAGAAGCCGCCGTGGGCCGCGTAGTTCGGCGTGCCGTAGGATTGCGCCCACCAACTGGTGAAGCTTTGCGACTGATCGCGCCCTGTGAAGAAGGCGAGCTTTTCCGGCGCCGTCTCGCGCAGCGGCTTCAGCCAGTCGACGGCGGTCTGCAACGCCTCTTCCCAGCTGATCTCTCTGAATTCGCCCGACCCGCGCGGGCCGACGCGCTTCAACGGCGCCCGCAGGCGCGAGGGGGCCGTGACCTGCATGATCCCGGACGACCCCTTGGCACACAGGACGCCCTTGTTCACCGGGTGGTCACGGTTGCCCTCGATATAGGCGACCTTGCCGTTCTTCATGTGCACGTTGATGCCGCAGCGGCAGGCGCACATGTAGCAGGTGGTCTTGCGCACCTCGTCGGAAACGTGCGGCGATGTCTCGAGCACGGGCTGGCGGTAAGTCATGAACGGTTCGCTTCCCTGTTCGCGTCTTCGGCTTAATTCGGAACAAGCTACCCGGCAAGAGCGTCCCGGGCTATTGTCTGTTCCTCATATGCCAAAATTTTCCACAATTGAACCTTGCTTGTTTCGGCGTGCAGCCGCAACCCCCCGGCGGCATTTGCCCGCGCATCAAGCACGGCGCCAAGCCACCCCAGACCGGCGGCGACTTCGGCGCGCACCTCGGCATCGTTTTCCCCAATGCCGCCGGTAAAGACCACGGCATCCAGCCCCCCCATCGCGGCAATCATCGACCCGGCGTGACGGATGATCCAGTAACAGAAATGTTTACGGGCAAAGCGGGCCTGAGGCGTTCCAGCCTCGGCCAGGGTCCGCATGTCGGAACTGCCGCCAAGCGCGCGCAGGCCGCTTTCACGGTTCAGGATCGCGCTTGCGCGGTCGATCCCGTGATCGGCGGCGATGCGCAGGACGGCGTTCCCGTCGATCTCGCCCGTCCGCGTGCCCATGGTCAGCCCGTCGAGCGGCGAATAGCCCATCGTCGTCGCCACCGACCGCCCGTCGCGGATCGCGCAGAGCGAAGCGCCATTCCCCAGATGCATCGCCAGAAGTCTCTGCGGCAGCGGATTTCCGGTGATTTCCGGAAACCGCGCGACCACTCCTGCGTAGGAAATGCCGTGGAAACCGTAGCGGCGGATGCCCTTCGCCTCTTCGGCGGCAGGCAGCGCGTAGCGCAGCGCCTCTTCGGGATTGGTCGCATGAAAGGCGGTATCGAAGCTTGCGTATTGCGGCAGGTCCGGGGCCAAGCGGGCGATGGCGCGGATGGCGGACAGGTTGTGGGGGTTGTGCAGCGGCGCCAACGGGATGCAGGCCTGGATCTCGGCCTCGACCGCCGGGGTGATCCGACAGGGGGCCAGAAGGCCGCGCCCGCCATGCACGACACGGTGGGCCGCGGCAGAGAGGCTGGTCAGCGGGTGACCGTCCTCCGCCAGCGCATCAAGGATCGCGGACAGGGCAGACAGGTGGGTTTGGGCTGAAACAGGCACGGTTTTCGTGCCGATCCGCAGCGTCGATTCCCCGCCGATCTCGGCCACCGTGACGGCGGAGAGGGGGGTCAGGTCCGCGCCGAACAGCACCGTCTTGATCGAACTGGACCCCGCATTGACGACAAGGATCTTTTCCATCTTCACTCCATGGACCGCAGCAGGCCGAGACAGGACAGCACCGCCAGCAGGACGATGGCCATGCGCCGGAAGCTTTGCGGCGAGGCCGTCAGAAAATGCCGCCCGCCAGCCCAGATGCCAAGGGCGATCAGCGGCAGGGACAGGCCCCAGGCGGTGAGCGTCGCGCGGGTGACAAAGCCCGCGCGGGCAAAAAGCGGCAGGGCGATCAGGTCGATCAGCGTGAGATACGCCACCATCGTCGCGCGGAAGACCGGCGCCGCGATGGGTTGCGCGGCAAGGAAGGCGGCGACCGGCAGCCCCCCAACGGCCGCCCCGTTGCAAAGGCCGGAGACAAGGCCCACGCCGACCTGGCCCCCCGGGCCGATGCGACTGCGGATCGTCCAGCCCGTGAGAAGCAGAAGACAGAACAGGAGGATCCCGGCCGAGATCGCAAGCCGTGCCTGCGACAGACCGATATCGGCAAGGATAGAGACTGAAAACGGCATCGCCATGGCCGCGCCCAGCAGCATCGTGCCGACCCGTCGCCAGTCGATCAGCGGCCCGATCCCGCGCGCCTGAACCAGTGTCATCGTCAGTTCGCACAGGAAGGCCACCGGCATCAAGGGGCGCGGATCGGTGACCAGCCCGGCCGAGGCGATCAGCAGGGCCGAGAAACCGAACCCCGAATAGCCGCGCACGAAGGCGGCGATCAGGAAGGTCAGCGCCAGCGCCGCGATCTGCCCCGAACCAAGCGTCACCTCAGGCGCCGGCCTGGGAAGCCATGTCGTCGGCGGCGACGCCCGCGACCCGAACCGGCTTCTTCATCGCGTCGCGGCGGAAGGGCTCGCCCAGTTCCTGATTGATGAGCGCCTCGATGAAGGTGGTCTTGCCCGCCTTCTGCGCGGCCAAAGCAGTCTCTAAAGCGGCGGAAAGCTCGTCCATCGTGCGGGCCTGCACCCCGTCAAGCCCGCAGGCGCGGGCGATGGCGGCGTAGCTGACCTTCTCGTTCAGCTCGGTGCCGACGAAGTTGTCGTCGAACCACAGCGTCGTGTTCCGCTTCTCGGCCCCCCACTGGTAGTTGCGGAAGACCACCATGGTGATCGCGGGCCATTCGTCGCGCCCGATCGTCACCATCTCGTTCATCGAGATGCCGAAGGCGCCGTCGCCGGCAAAGCCCACCACCGGCGTATCGGGGCAGCCGATCTTCGCGCCGGTGATGGCCGGAAAGCCGTAGCCGCAGGGACCGAAAAGGCCGGGGGCAAGGTATTTGCGGCCCGCCTCGAAGGTCGGGTAGGCGTTGCCTATGGCGCAGTTGTTGCCGATGTCGGACGAAATGATCGCCTCGACCGGCAGCGCGCGCTGGATCGCGCGCCAGGCCATGCGCGGGCTCATCCAGTCGGGCTTGGCCGCCCGGGCGCGCGCGTTCCAGCTTGTCCCCGGGTCGTCATCCTCGTGGTCCATGCTGGAAAGCTGCTGCGCCCAGGCGGATTTCGTCTGCCCGATCAGGGCCCGCCGCTCGGCCCGGCCGGCATCGCCCGCGCCGGGCGAAAGCCGCGAAAGAAGACCCTGCGCCACCTTTTTCGCGTCGCCGACGATCCCCACGGTGACCGGTTTCGTCAGCCCGATCCGGTCGGGGTTCAGGTCCACCTGGATGATCTGCGCCTTGGTCGGCCAGTAGTCGATCCCATAGCCCGGCAGGGTCGAGAACGGGTTGAGCCGCGTTCCGAGCGCCAGCACCACGTCAGCCTTCGAGATCAGTTCCATCGCCGCCTTGGACCCGTTGTAGCCCAAGGGCCCGGCGAACAGCGGATGCGAGCCGGGGAAGGCGTCGTTGTGCTGATAGCCGCAGCAGACCGGCGCATCCAGCCGCTCGGCCAGCGCCATCGCGTCGGGGATCGCGCCCGCCAGCACCACGCCCGCGCCGTTCAGCACGACCGGGAACCTTGCCCCCGACAGAAGCGCCGCCGCGCGGTCGAGCGCATCGGCCCCGCCTTCGGGGCGTTCGAATTCCACGATCTTCGGTAGGTCCACGTCGATCACCTGCGTCCAGAAATCGCGCGGCACGTTGATCTGCGCGGGGGCAGAGGCGCGTTTCGCCTTCAGGATCACGCGGTTCAGCACCTCGGCCATGCGCGACGGGTCGCGGACTTCTTCCTGATAGGCGACCATGTCGGCGAAAAGCCGCATCTGCTCGACTTCCTGAAAGCCACCCTGCCCCATCGTCTTGTTCGCGGCCTGCGGGGTGACCAGCAGAAGCGGCGTATGGTTCCAGTAGGCCGTTTTCACCGGGGTCACGAAATTGGTGATGCCGGGGCCGTTCTGGGCCACCATCATCGACATCTTGCCGGTCGCGCGGCTGTAGCCGTCGGCCATCATGCCGGCGTTGCCCTCGTGCGCGCAGTCCCAGAAAGTGATGCCCGCCGCCGGAAACAGGTCCGAGATCGGCATCATCGCCGATCCGATGATGCCAAAGGCATGCTCGATGCCGTGCATTTGCAGGACTTTGACGAAAGCCTCTTCGGTGGTCATCCGCATGGCGCGCTCCCTGATATTCTGGCGAAATCCCTTGGGCCGCAGCGGATGCCACGGCCTGTCGGGGCCAAGATTAGGCGCGTGCCGGAAGGGGCGATAGGGCCAGCCGGCAGGGCGGCATATGGCCAGTTACAGCCCCGTGCCCTCGTCCTCGCCCAGCATCAGGTTGAGGTTCTGCACCGCCGCGCCGGACGCCCCCTTGCCGAGGTTGTCAAGCGTGGCGACCAGAACGGCGGTGCCCTTCTCGCTGCTGCCGTGCAGCGACAGTTCCAGCCGGTTTGTCCCGTTGAGGCCCTGCGGATTGATCCGGGCGCCGTAGTGATCGGGGGCCACGACCGACACGAACCGTTCGCCCGCGTAATGGCTGCGCAGAGCCTCTTCCACAGCGTCGAAGCCCTTGGCATCGAGGTGCAGCGGCAGTTCGACGATCATGCCCTGGGCATATTGGCCGACCGAGGGTACGAAGACCGGGAAACGCGACAACTGGCCGTGCTTCACGATCTCGGGCAGGTGCTTGTGGCCCTGCGCCATGCCGTAGATGAAACCGCCGGTCACCTCGCCCGTCTCGAACTCGGCGATCATCGCCTTGCCGCCGCCGGTATAGCCCGACACGCCTGACAGCGTCAGCGGCTGGTCGGGGGCGATCAGCCCGGCCTCGACCAGCGGGCGGATCAGGGCGATGGCGCAGGTGGACCAGCAGCCGGGGTTGGACACGTGGCGGGCGGCGGCGACCTTCGCGCGCTGGCCCTTCGTCATCTCGGGGAAGCCGAAGGTCCAGCCCTCGGCCACCCGATGGGCAGTAGAGGCGTCGATGATCCGCACCGGCAGATCGGCGACCTCCGGGACGATCTCGTGCACCGCCGCGTCGGGCAGGCACAGAATGGCGACATCGGCCGCCGCATAGGCCGCGATCCGGGCGGCGGGGTCCTTGCGCTGCGCGGGGTCAATGCTGATCAGCTCGATATCGGCACGGGGGGCAAGGCGCTCGCGGATCTGCAGCCCCGTGGTGCCCGCTTCGCCGTCGATGAATACCTTGTGCGCCATGTTCGCCTCCGTTCCGTCTCGGGCGGTATGCGACCACAGCCCTGCATTTGCAAGGGTTTCAAGGGGCCGCCGCGGCGATGGCGCGGGCGATATGGGCGATGCCTTCGGGGATCTTGCCCAGCGTTATCGACGAATAGGCAAGGCGATAGGTGTTGCGGAGCGCGGACGACGGATCGAAGAAGACCCGCCCCGGTTCGATCAGCACGCCCTGCTGGCGCAGGCCCCGGGCAAGATCCTCGGTATCCACGCCCACGGGCGCAGCCATCCAGAAGCTGGAGCCGCCGAATCCGCCCGGCCCGGCCTGTGTCAGCCCCTCGGCCCGCATCGCCTCGTCCATCGCGACGCGGCGGCGCTTGTAGGCCTGCGCCATGCGGTTGAGCTGCGCGTCGTAATGGCCGAGCGAGAGGAAATAGGCGACCGTCCGCTGGATATGCCCCGGCGGGTGGCGCAGGATCGCGGCGCGCAGGGCGCGGGCCTCGCGGATGAAGGGTTCGGCGCCGACAAGATAGCCCAGGCGCAGCCCCGGAAAGAGCGACTTGGAGAACGAGCCGACATAGATCACCCGCCCCTCCTCATCGAGCGACTTCAGCGCGGGCGAGGAGGCCTTGAGGAACGACATCTCGAATTCGTAGTCATCCTCGACGATCAGGAAATCTTCGCGCGAGGCGCGTTGAAGAAGGTCGATGCGGCGCGCCATCGGCATGGTGGCGTTGGTCGGGCAATGGTGGCTGGCCGTCGTGAAGACGACATCCGCGCCCTCCGGCAGGGCGGCGGGGGGCAGACCGTCGTCGTCCACATCCACCGACAGGGTGCGGCAGGCGGTCTGACCAAGGATCGTGCGCAGGCCGGGGTAGCAGGGATTCTCGGTCACCGCCGTGCGCTCTGCCGTCAGCAGCACCTGTGCCGCCAGCCAGAGCGCGTTCTGCGCCCCGAGCGTCAGCAGGATCTCGGACGGGCGGGCGGTGATGCCCCGGCGCGGCAGGATCACCCGGCTGATGTATTCGATCAGCATCGGGTCGTCGCGTTCGTAATAGTCGGCGGTCAGCGCCTCGAAATCGCGCATCCCGAGCGCGCGCAGGGCGCATTGCCGCCAGTTCTGGTGATCGAACAGCGTCGCATCCGCCTGCCCATAGATGAACGGGTAGGGATAGCTGCGCCAGTCCTGCGGTTTCGAGAAGTAGAGCTGCCGCGAATACCGCCCCCCGGTGGCGCGGGCCCAGTCCACCGCCTCGCGCCGGGGCACATGGACGGGGGGGAATTCCGGCTGCCTTGGGGCCGAGTCAGAGACGAAATAGCCCGACCTGCCCCGCGCGCCGAGGTAATCGCCGGCGACAAGCTCGGTATAGGCCAGCGTCACGGTGATCCGGCTGACGCCAAGATGCTGCGCCAGTTTGCGGCTGGAGGGGAGCCTTTCACCCGGGCGGAAGCGGCCGGTCAGGATCCCCTCGGCCACGATCTGCTGGATCTGCTGTTGCAGCGTCCCCGGCGCGCCGGGGACAAGGAAGAAGGTTTCCGCCTGTATCGCCATGTCTGGACCTATCGCAGCGGGCAACTGGACAGATCGAACGTGCCCGCGGGGGGCCCGCCGGTCAATCCCACAGCCTCAGGCGAAGACGCGGCCAAGCGCGCCGTCGATGGCGTCGGTGATCCGGTCGATGTCGTCGGGCGTCGCGATCAGCGCAGGGCTTAGGCAAAGCGTGTTGTTGTAGCCGGTGATCGACCGGTTCGTGACGCCGATGATGACCCCCTGCGCCATGCAATCGGCCACCACGGCCTGCGCAAGCTTCTCGGCGACGGGCTCCTTGGTCGTCCGGTCGGCCACCAGTTCCGCGCCGCAGAACAGGCCCTTGCCGCGGACGTTGCCGATGACGGGGTGCTTGTCGGCAAGATCGCGCAGGTTGGCCATCAGCCGGTCCCCCATCGCGACGGTGTTGTCCAGCAGGCCCTCGTCCTCGATGATGCGCAGGTTTTCCAGCGCCGCGGCAGGGCCGGAGGTGCAGCCCCCGAAGGTCGAGATGTCGCGGAAGTAGCTCAGCGGATCGGCGGCATCGTCCTTGAACATCTCGAACACCGCCTCGGTGGTCACGGTGCAGGAAATCGCGGCATAGCCCGAGGCGACGCCCTTCGCCATGGTCACGAAATCGGGCTGAACGCCGTAGTTCTGGTATCCGAACCATGTCCCCGTGCGCCCGACACCGCAGACGACCTCGTCGATGTGGATGAGGATCGAATGCTTGCGGCAGATTTCCTGCACGCGCTGCCAGTAGCCTTCGGGCGGGGTGATGACGCCGCCGCCGGCGGTGACGGGTTCAAGGCAGATCGCGCCGATCGTGTCGGGGCCTTCGCGCAGGATCACCTCTTCGATCGCATCGGCGGCGCGTTCGCCGTAGTTTTCCACGTCCCATTGCGCGCGGTATTCAAGGCAGTGGGGCACCGCGACGAACCCGGGGGTGAAGGGGCCGTAAAGCGCGTTCCGCTCGGGCTGGCCGCCGGCGGAGAGGCAGGAAATCGTCGTGCCGTGATAGTCCCGCTCGCGGAACAGGATCTTGGACTTCCGCCCCCCGTGATGGCGCGCGGAAATCTGGCGCACCATCTTGAACACCTTCTCGTTCGCCTCGGAGCCGGAGTTGGAATAATAGACCCGGCTCATGCCCGGCATCTTTTCGATCAGCCGCTGCGCAAAGAGCGCGCCGGGAACCGACCCCGCCGACCCCGCGAAATAGTTCAGCTTCACCAGCTGGTCGCGCACGGCATTGGCGATGCTTTCGCGCCCGTAGCCGACGTTCACCGTCCAGACCCCGCCCGAGACGGCATCGAGGTATTCGCGCCCGACCGCATCCCAAAGCCGCATCCCCCGCCCCTCGACCATCACGCGCGGATCGATCGATTCAAAGGGTTTGTGCTGGGTCAGATGGTGCCAGACATGGGCGCGGTCGGCCGCGACGACGCCGGTCAGATCGTTGGATTGCAGGTTCATGTTCATTGTGTCACCCGGATCAGGCGCTGCCGAAGGCGCCAGCTTGATGACATCCCATGGCGGGCCACGTCCCTGTAGGGCCAGAACCTTGGGCAATATAAGGCCAGACCGCCCAGCCATTCCGCAAAACCAAGGGTTGCGCTGGACTGATGATCCCTGCGAAAACTGGACCTATACCGCCTTGCGGCCGCAGCCCATAGTGACGGGACAAGAACCAGAAACCGAAGACCACGGACCACAGGGAGACTGCACATGAAGACGTCGAAACTGGCCGGTTTGCTGCTGGGCACGGCATTGCTGGCGGCTGGCCAAAGCGCGATGGCGCAAGACCAGATCACGATTGCCTACTTTCTCGAATGGGCGATGCCCTTCGAATACGCCAAGGCCACGAACCAGTTCGAGAAGGCGATGGGCGTGAAGATCAACTGGCGTTCCTTCGACACGGGCACCGCCATGAGCGCCGCGATGGCCTCGGGCGATGTGCAACTGGCGATCAGCCAGGGCGTGCCCCCGTTCATCGTCGCCACCTCGGCCGGGCAGGACCTGCAGGCCATCGACGTGGCCGTCAGCTATTCGGGCAACGACAACTGCGTGGTGTCCAACAACCTCGACATCGACAAGACCAACGCCAAGAAGCTGGAAGGCAAGAAGGTCGCGGTGCCGATCGGGACGGCGGCGCAGTATGACTTCCTCAAGCAGATGGCGCATTTCGGGGTCGACAGCTCGACCATGAAGATCGTGGACATGGCGCCCCCCGACGGGGCTGCGGCGCTGGCGCAGGGCAACGTTGACATGGCCTGCGGCTTTGGCGGCGGCCTGCAACGGATGGAGCAGGTGGGCCACGTCCTGCTGACCGGCAAGGAAAAGGACGCGATCGGCCTGCATGTCTATGACGTGATCTCGGCCCCCGCGGCCTTCGTCAGCCAAAGCCCCGACCTTGTGGCGAAGTTCCTGAAGGTGGTTCACGAGATGAACGACAAGTGGAACAGCGGCGCCGCGGCACAGGCCGAGATGCTGCCGGTGATCGCCAAGGACGCGGGCATGGACCTGCCGGCGGCGAAATCCATGCTGGCGGGCTTCAGCTTCCCCAGCCTGAAGGACACCCTTGGCCCGGTCTGGATGGGCGGCGGCGTGCAGGCCAACCTTCAGGATGTCGCCAACTTCTTCGTGAAGACCGGCAACATCAAGAAGGCGCGCGACAGCTATGCCGATGCGGTGAACGCCGGCCCGCTGAAATCCATCGCGGGGAACTGATCCCGGACGATGATCCCGAAGCCGGGCGGCGCAACGTCGCCCGGCCTCCCTGACCGAACGGGGGTTCGATGTCCGGTCTTTCCATCCAGAATATCTCGATGCGGTTCGACCTTCCGGGGGGGCGGTCCGTGCAGGCGCTGCGCGACGTGTCCATCGATCTCGCGCAGGGGGAGCTGCTGTCGATCCTCGGGCCTTCGGGCTGCGGCAAGACAACGCTTCTGAACATCCTGGCAGGATTCCTTGCGCCGACCGAGGGCACGGTGCTGCTGGACGGCCGCGCGGTGCGCGGACCCGGCCCGGAACGCGGCATGGTGTTCCAGCAGGGCGCGCTGTTCGAATGGATGAACGTGCGCCGCAACGTCGATTTCGGACCGCGCATGAAGGCGATGCCGAAGGCCGAGCGGGACCGCGTAACCGACCATCTTCTGGATGTCGTGGGCCTGCAGGACTTCAAGGAAAAGGCGGTTTACGAGCTTTCGGGCGGCATGCAGCAGCGCGTGGCGCTTGCCCGCTGCCTTGCCAACGACCCCGAGGTGATCCTGATGGACGAACCGCTGGGCGCGCTGGATGCGCTGACGCGCGAGAAGATGCAGGGGCTTGTGCTGAAGCTCTGGAAAGAGACGGGCAAGACCGTGATCCTGATCACCCATTCGGTGGAAGAGGCGCTGCTTCTGGGCGAGCGGCTGATCGTGATGGCCCCGCGCCCGGGGCGGATCTTCAAGGAATACCGCCTGCCCTTCGCCGAACGCGGCGTGGGCGCAGACCTGCGCGAGGTCAAGAAGTCCGAAGGCTTCGCCGAAACGCGCGAGGAAATCTTGTCGATGATCTGGGGCATGGAGGAAGAGATCATGGGCCGGACCGAGGGCGCGGCATGATCGTCCTTGCGCTCTACATCGTCCTGTTCGTGCTGGCCTATGTCGTCGTGCGCTTCCTGCGGCACGGCCGGAAAAGGCATGACCTGACCAGCCTGAAGACAGTGACCTTCGGCGACGAAAGCGCCGTGGTGCCCGACCGGGCAGCATCCATCATTTCGGTCGTCGTGATCTTCCTGATCTGGGGCGCCTTCACCGGATCGGCCTGGGTGCCGCTGCACATGCCGGGGCCCTATGTCGGACCGGCCTCCTTCACCTACCAGATGCAGGCCCCCTCCGGCGCCACGGCGACCGGCAAGGTGGATATCCAGGTCTATCGCGTCGGCAACGAGCCCAAGCGCGAAACCCCGCCGAAGGCACCCGGCTTCGCGCCGAACCTTGCGGCGCAGGTGGCGGCATGGCGGTCGGTCCTGATCCGCAACCACAACGGACCCGAGGGCGCCAAGGTCACGATGATCGATGGCAAGCCCGTCACCGTGGACCAGCCCGTCCGCGTGGCCCATGGCACGGTCATCGTCAGCTCGCGCGGGTCATTCACCTACAAGCCCGATGCCGGCCTCCAGATGGAGCCGATCTGGCTGCCCTCGCCCGAGGCCGTGGTGCATCGCTTCTTCGACATCGCCAGAAACGGGTTCCAGAACATCTCGCTCTGGGCGCATGTGTCGGCCTCGCTCACGCGGGTTCTGGCGGGCTTCGCGCTTGGCTCGCTGGTGGGGATCCCGCTGGGCTATGCGATGGGGCTGTCGGGCTGGGTGCGCGGCTGGTTCGATCCGATCGTGGAGTTCATGCGCCCGGTGCCGCCGCTTGCGCTGATTCCCCTGGTCATCATCTGGTTCGGCATCTGGGAGACGGGCAAGGTCGTCCTTCTGTTCCTTGCCGCGCTCTGGATCATGGTGATCGCGGCGAGGGCCGGCGTTTCTGGCGTGCGGATCTCGAAGATCCACGCGGCCTATTCGCTCGGCGCGTCCAAATGGCAGATCCTGTGGCACGTGATCGTCCCGAACTCGCTGCCCGAGATCTTTACCGGCGCCCGGGTGGCGATGGGGGTCTGCTGGGGCACCGTCGTCGCAGCCGAGCTTGTCGCCGCGCAGCAGGGCGCGGGGATGATGATCATCGTCGCCTCGAAGTTCCAGATGACCGACGTCGTCGTGATGGGCATCATCGTGATCGGCGTGATCGGTTATGTCATCGACATCCTGATGCGCATGGCCGAGCGCATTCTTGTTCCGTGGAAAGGCCGCGGCTAGGAAACACAGACAATTCGACAGGTTAAGCCCATGTTCACCGCCCTCGGCTAGGTCTGGGGGCGGGGTAAATACGGGTGGTGTGATGGCAAGGCAGAATGATGCCCGGCCAGTCATCATCAAACGGAAGAAGATCGTCGAGGGCGGCGGCCACCACGGGGGCGCGTGGAAAGTGGCCTATGCCGATTTCGTCACGGCGATGATGACCTTCTTCCTGCTGATGTGGCTGCTGAACGCAACGACGGACAAGCAACGGAAGGGGATCGCGGACTATTTCAGCCCGACGATCCCGATCAACCGCGTCTCGGGCGGGGGCAGCGGTGCCTTCGGCGGCGAAAGCGTGTTTTCCGAAAAGCAGCTGGTGAAGAACGGGACGGGCGCCTCGAACCTTCATGCGACGGAAAGCAGGCAGGCCCGCGGCGCAACCGGCCTCCAGCCTGGGCAAAGCCATGCGCGCGCCACCAGTCTGGGTGGCTCCGACCCGCTCAAAAAGGTGGAAGATTCGCTGATGGGCTCCAGCGGCGAAAGCGACGCCATGAAAGAGGCGCTGCGCCATGTCGTGACGCGGGTGACCGATCAGGGGCTCGTCATCGACATCTTCGACCTGCCCGGCTCGCCCCTCTTCGTGGACGAGACGGCCAGGCCTGAGCCCGTCACCCGGGAAATCGCGGGGATGCTCGCCCGCGTGTTCCGCATGGTGGTGAACCCGGTGGCCTTGGGCGGTCACGTGCGCAGCTACCCCGTCGTTCTGCGGAACAACCCGGTGTGGGCCCTGTCGATGAATCGGGCAGAAGCGATGCGGGATCTTCTGCAAGGCGCGGGATTCGATCCGTTTCGCATCGAAAGGATCACCGGCTATGCAGACCGCAAGCCTGCCGTCGCCGATCCGCAAGCCCTTAGAAACAACAGGTTGGAGGTGACCCTGCTGCGCATGGCGAAGTGATCGTTTCGCGTTAGGCGGTTCTTAAGTCGCGACTGCGATGACTCGTGAAAAGCGAGTCGTGGCAGCAGAAGGACCGGCCGATGACGATTTCATCCTCACTGAATGCGGCGGTGGCCGGGCTGAACGCGAATGCCTCCAGCCTGTCGGCCATCTCCGACAACATCGCGAATTCCGGCACCTACGGCTACAAGCGCACGGTGACGGACTTTCAGTCCATCGTCACTACGGGCCTAGCGGATACCGGCAATTATTCCGCGGGCGGCGTCCGCAGCGTCAGCAGCCGACTGGTGGACCAGACGGGATCGCTGGTCACGACCGGGAACGCGCTGGACATGGCGGTGAACGGATCGGGCATGTTGCCCGTGACCTCCGCCGCCGCCGTGCTGGGCGGGGCGTCCGACCTGCCGCTGATGATGGCCGCGACCGGGTCGTTTCACACCAATGCCGATGGCGTGCTGATCACAAGCTCGGGGCTTGCGCTGCTGGGCTGGCCTGCCAACGGGGACGGCAGCATCGGCACCTTCCCGCGCGACACGCAGCAGGGGCTGCAACCGGTGAAGATCAATACCAACCAGACCGCCGGCGACCCGACCACCAAGGTCACGCTTGGGGTGAACCTTCCCGCGACGGAAACGCAGGCCGGGTCCGATGGCGCTGTTCAGCCCCTGTCGGTCGAGTATTTCGGCAATCTGGGTGAATCGCAGAATCTCAAGATCAGCTTCGCGCCCGTGGTGCCCGCCTCCGGGGCGTCGAACGAATGGACGATGACGATTGCCGATACCGCACAGAACGGCGCGGAAATCGGAAAATACGATCTGAAATTCGACAGCAGCCGGGGCAGCGGCGGGTCGCTGGCATCGGTGACCACCCTGTCGGGCGGCGCCTATGATGCGACCACGGGCACCCTCGCGCTGACCGTGGCCGGGGGTCCGATCACGATGACGATCGGCAAGCCCGGTGACCGGGTGGGGCTGACGCAGCTCTCCAACAACTTCGCGCCGACCTCGATCTCGAAGGACGGGTCGCCGGTGGGCAACCTGACCTCGACCACGATCGACAAGAACGGCTTCGTGACGGCTTCCTACGATACCGGATTCACGCGCGTTCTCTATCAGGTGCCGGTCATCAGCGTGCCCAACCCGAACGGACTAACCGCGCTCGACAACCAGAGCTACGCCGTCTCGCCGCAAAGCGGGTCCTATTTCCTCTGGGATGCCGGAACGGGTCCGACGGGGACGATTTCGGGATTTGCACTGGCCGGGTCCACGACCGACGTGGCGCAGGAACTGACCAACCTGATCCAGACGCAGCGCGCCTATTCGTCGAATGCCAAGGTGATCCAGACGGTCGATTCGATGCTGCAGGAAACCACCAACATGAAGCGCTGAACCAGGGAGCCGACACATGGGAATTTCCGCCGCCATGGCCAATGCCGCCTCGGGCCTCGCCGCGAACGGATTGGCGACCGAGGTGATCTCCGCCAACATCGCCAATGCGCAGACCGCGGGCTATGGCGTGCGCGAACTGTTGCTGGTGCCCAATCCAACTGGCGGAGTCGCGGTGGATGGGGTCTCACGCCTGCAGGACCTGTCGCTGCTCAACGATCAGCGCAGCGCCTCCGCAGCCGTCGCGGGATCGGGTGTGAATGCCGATTTCTACAAATCCATCGAAACCGCGATCGGCGTTCCGACGGACTCCGGGTCCCTTGGCGCATCGCTGACGGCGCTGGATTCGGCGCTGATCGGGGCTGCGGCACAGTCTGACTCCGATGCGGCGCTCAGCACAGTCCTGTCGTCAGCAAAGACCGTCGCCGCCAAGATCAACACGATATCCGGCCAGATCCAGTCTGCCCGCGGATCTGCCGATCAGGCGATCGCCAAGGACGTTAACCGGCTCAACACAGCGCTGCAACAAGTCGCCGGGCTGAACGCGCAAATCCAGAAGGCAACCCTCGCCCAGCGCGATGCCTCGTCTTTGATGGACAAGCGGCAATCCGTGATCGACTCGGTGGCCGACATCGTCCCGATCAATCAGGTCTCCCGACAGAATGGGACGGTTGCGCTGTTCACGACGGGTGGGGCCGGGCTTCTGGACGGGACGAAGCCCGCCAGCCTTGGCTTCACGCCCGCAGCAGGCATGACGGCCGATCAGACCCTGGCAGGCGGCGGTCTGTCGGGTCTGACTTTGAATGGCAGCGCCATCAGGACGGATTCGGCCCTTGTTGCGGGGGGATCGCTTGCCGCCAATTTCGAACTTCGCGATACAACCGGCCCACTGGCGCAGGCCGGGATCGACGCGCTTGCCCGCGACCTCTCGAGCCGGTTTCAGACCGCCGACAGCACGCTTTCCGCGACCGCGGCCGGTCTTTTCACCGATGCCGGGGCGCAGGTCTCCGCGGCGAATGAGGTCGGCCTTGCAGGTCGGCTGACCATCAACGCGGCCGTCGATCCCGCGCGCGGCGGAAGCCTTGCAAAGTTGCGCGACGGGCTTGGCAGTTCCGGCCCCGGTCCGGTGGGCAACGGGGCGATCCTCGCCGCGATGGACAGGGCGATGACCGCCCTCAGCGTTCCGGCTTCCGGGGACGTGACAGCGACCGCGGTCGATAGCCCCGGCCTTGCGGCGGCCCTTCTCGGAAAGATCAGCACCGCCCGTCTCGCAGCCGAAGGCGCGTCGAGCTACGCCAGCGCGCAATCCTCCGCCCTGACGGCAGAGGCGTTGAAGAACGGCGTTTCAACAGACCAGCAACTTCAGCAACTGCTGCTGGTCGAACGGTCCTATTCCGCCAATGCACGGGTTATCCAGACCGCTGACACCATGCTTCAAGCCCTCATGAATGTGTAAGCCATGAACACGATCTCCCTCGGCGCTGGGGCCCAGCCCTTCATCCTTCAGCGCCAGAATGCACAGCTGAAAACCACCCTGCAGCAGCTCTCGGCAGAGATTTCAAGCGGCGTGACCAGCGATCCGGGCAAGACCCTGTCGGGCAATTTCAACCCGCTGGGCGGTATCGTTCAGTCGCTTGGCGCGCTGGGTGCGTACAAAACGGCCGCGGACATGGCCGGCACGGTGGCCGCGGCTCAGCAGACCGCACTTGGGGCCATCGACTCTTCGGCGAGCGAACTGGCCACCGGCCTGCTCACCGCGTCAAGCGGGGCGCAGCCCGTACAGTTGCAGATCATCGCGCAACAATCGAGGGCGGCCCTGTCAAATGCGATCGCGCAACTGAACACGCGCGTGGCGGGGCGCAGTCTCTTTTCCGGCACGGCGACCGACCAACCCGCAGTCAGCCCGATGGACGACCTGCTGTCGCAAATCCAGACGGCAACGGCGGGTCAGACGACGGCTTCGGGACTCGAAGCCGCAGTGCGCGCATGGTTTCAATCTGCAAGCGGTTATGCAGCCACCGCTTATCACGGCTCGGCCGATCCAGCCTCGCCGATACCGGTCGCACAGGGAGAAACGGCGACACTTGGCGCGACGGCGCTAAATCCGGCGATTGCCGACACTCTGGCGGGCCTCGCTCTCGGGGCGATGATCGACAGCCCGGCACTTCAGGGAAACGCCTCGGAACAGGCACGCCTCGCAGCCAGCGCAGGGCAAAGCCTTCTGTCCGGGGCGGATGCCCGGACCGCGCTTTCCGCCGGCATAGGCGTCGTCCAGGCCCAGATCAGCGCGGCCCGGACCCGCAACGCCGCAGAATCGAGCAGCCTCCAACAGGCGCAATCGACCATGCTGGCCACCGACCCCTATGCGACGGCCACCCAGTTGCAGCAAACCCAGACGCAACTTCAGACGCTCTATGCCCTCACCGCGCAGATCGCGTCGCTGTCTCTCTCCAACTACCTGAAATGAAGGTTTTCATCTCGCTTTTCTGTGCCTTGTCCCTGATGACCGCCAACGCGTCGGCGGCTCCGGTGCGGCTCAAGGATCTGGTGGAGTTCGACGGGGTCCGCGGCAACGACCTGGTGGGTTATGGGCTTGTGGTCGGGTTGAACGGCACCGGCGATGGCATGCGAAACACGCCTTTTACCGGCGAGATCATGACGACGCTGCTCGAGAGGTTGGGCGTCAACGTCTCGGGCGAGGCGCTGCAACCCAAGAACGTGGCCGCGGTCTTCGTGACCGCCTCCCTGCCACCTTTCGCCCGCGTCGGAGGAAAGATCGACGTGACAGTCTCGGCCATCGGCGATGCAAAAAGCCTTCTTGGCGGCACGTTGATCATGACGCCGCTGCACGGGGCGGACGGCCAGATCTACGCGGTTGCTCAGGGAACGATCATCGCTGGGGGGGCTTCGGTGCAGGGCGCGGCGGCCAGCGTGACGAAAGGCGTGCCGACAGCGGGAAGCATTCCCAGCGGCGCCCGGGTCGAGCGCGAAGTTGCGTTTGACTTCAGCAGTCTCAGGCGCATCCGGCTCGCGCTGCGGACCCCGGATTTCACCACGGCTGCAAGGATTGAAGGCGCCATCAATTCCAGTTTCGGCAAGCACGTTGCAACGATGGAGGATCCGGGGACGGTGTCCGTCGATATCGCAGCGGCACGCCAAGGCTCGCCTGCGCATGTGCTCAGCCGGATCGAAGACATCGCGGTTCAGCCGGAAGAACGCGCGCGCGTCGTGGTGGACCAACGGTCCGGCACGATCGTGATCGGTCAGGATGTTCGGATCAGTCGGGTGGCGGTTGCACAAGGCAACATTACCCTGCGCGTGGACGAGGCTCCGATTGCCGTCCAGCCAGATCCGTTTTCCCAAGGCAGGACGGTCGTCGTTCCGCGCACGAAGGCGTCGATCACCAATGAGAACGGCAAGGGCCTTGCCGAGGTGTCGGGTGACACGTCGCTGTCACAGGTTGTCGCGGGCCTCAATGCCCTCGGCGTGAGCCCGCACGACATGATCGACATTCTGAAAAGCATTAACGCCGCCGGCGCCTTGCACGCGGAATTCGTTGTCCGCTGAGCCTGCGCGGCAGAACGAACCACCCGTCTGCCGCGGGTGGCTTCGGCTTCTCAACGGGGATATTGTCGGACGCACAGCAACGGCGGGAGCAGAGCGGATGACGGGAAAACCGGTGAAGGACATGACCTTTGAAGAGGCGATGGCGGCCCTTGAACAGGTTGTCACGCGACTCGAGCGCGGCGATGTTCCGCTTGAGGAATCGATTTCCCTTTATGAAACGGGTGCCAACCTGAAAAAACACTGCGCCGACAAGCTTGCGGCGGCGGAAGCCAAGGTCGAGAAAATTCGGGTTGCCGAAGGGCGCGCAGACGGCACTGAGCCTGTGGAAGGGCTATGATGTTCACCACCGCGCTTGCAGAGGATGCGGCCCGAGTGCAGACCCGGCTACACGCGGCGCTTGCCGGCTCGGATCTGCCGCTTCTCGACGCAATGCGTTACGCGACGCGGGGGGGCAAGGGTCTGCGCGGTTTCCTTGTGCTTGAGTCCGCCCGGATGCTTGGGGCTGACGCAGAAAGGGCGCTTCCCGCCGCTGCGGCAGTAGAGGCGCTGCACGCCTACAGCCTGATCCATGACGATCTGCCCGCGATGGACAATGACGATCTGCGCCGCGGCCAGCCGACCGTTCACGTGAAATGGGACGAGGCGACGGCGATTCTGGCAGGCGACGCGCTTCAGACCCTTGCCTTCGAGCTGCTGACCGATCCGGCAATCGGGGATGCCGAAACCAGCATTCGCCTTGTTGCGGGCCTCGCCCACGCGGCCGGCGCAAACGGTATGGTTCTGGGGCAGGCCCTCGACATGGCGGCCGAGGTTGCGACGACACAGCTGACGCTGGAAGATATAAGCAGGCTGCAGGCTGGCAAGACGGGGGCGCTCATCACATGGTCCGCCGAGGCCGGCGCGATCATTGCCGGGGCGGACCCCACTCCGCTGCGCCGCTATGCCACGGCCCTCGGCCTTGCCTTCCAGATTGCCGACGACATCCTGGATGTGACAGGCGATGCGGCGAAGGCTGGCAAGAGGTTGCAAAAGGATGCCGCGGCGGGAAAGGCCACATTCGTTTCGCTGCTCGGTCTCGAAGGCGCACGCTCCCGGGCGAAGGCCTTGGTTAACGACGCAGAGGCAGCCCTTGAGCCGTTCGGTGCGGCGGCAGACACCTTGCGACACTGCGCCCGCTTCGTTATTGCGCGCGAGATGTGACAACCCGGAAAGGGTGACATGAGCGACCGACCCCAGACCCCGACCCTTGACCGTGTGCTGTTGCCCGCCGATCTCAAGGCGCTGTCCGACCGCGAGCTGAAGCTTTTGGCCGACGATCTGCGCGCGGAGACGATCAGCGCGGTCTCCGTGACCGGGGGCCATCTTGGTGCGGGGCTCGGCGTTGTCGAACTCACCGTGGCGATCCATGCGGTGTTCGATACGCCGCGCGACAAGCTGATCTGGGACGTCGGTCACCAATGCTATCCGCACAAGATCCTGACCGGGCGCCGGGACCGGATACGCACGCTTCGCCAGAAGGATGGGCTCAGCGGATTTACCAAGCGTTCCGAAAGTCCCTATGACCCGTTCGGTGCGGCGCACAGTTCGACATCGATTTCGGCCGCGCTCGGGTTTGCCGTGGCAAGAGACCTCGGGGCGCCGGGCATCGGCGACGCGATCGCGGTCATCGGCGACGGATCGATGAGCGCGGGCATGGCATTCGAGGCCATGAACAACGCGGGTCACCTCAAAAAGCGGCTCTTCGTCGTGTTGAACGACAACGAGATGTCAATCGCGCCGCCTGTCGGTGCGCTGTCTTCCTATCTTTCGCGCCTCTATGCGGGGGCCCCGTTCCAGGAACTGCGTGCCGTTGCCAAAGGGGCGGTGGGCTTCCTGCCGGAGCCGTTCCAGGAAGGAGCGCGCCGGGCCAAGGAAATGCTGAAAGGCATGACCATCGGCGGAACGCTTTTCGAAGAACTCGGGTTCAACTACGTTGGTCCGGTCGACGGTCACGATCTTGACCAGCTTCTTCCAGTTCTGCGCACGGTTCGTGCCCGTGCGACGGGGCCCACCCTGATCCATGTGATCACGAAAAAGGGCAAGGGCTACGCGCCGGCCGAGACCGCTGCCGACAAGGGCCATGCGACCGCCAAGTTCGACGTTATCACGGGTATTCAGACGAAACCGCCGTCGAATGCCCCTTCGTACACCAAGGTTTTTGCCCGTAGCCTGATTCGCGAAGCCGAAACGGACGACAGGATCGTCGCCGTGACCGCCGCCATGCCGGAAGGGACGGGGCTCGATCTCTTCGCCGAGCGTTTTCCCAAGCGTTGCTTCGATGTCGGCATCGCGGAGCAACACGGTGTTACCTTCTCGGCCGGTCTTGCGGCCGCGGGCTTGAAACCCTTCTGCGCGATCTACTCGACCTTCCTGCAGCGCGGCTACGACCAGGTCGTGCACGATGTTGCGATTCAGCGCCTGCCGGTGCGTTTTGCAATAGACCGCGCCGGGTTGGTGGGCGCCGACGGGGCGACACACGCGGGCGCCTTCGATATTGCCTTCCTCGCCAATCTGCCGGACATGGTTGTCATGGCCGCCGCCGATGAGGCGGAACTCGTCCATATGGTTGCAACGGCGGCGGCGATCGATGATCGCCCCTCTGCTTTTCGCTATCCGCGCGGCGAGGGAGTCGGGGTCGAGATGCCCGAACGCGGCCGCCCGCTCGAGATCGGACGTGGCCGCCTGATCCGGGAAGGTAACCGGGTGGCTTTGGTCTCCTTCGGCACGCGATTGGCTGCCGCGACGAAGGCGGCCGAGAGCCTGGCACAGCGAGGTCTTTCGCCGACTGTCGTTGACGCGCGGTTTGCAAAGCCGCTTGACCGCGACTTGATCCTGAGCATTTCCCGAGAGCACGAGGCCCTGATTACCATTGAAGAGGGTGCAATCGGTGGCTTTGGCAGCCATGTTGCCCAGCTTCTGGCGGACGAGGGTGTTTTTGATCGTGGTCTGAAATTTCGCAGCATGGTTCTCCCCGATATCTTCATCGATCAAGGCAGTCCCGAGGCGATGTATTCGATCGCGGGCCTTAATGCCGCGCAGATCGAAGCGAAAGTTCTGGACGTTCTCGGGATTGCCATGGTCGGCAAGCGCGCCTGACGGGGGCGCAGCCGGACGGGGCTTCATCCGGAACCGGTCCCTTGCAGAAGTTGCAAGGCAATCGAAGATGCAGGGGTTGACTGGGCGGTCGAGGCGCTGCTGCGCACAAGGAATAGCTTTATCAACTGGTTCATCTTTGCCGGATCGGTGAATTGCGACACAGATCCATCGCCGAACACCTCGGCCGACTTCTGTTGAAAAACGCTCAGCTGTTGATCGATATTGATCGACACGAAACCGGAGGGAAGACCCAGAGCCGTTTCGAAAATCTTCCGCATCGATGGTGACCCCATGACGTTATACCATTTTGTCGGTTCGCTCGAATTGGTGGCCGCCAGTCCGGAAAGCGCCCCTTGAGCATTGAGCGCCAGTTGCAGGTCGCTGTCCTGTTGTCCGACCGCTGCCTGGAACTGGCTCCCCTCGAAAGCCGCGACGATCTTTGACGAGAAGGCAGGCTGCTGCGTGGGGACTTTGTCGGAGTTTGAAAAGTCGAAGGCCTGCGCCAAAGCCAGATAGCGCTTGTCCGTCAGTTTGTTCGCAAGCGCGTTGCTGTCCGAGGGCCCCTGCGTCAGGACCTGCCGGATCAGGGCCTTGCTGTTGATCTGATCGTCGAGCCCAAAGGCACCCAGTGCAACCTTCAGCAGACGACGGTCAGAGAGCAACTGATCAACTGACGTGACCTTGTTGATGTTCGCAGTGAAATACGCCGTGTCCCGCTCTATCTGCGGCGAGGCGGCAAAGGCTGCCATCTGCTTCTGCAGGGTTTTTTGCAGGAAGGTCCAGCCTGCATAGCCGGAAGAGACAAGGACCGGCTGATAGGTCATTGCGGTCGCACGGCGAGCAGCCGCTCCTCTCGCGGGAGCAGCCGACGCAAGCTGCGCAGGGCGCCGTAGTGATCGTTGCGAAGGAGTGATTCCGTTGCCGAGGCAAGCTGGACGCGGCTGTCGGCGTCGGTGAAGACCTGGCTCAACTGCTCGATCCCTCGCAGAAGTTGCAGGCGCGAGTCGTCTTGCCCGGCATCTCCGGACAGGACCAGTTGAGCAAGGTAGCAGATCCGTCGAACAGGGGTCTGCGCGTTTTCAGGGTGAATCGCGTCTTTCAGCCGAAGGATATTCGCCTGCGGTGTCAGGATCGACAATCGCGATCGGCGATCTCCGTTTTCGATCACGACACCGTTGACCATCACCCGCTCCTTCGGACCAAGCTTCAGCACAAGGCCGGTCATCCTTCGCCCCCGCCGCGCAGGCCCCGCATGATGGCCGTGTTCACGTCGATCAGAACCTCGGTTTCTGCGCCCGCGGACAAGGCGCGGCGACTTTGGTCCATGGTGAATTCGTAAAGATAGACGATCCGTGCCTTGATATCGTCCGGCAGCGAATTCTCCGGCTCGGCGACGTCCTGAGCGAGGACGGTCCAGAGTTTCACGTTTTCATGAAGCGCCGCTGCAAATTCGGGAAAGTCCTCCCTCCTGCGGCGTGTTGCGGCACGCAGGCGGCGCGTCGTCCGCGCGATCAAGTCGTACTCCATGCTCCGTGTCGTCCGAACGGAAGAAGCAAGGCCGCTGTAGGCGGTTCTGGCCAGGTCTAATGAGGTCACGATATGCCTTCAGACTTTGAGGAGGATTCAGTCGAAGTGGGCGGGGCGCCCGAGCGCCCCGCCCCGAAGACTCAGCGGAAGAGCGCCAGGAGGTTCTGCGGCGCCTTGTTGGCGATCGACAGAGCTTGGGTGCCCAGCTGCTGCTGCACCTGAAGGGCTTGCAGACGCGCCGAAGCCGCCTCCATATCCGCATCGACGAGCGACCCGATACCGGTCTTCAGCGTGTCGGTCAGCGAGGTGATGAACTTCGACTGCGACATGATTTCACCGCTGGCCGTACCGAACGTGGCGGTGGCCGTCGTCGCCGTATTGAGCAGCGACTCGATCGTGGAAAGTGCCGCCGTGGCCCCCCCTGACGTGGTCACGTCGATACCGGACATCGCGGACAGCCCTCCGGACCCAGCGTTCCGGAACTGCGCAGCCACGGACAAGTCGGTCGTCCCGCTGTTCGTGAAATTCAGCGTCCCGGGGTTGGTGGAGTTGTCGAAATCGACGGTAAGCCCCTTGATATTGAGCTTGTCGATCGCATTCCTCACGCCCACGGCGACGGAATCCGCAACAGACGTCGAAGTGACATCCTGCGCCGTTACCGTGTAGTTGGCCGTCTTGCCCCCGATCGTCACAGAGACCTGATCACCGGCCGCCAAAGTGGGGTTGGTGATCTGGATCTTGCCGGTTCCACCGCCATTGTCCAGCGTGAAGCCGGCCGTGTCGCCATTGGTCGACACGCCCGTCGTATTCGTCGTGTCGAACACAGCCTTGGCTGCATAGTTGCCCGACGAAAGGTTCTGGGTAGCGATCTGGATGTAGGCCGCCGAGACAACGCCCCCCGTATCCCGATCGAGCGCGGACAGAATCTGGATGTTCGCGCCCTGCGAACCGTCCACGAGGTTCACGCCGTTGAACTGAGCGGAGTTGACCACCTGGTTGATCTGGTTCTTCAGCGCCGAGATGTCATTGTTCAGGCTGGTCCGGTCGGCGTTTCCGTCCTGCGCCGCGATGATCTTCGACTTCATCTGAGTCAGGAGATCGGTCACCGTGCTTGACGCGTCGCTGGCAACGGAAACCGTGGAATTTCCAAGCGACAGGCTGTTGGAAATCCCGGTGAAGCCCGTGACGTCCGAGTTCATCTGCGTCGAAATGGCCCAGACCGCGGCGTTGTCACTGGCCGTCGAGACGGCTTTGCCGGTCGAGATCTGGTTCTGAACGGTGTTCAGCTGGTCGTTGATGCTTTGCAGCGATTGCAGCGCGATCATCGCGCTGGAGTTGGTCAGAATGGAAGACATCTTGTTCCCTTTCGAAGGCGCTTTGCGCCGGTTGGCTCGGCCGCCGTGGCGACCATCGGCCCTTCTGACCGCCGCGAGCCGTGCGACCCGCGTCATCCGTCCATGGATGCAGGTTCGGTTTTGACCGCGGAATACTAAGGCTTCGCTAACAACCGCCCCGACCCGCCCGGAAAACCATTTGGATTTTAAGCATTTTCAAGCCTTCCGCTCGAACTGTGGCGGGTTATGGCCAAGATCGGCCAGACGACCGGCGGAATCGTACGTCTCCCCCCGCTGGGCGCGCAGCAGGTCCAGAAGCCGCCGTCGCGCGGCGCGTAGCCCCTTTTCCGCGGCGAGAAGAAGCGTGGCATTCCGCTGGGCCGCCGTCTTCAGATCGGCGAGCGCGCGGGCATCCTTCACGCCGGTTCGGCCGAGCCGCGCGACAAGCGCCTCCTTCAGGTCAAGGCACGCGGCCAATGTCGCAAAATCCCCCCGCAGAAGGGCCGTCGTTTCCCATTCGAGCAGGGCCATCAGATCCCGTGTCGGGGCAAGGTCATCGCTGTCCATCGGCCCGAGCCTTCAATGCGGCGTAGATCGCCCTGGACAATCCGATGCCGCCGTTCTTCGTGATGGCATCGGCCTCGGCCTGCGCGAGAAAGGACGCGAACTGCGATTCGCCAATGCCGCCGCCGAAATCCCGCGGGGTCTGTTCGGCCCCTGCGTATTTGAGCATTTCCGCAAGAAACGTGGACTCCAGCGCAGAAGCGGCCTTGTTAAGGGCGGCGTCCCGCGAAGCAGGGGGCGCAGGGCTGGCAGGCGTCGGGAGAGATTGGATCGGATGCATCGGGACCTCTGTGTTCGGTCCATCGAAAATGCGGCCTGCCGGTAAACATTCGGTAATCAGGTCATGGGAGGGTGAGGGCGTTCGATAAGGAATGCGACATGTCCACCGCGCCGATCACTCAGGATGTCTTCAACGCAATCCCACCGCCCCGAAAAGGCGGTTCGGCGGCGTCGGGCGCCACGGGGTTTCTTCGCCTGATGGCCAGGCCCGGACCAGAGGATGCCCGGCCCTCTCATGCGCAAGTGGTTCCAAGAAATGGGAAAAACGACGAAGACGATCGCCGGGACGCCGCAGGGCTTCCTGCGATCTCTCCACTCGCTTTTCCGCCGGCCAGCTCAGCGCGGGCTGCGGCCGGCAAGATCGACTCATCGCAAGGTGCCATGGCGAACGACGGGTCGGGTCCATCGATTCGGCTGGCAGCAGGCGGAACCAGCGCCAGCGATGACCTTAAGCCCGGTAAGACCTCCGGCCGACAGGCGGCCAGAGGCGATGAACCCGCCGCGGGGGCGGAGCGGCGCGACCCGCCAAAGGCGGCAGGGCAGCCGCTGGCGCAGCTTCCGCAGCGCCCCGGCGTCGCGGTCGGGACAGCGCCGGCGGTCGATCCCTCGCCGGACAAACGAAGCGGCCCGCCCCCCTTGCGGGATGTGGCGGGGGGCGAAACGGGCAACGCCGCAGTTTCGGCAGGAATGACGGTCGTTTCGCAACGGGATCAGGTCGTTACGGGCGGCCAGTCGGGCGCGGCGCAGGCGGTACTGGCGGCATTTGTCCGGCAGAACCCCGTTCCGGCGCCCGCAATGCCGTCCTCGCACCGCGAACCCGAGGAATGGCGGACATCCGGTTTGGGCGCGGCGCGGAAGTCGTCGCTGGCAGCCGCCGCGGGCAATGTGAATGCCGAACAACCCATGTCCAACCTGCCCGCCACTTCCAAGAAGGGAGGCGATGGCGACGACAGTGACCCTGCCCTGTCGTTTTCCGGGCGGACGGCTTCCCCGCAGCCGAACAGTCCCGCCGCCGCGCCGGCATCGGCACCGACGCAAGCGGCCACACCCGCGGACATGGCCGGTCAGGCAGCGGGTCAGATGGCGGCTTCCGCCCGGGGAAGGGGGGCGCAGGGCACAGCAGAATTGCTGCTTGACCCCGAGGAACTGGGCAAGGTGCGGATGACCTTTCGGCATCACGATGGAATCGTTGCGGTCTCGATCTCTGCAGAACGGCCCGACACGCTGCACTTGCTGCGCAGCCACATCGGGCTTCTGGCACAGGAATTCACCGCATCGGGTTTCGCCGGCGCCCGCTTCAGCTTTGATGGGGATACGCGAAGCGACCGCCAGAGTTCCCCCAGGGCGGACGGGGGCGGTGCCGAACCGGCGCCCGCCGCGCTGGCGCGACCGCCTCCGACGGCGCTCGGCAACGGCGTGATGGCCGGCGCAACGCTCGATCTCAGAATGTGAAAGGACGCATCGTGACCACGGCAGTTCAGCCTACGCCCACGACTTCGAATACAACGCCCGCCTCTCAGGCGGGAACATCGGGCGCGTTGCAACCCGAAACCTCCTCGGCTTCTCCGAGTGCGGATTACACCATGTTCCTGAAGATGTTGACGACCCAGCTCAAGAATCAGGACCCGATGAACCCGATGGATTCATCGAATTTCGCGGTCCAGCTTGCGACGTTTTCGGGTGTGGAACAGCAGACACAGACCAACAAGCTGCTGGGGGGGATCGCGGGGCAGATCGGATCGATGGGGATGGCCCAGCTTTCGGGCTGGATCGGGATGCAGGTCCGCGCGGCCGCCGCGACAGCCTTCGACGGAACGCCGATCACGCTGTCGCCCGCCCCCGAAAAAGGAGCCGACAGAACCGTTCTGATCGTCAAGGATTCGGGCGGGCGGCAAGTTGCATCGCAGGACGTGCCGGTGTCGGGCGCCGATATCCAATGGGACGGCAAGGGGGCTGCGGGATCTGCCTTGCCCAAGGGCACTTACAGTTTCGAATTGCAGAACTACAAGAATGGCGTGCTGATCGGCACCGATCCGGTGCAAAGCTATGCAAAGGTTGTCGAGGCGCAAAGCGGGCCCAACGGGCCGGTCCTCGTGCTGGCGGGTGGGGCAAAGGTGGCTGCGTCGGATATCACCGCCCTTCGCCCGGCGGCGTGATCAAAGATGAGCGCCGACCCAGATGCAGATCGTTGCAATGGCAGCACCGGCTGCCATCCAGGCAAGGCCGCCTGTCGCCGGGCCCTTCGCTGGCTTTTCGGCTGGCTCCATCTGGCGGATCAATTGCGCTTCGACAAGGCGGGGCAGCTTCGGCCCGAAACGGGCGAATACGCGCGCGGCCTGCGTCAGATCACGAATGGTCGCGCGGGGGCCGACGTTCTCGCGGATGTAGCCCTCGACGATCGGCCGCGCGACCTCCCATATGTTGATGTGGGGGTGCAGCGATCGGGCAACGCCCTCGACCACGACCATCGTGCGCTGCAACAGGATCAGTTCGGTCCGGGTCTGCATCCCGAAGCGTTCCGTGACCTCGAAAAGGTAAGCCAGAAGCCGCGCCATCGAAATGCGGGAGGCGTCCATGCCGAAGATCGGCTCCCCCACCACGCGCAGGGCGCGGGCGAATTCCTCGACATCGCGGTCGGCAGGAACATAGCCCGCTTCGAAATGCACCTCGGCGACGCGGCGGTAATCCTTGCGGATGAAGCCGAACAGGATCTCGGCATAGACCCGGCGGGTGTATTGGTCGATCCGCCCCATGATGCCGAAGTCATAGGCAATGATGTCACCGTTCGGCGCGACCTTCATGTTGCCCTGATGCATGTCCGCGTGGAAATAGCCGTCACGCAGCGCGTGGCTGAGGAAAAGGCGCAAGACGCGCTCGCCCAGCGCCACGCGATCGTGGCCCGCGGCATCCAGCGCGGCATTGTCACCGATCGGCAGGCCCTCGGCCCATTCCATCGTCATGACCTGACGCGCGGACAGGTTCCAGAGCGGCTCTGGCACCTGAAAGCCCGCATCCTGCGCCGTGTTGTTCGCGAATTCGGACGCCGCTGCACTTTCCAGCCGCAGATCCAGCTCTCCCATCACGACGCCTTCGAAATGGGCAATCACCTCGCGCGGGCGCAGCCGCCGTGACGCCGGCGAAAGCCACTCGATCATCCCGGCGGCAAGGTAGAAGGCGTCGATATCCTTGCGGAAGGCGCGGTCGATGGCAGGGCGCAGCACCTTGACCGCGACCCAACGACCATTCTCGGCCAGACGGGCGCGGTGAACCTGGGCGATGGAGGCAGCGGCGACCGGTTCGGAGAAATCCGAGAAGACCTCGTCCACCTTCAGCTCGAGGTCCTCCTCGACCATCGCCTTTGCGACACGAGTCGGGAAAGGGGGGAGCTTGTCCTGAAGATAGCGAAGCTGGTCGGCAAGTTCGTCGCCCACCACGTCGGGGCGCGTCGATAGCACCTGGCCGAACTTGATATAGGCCGGGCCCAGCGCCGTCAGGGCACGGGTGGCAGGGGGAAGCGAGGTGTCGCCCTTCAGCCCAAGCCATTTGAAGGGCCAGCCAAGCACCCGGGCGACCAGCCGGAGCCGCGGCGGCGCCTTCATCGCCTCAAGAACGACGCCCATCGCGCCGGTGCGTTCCAGCGTGGCACCCGTCCGGATCAGTCGCCAGATGTTGTGAGGTCCGCGCACCTAGAGCTTCCATCCCGAATGCAGCGCGGCGATGCCCAGCGACAGGTTGCGGTATTTGACCAGATCGAAGCCCGCGCTGCGGATCATGGCGGCGAAGGTCTCCTGATCCGGGAACTTGCGGATCGATTCGACAAGATACTGGTAGCTGTCGCGGTCCTTGGCGATGATCTGCCCCATGACCGGGATCACGTTGAAGGAATAGCGGTCATAGGCCCATTGCATCGCCGGGTTCGGAAGCTGGCTGAACTCCAGCACCATGAGCCGCCCGCCGGGTTTCAGCACGCGGTAGGCTTCGGACAGGGCGTCGGGAATGCGGGTCACGTTCCGGATGCCGAAACTGATCGTATAGACGTCAAAGGTATTGTCCGGGAAGGGCAGCGCCATCGCGTCCCCCACCACCCAGTCGAGCTGATCTGCCATCTGCTCGGCCTCGGCGCGGTGCCGCCCCTCGACCAGCATCGATTCGGTCATGTCGAGCACGGTCGCATGGGCCCCCGCAGCACGGCGCAGGAAGCGGAAGGAGATGTCGCCCGTCCCCCCCGCGACGTCCAGCAGACGCTGGCCCGGGCGGGGCGCGAGCCAGTCCATCATCGCGTCTTTCCACAGCCGGTGAATGCCGACCGACATCACGTCGTTCATGATGTCGTATTTCGACGCCACGCGGGTGAACACCCCGTGGACCATGCCGGCCTTCTGCTCTTCGGCCACCGTCTGGAAGCCGAAATGGGTCGTCTTTGCGGGATCTTCGGTCATCGGCCCTTGCCGTCCGTTATTCGTGACCTTCTTATAGGCCGCCCGCCGGGCGATACAATGCGCAGGGCGCCGCAGGGGAAGAGAATGCCGGAACTGCCAGAGGTTGAAACCGTGCGCCGCGGGCTGGAACCCGTGATGACCGGACGCCGCATCCTGCATGCCGAGGTGCGCCGCCCCGACCTGCGCTGGCCGCTGCCGCCGAAGATGGCCGAGCGTCTGACGGGCGCGCGGGTCGAGCGGCTTCGGCGGCGGTCGAAATACATTCTGGCCGATCTCTCGACCGGGGAGACGCTGCTTGTCCATCTTGGCATGTCGGGGCGTATGCTGATCTCTGGCGCGCAGGTCGGGACGTTTCACCACCCCCACCCGGCGCCCGCGAAACACGATCATGTCGTGCTCGACATGGAGGGCGGGGCGCGGATCACCTTCAACGACGCGCGGCGCTTCGGGGCGATGGACCTGATGCCGACCGAACGGGCGGAGGCGCATCCCCTTCTGGCCGCCCTCGGGCCCGAGCCGTTCGGGAACGACTTCAACGAAAGCGCCCTTGTCCAGCGGCTGAAGGGGCGGAATACACCGATCAAGGCGGCGCTGCTGGATCAGTCGGTCGTGGCGGGCCTGGGGAACATCTATGTCTGCGAGGTCCTGCATCGCGCGGGCATCGATCCGCGCCGGAAGGCGGGGCAGATCGCGGCGGCGCGGGTGGCCAGCCTCGTTCCGATCATCCGGCAGGTGCTGCAGGAGGCGATCGACGCGGGCGGGTCCAGCCTGCGGGATTACCGGCAGACGGACGGGGAGCTTGGCTATTTCCAGCATGCCTTCCGCGTCTATGACCGCGAGGGGCAGCCCTGCCTGAAAGATGGCTGCACCGGCACGATCCGGCGCATCGTGCAGTCGGGGCGGTCCAGCTATTACTGCCCGAAATGCCAAAGGTGACTTGAACCGCCCCGGCACCGGGGTAAGGAAGACCGAGAGGATGGAGGATCGCATGGCTTACGAAACCCTGATCGTGGAAAGGGCCGACGGCGTGGCGCTGATCCGCCTGAACCGGCCGAAAGCGCTGAACGCGCTGAATGCGGCGCTTCTGGGCGAACTGGCGCAGGCGCTGACCGCCGCCGACGCGGATGAGGCCGTGCGCTGCATCGTGCTGACAGGGTCCGAAAAGGCCTTTGCCGCCGGGGCCGACATCCGCGAGATGTCCGGCAAGAGCTTCGTCGATGTCTTCACCGAGGATCTTTTCACCGCCGATACCGAGGCGATGCTGCGCGTCCGCAAGCCGATCATAGCGGCGGTCGCGGGCTACGCGCTTGGCGGCGGCTGCGAGCTTGCGATGATGTGCGACTTCATCATCTGCGCCGACACGGCAAAGTTCGGCCAGCCCGAGATCAACCTTGGCGTCGTGGCCGGCATCGGCGGAACGCAGCGTCTCACGCGATTCGTGGGCAAGTCGAAGGCGATGGACATGCACCTGACCGGCCGCATGATGGACGCCGCCGAGGCCGAGCGGTCGGGTCTTGTCAGCCGCGTGGTTCCGGCCGACCGGCTGATCGACGAGGCGATGGAGGCCGCGCGGACCATTGCGGCGAAATCCATGATCGCGGCGCGTGCGGTGAAGGAAGCCGTGAACCGCAGCTACGAGACTCCGCTGCGCGAGGGCCTTCTGTTCGAGCGCCGGCTGTTCAACGCGCTTTTTGCGACAGAGGATCAGAAGGAGGGCATGGCCGCCTTTCTCGACAAGCGTCCCGCCAGGTTCGCGGACCGATGACGCGGACGTCCGGCCACTTTCACCTTCGCTGCGGAAAATCTCTGCGCGATGGTTGACTTGCTCGCGAGTCGCCTCTAGAAGCGCGGCTTCAGATTTACCCGAACGATATCGGAACCCGAACACATGGCAAATACGCCTCAGTCCAAGAAACGCGCGCGGCAGAGCGAAGCGCGCTTCGAAGTGAACAAGGCCCGCCGCTCGCGCATCCGGACCTTCCTCCGCAAGGTCGAGGAAGCGATCGCGTCGGGCGACTCGAAGTCCGCGGCCGAGGCGCTTCGCGCGGCTCAGCCGGAAATGGCCCGTGGCGTGACGAAAGGTGTGCTGCACAAGAACACCGTCGCCCGCAAGATGTCGCGGCTGTCGTCGCGCGTTAAGGCACTGGGCGCCTGAAGCTTTTCCGCATTGGCCGGAATCGAAGCGCACCCCTTGGGTGCGCTTTTTGCTTTTGATTTTACACGCTTTTTTCTGACCTTGTGGCCGAAGTTACACGGCCGCAGATTCGATTTCGGATTGATCGTGTCAAGGATGAAGTTCAGTTGCGAAGCGCCGCGACCCCTTGCTAGCTTCACGGTGCGAGTCTTGTCGCCTTGGGGGACGAAGGGCGCCGACCGACGCAATGGCACAGATCGAAGCTGCTAACCTCGATCTGTCACTGGCGTTGCGACGGAAGGTGTTCTGAACCGGATCGGGTTTGCTGGGTGGGGCAAACGGAACGATCCGGTTGTGTTGGGGTCGCAGCCATTCGGCTGCTGGCACATCGAGTCTTGTCCAGGGCACGGGCGACGCGCCTGAGCGACCGGTCGGTCGAATCGGCGGTTTGTCCGTGTCATGGTCCTGCATCTGTGACCGGGATTTTCCCGGCTCTCAGGTGTTGCCTGAAGGTCAGAAGCTCGCAGGACAATGATGGCCTGCGGGGCGGCGCACCCCCTGGTCAGCGGACAATGCGCTAGCTGTGGGCGAAAAGAATGACCGATGAAACCTGGGGGAACGTGCGCGAGGAATTGCTGAAGACGATCGGCAAGAACAACTTCGCGACGTGGATCGAACCACTCAAATTCGATGGCATCGATGACGGTGTCGCCCGGTTCCTGGTCCCGACATCATTCTTCGGCACCTGGGTATCGCGCAACTTTGCCGACCGGATCCTGACGCAGCTCAACCGGAGCGGATCGGGCGCACAGCGGATCGAATTCAGCGTCCAGCAGAAAGCCGTGCGCCCCGTCCCCGCCAAGACGGCGGACCTTACGAAGAAGGGTGTCATCCCGCAGCGCGCCAGCGACGAAGGCGAGACGATCAGCGCCCCGCTGGACGGTCGCTTCACCTTTGACAGCTTCGTGGTCGGCAAGCCGAACGAGCTGGCCCATGCCGCCGCCCGCCGCGTCGCCGAAGGCGGGCCGGTCAGCTTCAACCCGCTGTTCCTTTACGGTGGCGTCGGCCTCGGCAAGACCCACCTGATGCACGCCATCGCGCACGAGCTGCGCCAGCGCCGCCCCGATCTGCGGGTGCTCTACCTCTCGGCCGAGCAGTTCATGTATCGCTTCGTGCAGGCTCTGCGCGAACGCCAGATCATGGACTTCAAGGAGATGTTCCGCTCGGTCGATGTTCTGATGGTCGATGACGTGCAGTTCATCGCCGGCAAGGACTCGACGCAGGAGGAGTTCTTCCACACCTTCAACGCGCTGGTGGACCAGAACAAGCAGATCGTGATCTCGGCCGACCGCGCGCCGGGCGAGATCAAGGATCTGGAAGAACGCATCAAGAGCCGCCTGCAATGCGGCCTTGTCGTGGACCTTCACCCGACCGACTACGAGCTGCGGCTTGGAATCCTTCAGCAGAAGGCCGAACAATATCGCCAGCAATATTCCGCGCTGACCCTGGCCGACGGCGTTCTGGAATTCCTCGCCCACCGGATCACGACCAACGTGCGTGTGCTGGAAGGCGCGCTGACGCGCCTTTTCGCCTTCGCGAGCCTTGTCGGCCGCGAGATCACGCTGGAACTGGCGCAGGACTGCCTTGCCGATATCCTGCGCGCCTCGGACCGCAAGGTCACCATCGAGGAAATCCAGCGCAAGGTGGCCGAGCATTACAACGTGCGCCTGTCGGACCTGATCGGGCCGAAGCGCGTGCGCACCATCGCCCGGCCGCGCCAGATCGCCATGTATCTTGCCAAGCAGCTGACCCCGCGCAGCCTGCCGGAAATCGGCCGCCGCTTCGGCGGGCGCGACCACACAACCATCATGCATGGCGTGCGCAAGATCGAAGAGCTGGCGGCGCAGGACAATCAGCTTGCCGAAGACCTGCATCTTCTGCGGCGTCTGCTGGAAAGCTGAGCCAGTCGGACCACTTGAAGCGGCCAGGGCACTTGACGCCCCCGTGAAAGTCTCGGACAGTCGCCGGGACCGCATGGACGCATGTTGGCCACGATAAAAGGGTTAAGGGGAATGAAGATCAGCATCGAGCGCGGGGCGCTACTGAAAGCCGTGGCGCAGGCGCAATCTGTCGTCGAGCGGCGCAACACGATCCCGATCCTTGCCAACGTGCTGATCGAGGCCGAAGGCGACACCGCAAGCTTCCGCGCGACCGATCTGGATATCGAAGTGGTGGACCGCGCCCCGGCCGTTGTCGAAAAGGCCGGCGCGACGACCGTGTCCGCCGTCATGCTGCACGAGATCGTGCGCAAACTGCCCGATGGGGCGCTGGTGCAACTGACCGAAGACAGCGCCTCGGGCCGGCTGACGGTGCAGGCGGGGCGGTCCACGTTCAACCTTGCGACCCTGCCGCGCGAAGATTTCCCGGTCATGGCCACGTCGGAATACACGTCGAACTTCGCGGCCTCGGCCGCGGTGCTGCGGCGGCTGTTCGACAAGTCGAAATTCGCGATCTCGACCGAAGAGACGCGCTATTACCTCAACGGCGTCTACATGCATGTGGCGCAGGGCGAAGACGGGCCGGTGCTGCGCTGCGTGGCGACCGACGGCCACCGCCTTGCCCGGATCGAGGCGCCTCTGCCCGAGGGCGCGGCCAACATGCCCGGCGTGATCGTCCCTCGGAAGACCGTGGGCGAACTGCGCAAGCTCTTGGACGATGACGAGATGCAGATCGCGGTGTCCGTCTCGGAAACCAAGGTGCGCTTTGCCACGCCGCAGATCACGCTGACCTCGAAGGTGATTGACGGCACCTTCCCCGATTACACCCGCGTCATCCCGCTGTCGAACAGCCGCCGTCTTGAGGTCGATGCGGCCGAGTTCGCCAAGGCGGTGGACCGCGTGGCCACCGTGTCCTCGGAACGTTCGCGCGCGGTGAAGCTGAGCCTTGACGAGGATCGGCTGGTCCTGTCCGTGAACGCCCCCGACAGCGGCGCTGCCGAAGAAGAGCTGGCCGTGGCCTATGGCGACGAGCGGCTGGAGATCGGCTTCAACGCGAAATACCTGCTGGAAATCGCAAGCCAGGTGGACCGCGAGAACGCGGTGTTCCTGTTCAACTCCTCCGGCGATCCGACGCTGATGCGCGAGGGGAACGACACCTCGGCCATCTACGTCGTGATGCCGATGCGGGTGTAACGGGCGACGGCCCCCGGGGGCGCTGCCCCCGGACCCCCGGGATATTTCTTCCAAAGTGAAAGGCAGATCGTGGGTGGTCTGAGCCTTCTTGAGCTGACCTTGAGCCACTTCCGCTCGCACCGCCGGGCGCAGTTGGGGCTGGATGGGCGGCCGGTGGCGATCTGGGGGCCGAACGGCGCGGGAAAGACCAATATCCTCGAGGCGATCTCGCTTCTGTCGCCGGGGCGCGGGCTCAGGCGGGCGACGGCGGACGACATCATCCGCAAGCCCGAGGGGCTGGGATGGAAGGTGGCGGCGGTCCTGCAGAGCGGAGGGCAGGTGCATGAGGTCGAAACTTGGGCCGAGCCGGGCGCGGGGCGACAGGTGCGGATCGACGGCAAGGCCGCGCCGCAGGTGACGCTGGGCCACATCGCGCGGATCCTCTGGCTGGTGCCGGCGATGGACCGGCTGTGGATCGAGGGGGCCGAGGGTCGGCGGCGCTTTCTCGACCGCATGGCGATGAGCTTCGAGCCGGGCCATGCCGACCATGCGCTGGCCTATGAAAAGGCGATGCGGGAGCGCAACCACCTTCTGCGCGAAGAGCGTGGCGATGCCGCCTGGTTCGCCGCGCTGGAGGCGCGCATGGCCGAGGCCGGGGCCGAGATCATCGCGGCGCGGGAAAGGACTTTGGACCGGATCGGAGCGGCGCAGGGGGACGAGGGCGCCTTTCCCCGTGCCGATCTTGCCATGCTTGAAGGCGATGATGGGCTTCCGAGACAGGCATCGGGCCTTGCCGCGTTCTGGGCCGACACCCGGCGGCGCGACATGGCGGCTGGCCGGACGCTGGCCGGGCCGCACCGGGCGGACATGGCGGCGGTCTATTCGGCCAAGGGCGTGCCGGCGGATCGTTGTTCCACCGGCGAGCAGAAGGCGCTGCTGATCTCGCTCATCCTTGCCAATGCGCGCGCCCTGATCGCCGATATCGGCGCGCCGCCGATCCTTTTGCTGGACGAGGTCGCGGCCCATCTGGACGCGGCGCGGCGCGCGGCGCTTTATGACGAGATCTGCGGCCTTGGCGCGCAAGCCTTCATGACCGGCACCGGGGCGGAGCTGTTCGAAGGTCTGCGGGGCCGGGCGATGGGCCTTGAGGTGACCGAAAGCGGCGGCACCTCTGCCGTGGCGGAAAGGGAGGTTCCATGACCCCGCAACGCGTGACCCTGATTACCCTCGGGGTGGCCGACCTCGACCGGGCGAAGGCGTTCTATGCCGCGCTTGGCTGGCAGCCGGCGCTAAGCTACGAGGGCGTCGCCTTCTACCAGATGCAGGGCGCGGCGCTTGCCCTGTTCGGCCTGACCGACCTTGCCGCCGATCAGGGCCGTTCGGCGGGCGAGCTTGGCACGGGGGCGATGACGCTCGCGCAGAACTTCGCGACCGAGGCGGAGGTGGATGCCGCCCATGCGCTGGCCCTGGCAGCGGGGGCGACGTCGGTGAAGGTGCCGCAGAAGGCCGAGTGGGGCGGCTATTCCGGCTACTACACCGATCCCGACGGTCATGTCTGGGAAGTGGCGAGGAACCCGTTCTGGCCCCTTGCGCCCGACGGCAGCCTGAGCTTGCCCAAGCCATGACCGTCACGCTGGTTCAACTTGCGCTTTACGCGGGCGCGCTGGTGATCCTGTGGCTCACGCCGGGGCCGGTCTTCGTGGCGCTGACGGCACGGTCGCTGACGGGCGGCTTCGCCTCGGCCTGGCCGCTGGCGCTTGGCGTGACGATCGGTGACGTGATCTGGCCGCTGGTGGCGATCTTCGGGCTGACGGCGGCGGTGGGCAGCCACGCCGCGCTGATGGGCATCCTTCGCTGGGTGGCGGCGGCGATCTTCATCGCCATGGGCGCGGGCCTCTTTGCCCACGCGGGCCGGCCGATCAGCACCGACAGCCGCCTGACGCGCCCCGGCCGCTGGGCGGGGTTCTCGGCCGGGGTGGCGGCGATCCTCGGCAACCCCAAGGCCATCCTATTCTACATGGGCGTGCTGCCCGGTTTCTTCGATCTTGGTCATGTCCGGCTGCCGGATGTGGTGGCGATCGTGCTTTTGTCGATGGCCGTGCCGCTGGCGGGCAACCTCGCCATGGCGGCCTTCGTCAGCCAGATCCGCGCGCGACTTGCCTCGCCCGCGGTGCTGCGGCGCATCAACCTGTTCGCGGCCGGTCTGCTGGTTGCCGTGGGCGTCGCCATCGCGGTGCTTTGAGCGACCGAAAACCGCGGCTGATGCGTGACATTCCTGCGTCCGCGGCCTATAAAGCGGACGCAGTATCAAGGAAGGTCCGCATGGCCGAAAATACCGAGGCCGCCCAGTCGTACGGCGCCGAATCCATCAAGGTTCTCAAGGGGTTGGAGGCCGTTCGCAAACGCCCCGGCATGTATATCGGGGATACCGACGACGGGTCGGGCCTGCATCACATGGTCTATGAGGTCGTCGATAACGGCATTGACGAGGCGCTTGCCGGCCATGCGACTGCCGTCAGCGTGAAAATCCATGCCGACAACTCGGTTTCCGTGGCCGACAACGGGCGCGGCATCCCGACCGACATTCACAAGGAAGAAGGCGTCTCCGCGGCCGAGGTCATCATGACCCAGCTTCACGCCGGCGGGAAATTCGACCAGAACAGCTACAAGGTCTCGGGCGGTCTGCACGGGGTTGGCGTGTCCGTGGTGAACGCCTTGTCCGACTGGCTGGAGCTGCGCATCTGGCGCGACGGCAAGGAACATTACGCGCGCTTTGAACATGGCGAGACGGTCGAGCATCTGCGCGTCGTGGGCGAGGCCGCGGGGCGTCGCGGGACCGAGGTGCGGTTCCTTGCCTCGACGAAGACCTTCTCGAACCTGGAATACAGCTTCAAGACTCTGGAAAACCGGCTGCGGGAACTCGCGTTCCTGAATTCGGGCGTGCGGATCGTGCTGGAAGACGAACGGCCCGCCGAACCGCTGCGGACCGAGCTGTTCTACGAAGGCGGGGTGCGCGAATTCGTCCGCTACCTCGACCGGTCGAAGGCGCCGATCGTGCCCGACCCGATCTTCATTCAGGGCGAACGCGGCGGCATCGGCGTCGAGGTCGCGATGTGGTGGAACGACAGCTACCACGAAACCGTGCTGCCCTTCACCAACAACATCCCCCAGCGGGACGGCGGCACCCACCTTGCGGGGTTCCGGGGCGCGCTGACGCGGACGATCAACGCCTATGCGCAATCCTCGGGCATCGCCAAGCGCGAGAAGGTGGACTTCACCGGCGACGACGCGCGCGAAGGGCTGACCTGCGTGCTGTCGGTCAAGGTGCCGGACCCGAAATTCTCCAGCCAGACCAAGGACAAGCTGGTCAGCTCCGAGGTGCGGCCGGCGGTCGAGAACCTTGTGAACGAGAAGCTGGGCGAGTGGTTCGAGGAAAACCCCGGCCCCGCAAAGCACATCGTCGGCAAGATCATCGAGGCAGCACTGGCACGCGAAGCGGCGCGCAAGGCGCGCGAGCTGACGCGGCGCAAGACGGCGATGGATGTGGCCTCGCTGCCCGGCAAGCTGGCGGATTGCCAGGAAAAGGACCCCGCGTTCTCCGAGCTGTTCATCGTCGAGGGCGACAGCGCCGGCGGCTCGGCCAAGCAGGGCCGGGCACGGAAGAACCAGGCCGTGCTGCCGCTGCGGGGCAAGATCCTGAACGTGGAACGCGCGCGTTTTGACCGGATGCTGTCGTCGGAAACCGTCGGCACGCTGATCACGGCGCTTGGCACCGGGATCGGACGCGACGAGTTCGACATCAAGAAGCTGCGGTATCACAAGATCATCATCATGACGGATGCGGACGTCGATGGCGCCCATATCCGCACGCTTCTGCTGACCTTCTTCTTCCGCCAGATGCCCGAGATCATCGAGGGCGGCTACCTCTACATCGCGCAGCCCCCGCTTTACAAAGTGGCGCGCGGCAAATCCGAGGTCTATCTGAAGGACCAGCCCGCGCTTGAGGATTACCTGATCCAGATGGGCGTCGAAGGGGCGCGGCTGCGGCTGGGTTCGGGCGAAGAGATCGTCGGCAACGACCTCACCCGCGTGGTGGAAGAGGCCCGCGTGGTGCGCCGCATCCTGCAGGCCTTCCCGACGCACTATCCCCAGCACATCATCGAACAGACGGCCATCGCCGGGGCGCTGCTGCCCGGCGTGGTGGACCGTGACGCGCAGGGCGCGGCCGATGCCGTGGCCCGGCGTCTCGACCTGATCGCGCTGGAATACGAACGCGGCTGGCAGGGGCGGCCGACGCAGGACCACGGCCTGCGCTTCGCCCGGGTGCTGCGCGGCGTGGAAGAGGTCCGCACGCTGGACGGCCACGTCCTGCGGTCTGGCGAGGCGCGGCGGCTGGCCAGCTACACCAAGAGCCTGCAGGATGTCTATCAGACCCCGGCCACGCTGGTCCGCCGTGACCGCGAGCAGCTGATCCATGGCCCGGTGGAACTTCTGGAAGCCATCCTGACCGAAGGTGAAAAGGGCCTCAGCTTGCAGCGCTACAAGGGTCTGGGCGAGATGAACCCCGAACAGCTCTGGGAAACCACGCTGGACCCGGAGGCGCGCACGCTCTTGCAGGTGAAGGTCGAGGATATCGCCGAGGCGGACGACATCTTCACCAAGCTGATGGGCGACGTCGTCGAACCCCGGCGCGAGTTCATCCAGCAGAACGCGCTGAGCGTCGAGAACCTGGACTTCTGAGGTATTGTAGGGAAGCGCGACCGCGCGCTTCCCTCGCCGGCCCTACTTGAGCGTCATGTAGAAGAAGTCCCGGTTGTCGGGATAATCCACAAAGCGCGCCAGCGGGTGGCCGTTCTCCTTCTTGTCCACGACGGCCATGCCGGGCAGAAGATGCTCGATCTTCGTCTTTCCGCTGCTGTGGTCGTAAAGCGCAAGGTAGGTGTGCTCGAGCGCGTTCATGTCCAGCAGCATGGCGTATCGGCAGCCATAGCCCTCGAAGGTGCGGGCCATCGCAGAGGGCGTCGCGGTCGAGAAGAAGGCAAAGACGAAGAAGCGCTTGCCGTTGTTTTCCAGCAGGCAGGCCCCGGCGCGCAGGGTGCGCAACGACAGGTTCGCCGCCCCCGACCAGTTGCCCTTCTCGGAATCGGCCACGTATTCACCGGGAATGCCCGCCCCGCCGTTCGGGTTGCGCTCCAGCAGCGGGACGCCGTTCTGACGGGCAAAGCGCACATGCGGCAACAGCGCGTTGTCCGCCTCGGTCCAGGTCCGCATGTGGATCGATCCGTCATCCATCACGAAGATCGTCGAAAGGCCCGGCCAGAGCTTTGACATGATGACGCCCTGCTGGATGAAGCCGTAATGGGTCCCGTGGTCCTTGTAGGCGAAGGGCCCCACCTTGAAGGCGCCGTGACGCCGCTTGAAGCCCGCGGTGAAGGTCGCAACCAGCCGCGGCCGCAGAACCGGGTTCATCATGCCCAGCGGCACCACCGGCGCGGGATTGCTGATGCCGTCCGGGCCCGGCAGAGCCTTGTTGACGACAGAGGCGGGCGGACGCTCTGACCAGCCAAGGCTGGGGCTGCTCGCGCCCATCGCATAGCCAAGGTTGAAGCGCGACAGGTCGAAGGCCACGAAATAATCCATCGACCGGGATTCGATAGTGTCCAGCGGATTGGTCCGCCCGGGCCCGTGCAGGATCGCCGGATCGATCTCTCCCGGCTGCATGGCGCTGGCAAAGACCCCGTTCACGCCTGCGACGGGATACCATTCGCCCAGAACCATCCGGTGCGGGGTCTTGGTGACAAGGTCGATCCCCAGCCGGCTGAGAACCAGCGGATGGCGGCTTTGGGCAGGCTGCAAGCCCGCCGCCGCAACCGGGTCCTGTCCCGCGCCGGGGTCCTGCGCCACGGTCTTGTCGGTTTCGGCGAAGGCATCCTGGAAGAACGTGTTCTTCACGAAGCCCACGATCATGTCGCCGCCGATGATGTTCTTGCGCAGGAAATTCGCCGTCCATTCCAGCCGGGTCCAATGCCCCTGCGACGGGTTGCGCAGGAACAGGCGCCCGCCGCAGATCGGCGCAAAGGGCTGATGGGATTCGCGCGCGGTGACCAGCGGCCAGGGGTCGCCCTTCCAGGGCTCGCACCGGAAGGTCTTGCCGTTCTGCGTCAACAGGATCGCAGGTTCGGGTCCCTTTTCCAGAGCCACCGACTGCCCGGCGGGATCGGGGTTCTGCAGGTGAAAGATCGTGTTCAGGTTCCACGGCCCGATCTGCAGGATGAACCAGGAATTCACGTTCGGATTCAACGAGATAAGCTGCGCATCCTGACCGAAGGGCAGTTTCGCCGTCTCGGTGGCGCGGAAGGGCTGAAGCTCGATGATGTTCTTCGGCCGTTCCTCGTTATAGGTGGCCATCTGCTGCTGGATCACCTGCGGCGACGGCATCGCCATCTGCAGGGCCTGTGTCGCCGCGTGGGCGCCTGCCGAAAGGACAAGACTGCCCATGCAGGCAAGGGCGGCCGAAGCCACCCAGCGGTTCGGGGATCGTTTTGTCTCAGACACTGTCCTTCTTCCACTTTCTGCTCGTGACCGGCCAGACACCCGATCGCCTCGGACACCGAAGGCATACCGCGTTGTCACCGACTTCCCAAGGGTCCTATGCGGTCGTGGCTTGCGCTCTGCTGACGGGTCTTGCTCTATATCGAGAACCGGGCGGGAGTTCGCCCGCCATGGATCACGGAGCAGAACATGACGGCCGCCGCAGAACCGATGGACCCCGCACCGACGGGCAAGGACTGGACACAGCGCCCGGCGCACCGCGACTGGCTGATGCAGCAGGCGGGCGGACTTCTCGGCCTGTTCCAGAGGGCCGCGCTGAACCCGGCGGGCGGGTTCTTCGCGCTTGACGATGGCGGCGCGCCGATCAGGGGCGACGGGCCCGACGGCCCGATCCGCGGCCTGCACGAGACGACGCGCATGGTCCATTGCTTCGCGCTCGCCTCGCTTCTGGGTCTGCCGGGGTCGGACCGGATGATCGACCACGGCATGGCCTATCTTGCCAGGGGCCACCGCGACCCGTCGCAGGGCGGCTGGGTCTGGTCGGTCGATGACGCGGGTCCGGTGGATTCGACGAAACAGGCCTATGGCCATGCCTTCGTCCTGCTGGCCGGCGCCTCGGCGAAGATGGCCGGCCATCCCGACGCCGACGCCCTGATCGCCGAAGCGACAGAGGTGCTTCTGACCCGCTTCTGGGACGCCAAGGCCGGCGCCACCACCGAGGAATACAGCGCCGACTGGCAGCCGCTTGGCCCCTACCGCGGCCAGAACTCCAACATGCACCTGACCGAGGCGCTGATGGCGGCCTTCGAGGCGACGGGCGAGGCAAGCTACCTCCAGATGGCGGAACGGATCGCGGAGCTGATCATCAACTGCCATGCCCGCGCCGAAGGCTGGCGCGTCGCGGAACATTTCCACCCCGACTGGACGGTGGACAGGAATTACGAAGGCGACCCGATGTTCCGCCCCGCCGGCACGACCCCCGGCCATGCGCTCGAATGGAGCCGCCTTCTCGCGCAGCTCTGGGCGCTTGGCGGCCATCGCCACGGCTGGATGATCGAGGCCGCGCGGGCGCTTTTCCTGCACACCGCGGCGATCGGCTGGGACGGGGCACGCGGCGGCTTCTACTACACGCTCGACTGGTCCGACCGCCCGCTGCGCCGCGACCGGTATTGGTGGCCCTGCGCCGAAGGCATCGCCGCCGCCGCGGTCCTGCGCCAATCGGGCGGCGACGCGCGCTTCGAAGCCTGGTATCGCCGCATCTGGGACTTCACCGCGCATCACCTGATCGACCATGCGCAGGGCGGCTGGTTCCCGGAACTCGACGACGACCTGCGCCCCGTCGCGCGCGTCTTCACCGGCAAGCCCGATCTCTACCACGCGCTTCAGGCCTGCCTGATCCCGCTGGTGCCGCCCTCGGGAAGCGTCGGCGCCGGCCTTGCGGCGCTGGCGCGGTGATCCCCGGATCGCCGCGCCCCTGCTTTCTCTTTGGCTCAAATATCCTCGGGGGGTGCGGGGGGCAGACAGCCCCCCGCGTGCCGGTCGGGATTTCCCTGCCGTTTGGGCGTCCGTCAGGTCGCCCTTGCCTGCTCGACCTTGGGCCGCCAGGTGATCAGCCGCTTCTCGACGAAATCGAGCACCACGTCGATCAGCAGAACGAAGGCGGCAAGGATCAGGATGCCGGCGAACACGCCGGTCGGGTTGAAGTTGCCCTGGGCCTGCGAAATCAGGTAGCCGAGACCGGCCGAGGCGCCCAAGTATTCGCCGATCACGGCGCCGACGACGGCAAAGCCGACGGAGGTGCGCAGCGACGACAGGATCCAGCTGGCGGCGGCGGGAATATAGACGTGCCGCAGAAGCTCCTTGCGGCTGGCGCCAAGGATGCGGGCATTGGCCAGCACCGCGGGGTTCACCTCGCGGACGCCCTGCACCACGTTGAAGAAGGTGATGAAGAAGACAAGCGTCACCGCAAGGGCCACCTTCGACCAGATCCCGAGGCCAAGCCACAGCACGAAAAGCGGGGCAAGAACCACGCGGGGAATCGCGTTCAACGTCTTGATGAACGGGTCCAGCACGAAGGCCGCGCGCGGCGAAAGACCCAGCCAGATGCCCCCGCCGACGCCAAGACCGGTGCCGATGACATAGCCCAGAACGGTTTCCGACAGGGTGGTGAAAAGGTGCTTGTAGAAGTCCGGCGACACGATCCAGTCGGCGATCTGGATCGCGATGTCGGACGGCTTGGGGAAGAAGAAGGTGTCCAGCCATCCCACCGTGGTGGCAAGCTGCCAGCCGCCGAAGAAGACGACGACCAGCAGAAGCTGGGCGAGGCGGTCATTTCGCGTAGGCATGGCTCTTCTCCACTTCGCGTTTCAGCGTCGACCAGATGTCGCGGTAAAGTTCGGTGAATTCCGGCTCGAGCTTGATCTCGGCCACGTCGCGCGGACGATCCAGCGTCACCTTGAAATCCCCCACCACCGAGCTTTCGGGGCCGGCGGACAGCACGCAGACGCGATCGGCAAGCGATATGGCTTCTTCAAGGTCATGCGTGATCATCACGACGGCGCGGCGATCCTCCTGCCAGAGGGCGAGCAGTTCGCTCTGCATCAGGTGGCGGGTGTGGATGTCCAGCGCCGAGAAGGGCTCGTCCATCAGGATCACCTCGGGGCGCGTGATGAGGGCCTGCGCCATCTGCACGCGCTTGCGCTGGCCGCCCGACAGTTCGTGCGGATACCGCCCCTCCATGCCGCGCAGGCCGACCTTTGCCAGCCAGGCCCGCGCCTGCGCGCGCCGGTCGTCCACCGGCACCTTGCGGAACGTAAGCCCGATCTCGACATTCTCGAGCGCGGTCTTCCAGGGCATGAGGGCCTCTTGCTGAAAGAGATACCCGATCCTGCGCTGGACACCCGCCACCGGGTCGCCGCCGATGCTGACCGATCCGCCCGACGGCTCCAGAAGCCCCGCGATGGCGTTCAGGATGGTGCTTTTGCCGCAGCCGGTGGGGCCGACGATGGCGAGAAACTCGCCATCACCGACCCGCAGGTTGACGTCACGCACCGCAACGTAGTCGCCGAAGGCCATCTTAAGCCCCTCGATCGCCACCTTCGTCTGCGGCGGTGCGACGGGCACGGGCTCCAGCTCCACGCGGGACCTTGGGTTCAGCATCACTTCGTCTCCGCGAGCTTCTCGCCCGCCTTCTTGGCGAACGTGTTGGTGTAGGTCTGGGTCAGATCGACGTTATGCGCCTGCACGCTCTGGTTAAAGGCCTTCAGCACCTTGAGCGGCGTCTCGAGATCCTTGGGATCGAACATGCCGTCGGGCGAAAAGATCCCCTTGGCGTGCGCAACGGCCGCGACATAGGTCGCGTGGTTGCCCGACACGAAGGATTTCGGCAGTTGGGCGACGATTTCCGAGGCGTTGTGGGTGTGGATGTAGTGCAGCGCCTTGACCTCTGCGTTCACGACCTTCTGCACGACCTCGGGATGGGCCTTGATGTAGCTGTCCGTCGCGTAAAGCACCGACGTCGGATATTGCGAGCCGAACACCGAGGTCGCGCCCTCCGGGGTGCGGGCGTCGATCAGGATCTTCGCCTTGCCGCTGTCCTGCAGGATCGTGGCGGCCGGGTCATAGTTCACCAGCAGATCGATCTGGTGGTGCATCAGGGCCTCCACCGCGGTCTGCCCCGACCCCACACCGATGACCGAGACGTCGTTCTTCGTCATCCCGTGCCGGGTCAGGTAATATTGCAGGAAGAAGTCGGACGACGATCCGGGTGAGGTGATGCCCACCTTCATGCCCTTGATCGTTTCGGGCTTGGCGGGGTCGAACCTGGTGTCATTCAGCCCGGCCAGCACGAGGCCCGAGTTGTTGGCCTGAAGCACGACCGCCACGATATGCTTGCCCTTGGCCTGCATCTGGATCGTATGGTCGTAGAAGCCGACCGCGATGTCCGTCGATCCGGCGATCAGCGCCTGCAGCGTGGAGGACCCGCCCTTCGCAAAGTTCTGGCTGGTGACGTTCAGCCCTTCGTCCTTGAAGTAGCCCAGCCCAAGCGCCAGCGGGAATGGCAGGTTGTTGAGGTTGTAGGACCCGATGGAGATCCTGACATTCTCGTTCGCCGCATGCGCCGCACCGGCCACGCCAGCCGCAAGGCCCGCGCCAAGGATCGTGGCAAGGATGGTGGTCGTGAAGACGTTTTTCATTTGGTTCCTCCCTAGAAAAATATCGGATGTCAGGACGCGCGCAGGTCCTGCCGCTGAAGTCTGGTGATCGCGTAACCTTCGAACATGCGCCGCGCCGTGCGGATGATGCCGACGACAGGCTCTTTCTGCCCCGGCCGATGCTCGATGGCGACAGGCATGCGGCCTGACGGGTGTTCAAGCGTCACCTGCCGGGCCGCGCGGTCCAACGCCGCCACGGTATGGGCAACGGTGCCTTCGGTGATTGCGGCCGTGGCGATGCCGGCGCCGCCGGTCGTGGCCAGCGCCGGATGGCAGTCGTGGGGCATGAAATAGCGAACCGTCAGATCCCCGCCGTTGCGCGGAGGGGCGATCAGGACGGGCTTCGGGATGACAAGCGTTTCGGCATTGCCGATACCCATCCGCCGCCCCGCCTCGATCCGGGTCCGGTTCAGCCGCGCGATCAGCCCCTGGTTCGCGGACAGCGTCTCGGCGCTTTCGATGCCCTCGACCCCGAGATCGGTCGCCCGCATCAGGACCATGGGGATCGCACAATCGATGCAGGTCACCTCGATCCCGTCGATCCGGTCGGTGGGCTGGCCCGTCGGGAACAGGGCATTGGTGACCGACCCCGCGGCGTCGAGAAAGGACAGCACGATGGGCGCCGCCGTCCCGGGCACGCCATCGATCGCCATGTCGCCGTCATAGACGACCCGTCCCCGGGGCGTGAGCACCTTCGCTTCGATCAGCTTGTTCGTGTTCACGTTGCGAATCCGCACGAGAGTCGCCGGATCGCGCGCCCGCACCAGCCCGGATTCGATGGCAAAGGGGCCGACTGCGGCGAGCATGTTGCCGCAATTGGGCGAGGTATCGACGATGCGTTCGCGCACCCGGACCTGGGCAAAGAGATAATCCACATCCGCGCGCGGATCGTCAGAGACGGAAATGATGGCGACCTTGCTGGTCGTCGGGCTGCCGCCCCCGATGCCGTCGATCTGAAGCGGATGGCCGCTGCCCAGCACCTCGAGCAGCACCGCATCGCGCATCGCCACGTCAGAGGGAAGATCCGACGCGAGGAAGAACGGCCCCTTGGAGGTCCCGCCGCGCATCAGCACACAGGGGATCCGGGTTCTGTCGAGGGTCTCGCAAGTCATGGCGTCGTCCAGTCCACTTCGGGGATGGTTGACGGATGGCATCTATTTTTTGATTATAGAAATGCCGAATTCGGAAGGATTGATGCGTCTTGGCTATCAACTGCGACACGCTCGATCTTCGGGCATTCCTGCTGGTGCTGGAACTGGGTAATTTTCACCGGGCGGCCGAAATGCTGAACCTGTCGCAGCCCGCCCTGTCGCGGCGCATCCGCAAGCTGGAACAGACCTTCGGCGGCGAGTTCTTCGAACGCACGACCCGTCGCGTCACGCCCACGGCCATGGGGCGCGAGATCGCGCCGCGCATCCGGCGCCTGCTGGAAGATTTCGACGGCACGCTGTTTTCCTACGGCGATCTGGGACAGTCGGGATCAAGCCTGATCTCGATCGCCTGCATCCCCACCGCCGCCTTCTACTTCCTGCCCGAGGTGATCCGCCGCTTCTCGCTCCGGCACCCGAGGATACGCTTTCGGGTCATGGACCTTCCCGCGAACCAGTGCATCGACGCGGTCGCGGCGGGCGAGGTGGAATTCGGCATCAGCCTGATCGGCACGTCGAACTCGGACCTCGACTTCCTTCCGCTTGCCGAAGACCCGTTTGTCCTTGCGGCCCGCCGGGACCATCGGCTGATGCGGCGCAAGGCGGTGCGTTGGCAGGACCTTGGCGGCGAAGAGATCATATCGGTCCACAGATCGAGCGCGAACCGGCTGCTTCTGGACGCAGCGCTTGGGCGCGTCAACGTCCGGCTGGACTGGAAATACGAGGTGACGCATCTCTCGACCTCGCTGGGTCTTGTCGAAGCCGGGCTGGGAATCGCGATCCTGCCGCGAATGGCCACGCCCATCGACGAACACCCGATCCTCATGACGCGGCCGGTGATCGAACCCACGGTCTCGCGCACGATCGGCATCATCCGCCGCCGGAACGGGTCCCTGTCGCCAGCGGCCGAGCGGTTCCACGAGATGTTGTTGAACGAATGGAGCAAGGCGTTGCAGGCAAAGGATAAATGAATCCCCAAGGCTGCGCCTGCCCTGCGCCCACGCCTTGAGGCTGCACGACCGTCGTCCCCGCGGGGGCAGTCGTCAAGGCGCGATTCATGTCCGTGAATTGGTCGGAGTGAGAGGATTCGAACCTCCGACCCCCTGCTCCCGAAGCAGGTGCGCTACCAGACTGCGCTACACTCCGACCGTGGGGGGGAGTTACCGGGTCGCGCCGGGATTTGCAAGAGGGTCAATCCGCGTTTCGCGGACGGCCAAAGAGCGTGGACAGACGCGTTCCCGGCCCGGCATCCGGCCGCGCCCGGATGTGCGAAACGGGCCGGTTCTCGGACGCGTTCGACGTGCTTTCGCGGAACACGATGTAAAGACCGCTTGCGACGATCACGACAATCCCGAGCGCGGTATAGCCGTCGATCGACTCGTGGAAGAACAGGTAGCCGTAGAAGGCCGCCCAGAGGATCTGCGAATACTGCATCGGGGCAACGATCACCGCCTCGGCCTTGCGGTAGGCCACGATGATGCACAGGCCGGCCACGATGGCGAAGAGCGCGACAACCGTCATGCCGCCGAAGTCGATCACTGGCATCGGCACATAGACGAAGGGCATCAGCGCCCCCATCACGACGAAGTTCGCCATCATCGGGTAGAGCAGGATCACCGCGCTGCGTTCCTCGTGCCCGATCTTGCGCGCGACGATCGACGAGGTCGCCCCGCCCAGGGCCGAGGCGAGGGCCGCCAGATGGCCAAGGCTGATCGGCATGGCCCCCGGGCGCAGCACGATCAGCACGCCGATCAGGCCGACGATCACCGCAAGCCCGCGGCGCAGGCGCACCCGCTCGCCCAGGATCGGGACGGCCAGGATCGTGATCAGCAGCGGCGAGGCAAAGAGCATCGCATAGACCTGCGCGAGCGGCAGGACCGAGAACGCATAGAACGCCCCCGCACCCGCCAGCATGTCCGAACCGGTCCGAAGCGTTATCCACCAGGGATGGCGCGGGCGCAGGTTGGCATCGGTCCGGTCCTGCATGAGCAGGACAGTGACCAGCGGAAAGCTCAGCAGCGTGCGAAAGAAGATGATCTGAAACGCGGTATAGGACCCGCCCAGATGCTTGATCACCGCGTCATGCGTGGAAAACAGGGCAAAGCCCAGAAGCGCGAAAAGCACCCCTTGTATGTTGGAATTCATGCGCATGGCGGCGGGCTGTCCGTGGTTCCTGCGTCCAGTGTTAGCCCCAACGCCCGGCAATGCCCAGAGCCGCCCCCGCCGCGCGCAGCAAAAAGGCCGGGCACGGCGGCCCGGCCTTTCGCAGATGTGATCGCGCTTACAGGCTTGCGTCCAGCGCGGCGAGGATCGCGTCGCCCATGCCCGAGGTCGAGACCGGCACGCCGCCTTCGGGGCCCATCAGGTCCGCGGTGCGCACGCCATCGGCCAGCACCTTTTCCACCGCCTGTTCGATCCGCGTCGCATCCTCGCCCATGTCGAAGGAATAGCGCAGCGCCATGGCGAAGCTCAGGATGCAGGCGATCGGGTTGGCCTTGCCCTGCCCCGCGATGTCGGGCGCCGAGCCGTGCACCGGCTCATAAAGCGCCTTGGGCCGGCCGTTCGCCATCGGCGCGCCAAGGCTGGCCGACGGCAGCATCCCCAGCGACCCGGTCAGCATCGCGGCGCAGTCGGACAGGATGTCGCCGAACAGGTTGTCGGTCACGATCACGTCGAACTGCTTGGGCCAGCGCACAAGCTGCATGGCGCCGTTGTCGGCATACATGTGCGACAGGGCCACGTCGGGATATTCGGTATCGCGGATCTTCTGCACCACCTCGCGCCACAGGACGCCCGATTCCATCACGTTGGCCTTCTCCATCGAGCAGACCTTGTTGTTGCGCTTGCGGGCCAGTTCGAAGGCCGACCGCGCGACGCGCTCGATCTCGCTTTCGGTGTAGCGTTGGGTGTTGATCCCCACGCGCTCGTTGCCTTCCTTGAAGATGCCGCGCGGTTCGCCGAAATAGACGCCGCCGGTCAGCTCGCGCACGATCATGATGTCGAGACCGGCCACCACGTCCTTTTTCAGCGACGAGAAATCGGCCAGCGCGTCGAAGCACTGGGCCGGGCGCAGGTTGGCGTAAAGGTCCATCTCCTTGCGCAGGCGCAGCAGGCCGCGTTCCGGTTTCACGCTGAAGTCGAGGTTGTCGTATTGCGGCCCGCCCACGGCGCCCAGCAGCACGGCATCCACTTCCTGCGCCTTGGCCATCGTGTCGTCATGCAGCGGCGTGCCATACTTGTCGTAGGCGCAGCCGCCCACGAGGTCTTCGGACACGTCGAAGGTAACGCCGCGCTTGGCGCCAAGCCAGTCGATGATGCGGCGGACCTCGGCCATGACCTCGGGGCCGATGCCGTCGCCGGGAAGGATCAGAAGGGAAGGATTGCTCATTGGGCCGCTCCGTGAGATGTCCCGCTTCGCCTAGCCTTTGGGTGGCCAAGGGTCAAGCGGATGGCCGGAAACCGGGAGCTTTCACAGCCCTAGCGGCGCCATCCGTCGGTCACTCGTAGCGCAGCGCCTCGATCGGATCGAGCCGGGCGGCCTTCTGCGCCGGGTAATAGCCGAAGAAGACGCCGATCGCGGCCGAAAACAGGAAGCCGCCCGTGACGGCAGCGACCGAGACCGGCGCCGGCCAGCCCGCCACGCGCGAAATGACGAGCGAGGCGACAAGCCCCATGACCACCCCTGCCCCGCCGCCGATCGCCGACAGCAGCACGGCTTCCATCAGGAACTGCAACAAGACCTGCACGCGCCGCGCGCCGATCGCCATGCGCAACCCGATCTCGCGCGTGCGGGCGGTGACCGAGACGAGCAGGATGTTCATGATCCCGATGCCCCCCACGACCAGCGAGATCGAGGCGACAGCCGCCAGCAGAAGGGCGAAGATCTCGCTCGACCCCTGCGCCGCATCGGCAATCTGGCTGAGGTTGCGGATCGAGAAGTCGGCCGGCGTGCCGGGCCGGATGTTGTGCATCCGGGTCAGTGTCGCGGTCGCCTGATCCACCGCGGCCTGCACCTTGTCGCCGCTGACCGCCTGCACGTAGATCTGGTTCACATATCCCAGAAGCCGGGGCGGCAGGTCGAAGGGGTTGGGCGGCGCGGGATAGATCCAGCCGATGGGCACCTGCGCGCTGCTGGGGGCCGCGGCCCCCAGAACGCGGCGCTGCGCGGTGGTGTAGGGGATCATCACCACGTCGTCCTGATCCATGCCGAAGCCGGTCTGCCCTTTCGACCCCAAAAGGCCCACCACCTGCATTGTGGTGCCCTTCACCCGGATCTGCGCGCCGATGGGATTTTCGGTTGGGGCGAAGAGCTGGGCATAGACGGTCTGCCCGATCAGCACGACGCTTGCCGCCTGATCCATGTCGGCCTGTGTGAAGCCCCTGCCCTGCGCAATCGTCCAGTTCGTCACCGACGGGTAATCGAGGCTCACGCCCTGTATCGTCGTCTGCCAGTTCTGGTCGCCATAGATGACCTGCCCGCCCTGCCGGATCAGGTAACTGACCGAGGCGACCGCCGGAGCCTCGTCGCGGATGGCATTCGCATCCTCGACCGTCAGCGTCGAGGCGCTGCCGAAGCCCGCGCGCGCCCCGCCCGCGGAACTCGCGCCCGGCTGCACCACGATCAGGTTCGTTCCGAGGCTCGCGATCCGCTTCTGCACCGCCTGCGAGGCCCCCTGACCGACGGCGACCATGGCGATCAGCGCGCCGACCCCGATGAAGATGCCCAGCATCGTCAGGAAGGACCGCGCCGCGTTCCGCAGGATCGACTGCATCGCAACGGACAGGATCATCGCGGCAAAGGCCCATGGCCCCTGCGTCTCCTGCCCCGGCGTCCGGTCCGGGGCGGCAGCGGGCGCAATGTCGGGCGAGGTCTCTCCGCTGTCGGCGACCACGACGCCGTCGCGCATGGTGATGGTGCGCCCGGCATGGGCCGCGACTTCGGGCTCATGCGTGACGACGACCACGGTCACGCCGCTCTCGCGGTTGAGACGGACGAGCGTCTCCATGATCTCGGCCGTGTTACGGGTATCGAGGTTGCCGGTCGGCTCGTCGGCCAGCAGAAGCCCAGGCCGGTTGATCAGCGCCCGGGCGATGGCGACGCGCTGCTGCTGCCCGCCGGACAACTGGCCCGGCGTGTTCTCCTCCCGCGTTTCCAGACCCACGAGCGCAAGCGCCCGGCGCGCCCGCTCCTGCCGCCCCGCGCGCCCGCCGGAGCCGCTGCGCCCGTAGATCAGCGGCAGCGCGACGTTTTCCAGCGCCGAGGTGCGCGGCAGCAGGTTGAAGCTTTGAAACACGAAGCCCAGTCGCTGGCGGCGGATCTCGGCCAGCTCGCTGTCGGACAGATGCGAGACGTCGCGGCCCTCGAACCGGTAGCGGCCGGCACTGGGTCGGTCGAGACAGCCGAGGATCGCCATCAGCGTCGATTTCCCCGAGCCCGAGGCGCCCATGATCGCCACGAATTCGCCCGGGCGAATGGTCAGCGTCACACCGCGCAGGGCCTGCACCTCTGTATCGCCCATCCGGTAAAGGCGGGTGACGCCCTCGACCTCGATCAGCGGAGGAGCCGTCGCGGTCATGGGTGAAACCCGAGATTGCGCGACAGGGCGGCGCTGCGGCTGGTCGATGACGCCGTCCCCTCGCCCAGGATCACCTTGTCCCCGGCTGCCAGCCCGCCGCCGGTGACTTCGGTCCAGGTGCCGTCATCCAGACCTGTCTCCAGGTCGACCGCCACCGGACGGCCGTCCCTGACGACGTAGAGCCGCGCGCGCCCCTTTGCGGGTGGCTCGATCTGTCCGATCTGCGCAAGCGCCGCGGCCGACGGCTGATACCGCAGCGCCCGCGACGGCACCCGCAGCACATCCTTTCGGCTGGCCACGACGATCTTCGCCGCCGCCGTCATCCCCGGCTTCAGCGCGAGGTCGGGATTGGCGACCGCGATGATGACATCGTAAGTGATGACGTTCTGCACCGATTGCGGCGACTGGCGGACCTGCCGCACCGTGCCGTGGAACGTGCGGCCCGGAAAGGCGTTCACCGTGAAGCTCGCATCCTCGCCCGCCCTGACCTGACCGATGTCGCTTTCGCTGACATTGGCATCCACCTGCATCTGCTGAAGGTTCTGCGCGATCAGGAACAGGGTCGGCGTCTGCAGGCTGGCCGCGACCGTCTGCCCCGCCGTCACGTTGCGCAGGATGACCGTGCCCGCCACGGGCGAGCGGATCTGCGTGTAATCGAGGTTGATCTTTGCCGCATCCAGCGCCGCCTGCCGCTGTTCGATGGTCGCCTGATCGACGGCGATCTGCGCCAAGGCCTGATCGTAGGTGCTCTTGGCAAGTTCTGCCGCATCCTGCGAGACGGTGTTGGTAAGCGCCATCCGCTGGTTGCGGTCGTAGTTCGCCTTGGCATAGGCCAGCGCCGCCTGATCCTTGGACAGTTGCGCGCGACCGAGGTCGAGATTGGCCCGCGCCTGCGCGACGGCGCTTTGGTAGGTCCGGTCGTCGATCTGGGCGCAGATCTGACCCTCTTTCACCATGTCATTGAAATCGCAAAGAACCTTGGCGATGACACCCGAAACGTAAGAGCCGACGGTGACAGTCAGGACCGGGTTTACCGTGCCTGTGGCCGACACCGTCCGTTCCACCGCGCCCTGACCCGCATCGGCGGTCTGGAACCGCACCGCGCCGACCGGCTGACGCTGCCACCACAGGACCGCCGCAACGACGATCAACAGGATCAGCGCCGCGATCACCGCCGTCCGCCCGCTGCGCCCGCGCCGCAAGCGCCCCGGCCGTTCCGTCCCGCCCTCGTGTCCCACGACCGCCTCCCGGATGCGTCATCCCGAAACCGTCATACGCAACGCAACGCCCCCTCCGTCGGCGCGGAGGGCGTGCGGCAATGACGATGGTGATTCTAGACGCAGGCTTTTCGGCCGTCGTTGATCTGACGCCATCGTTGTGCGGAGGGAATGTCACCACGTTGCAAAAGGCGTGGTGGTGCCGGTGAAGGGACTCGAACCCCCGACCCCATCATTACGAATGACGTGCTCTACCAGCTGAGCTACACCGGCTAAGGTGGCGGGCTAATAGCATCCTCCCGGCAGGAGGTATAGCCCTAATTTGCGGCTTTCTGCGCGGCCTCGTCGGTGACGATCTCGGCCTCGGCAACCTCTGGCTTTTCCTCCATTTTTCCCGGCGTTCCGACGATCAGGGGCAGGAATTCCGCGCCCGGCCGGGTGGCCTCGGCCAGCGGCGGTTCGCGCCAGGACAGCGTGTCGAAGCCGCCGCAGGACGGGCAGACGGGGTGCCATTCGGGCTGGGCGGTGCTGCATTTGTCGCAGATCCACTGCGGCCCGCGCGAGGCGGTCAGCGCCCGTGTCAGCCAGCCGCGGACCACCGCATCGTCCGAGCCTTCGCCCCGCTCGATCGCGGCCATCAGCGCCAGCGCGCGGGCCGTGGGATGGGTCTGCGGCAGATCGCCCAGAGCGCGGCGGGCGCCCGCGAAATCCTCGGCCGCAAGGTTCAGTTCGGCCATCAGCAGCTTGGTCTCCTCATCCGTCGGGCGGATGTCGGTCAGAAAACGGAAGCGCTTCAGCCGCTCGGCCGGGGTCTCGGTCGGCGCGATCTCGGCAAAGGCGGCGGCAAGCTCGGGGTGCGGCGCCGATTCCCACGCCTTGCGCAGCACCTTGGCGGCGGCACGGGGACTGCCGGCGGCGATATGGGCGCGGGCGGCCATGGCGGCGGCGGGCACAAGGTCAGGCGATTCGCGGTTCGCGGCGATGGCGGCATCGCGCGCGGCGCTGTCCTTTCCGGCGGCCTCGAGCGCCTTCGCCTCTTCCAGCGCCAGAACCGCATCGCGGCGGCGGTGGACGTCGCGGGGCAGGTTGCCCGCCTGCCGCTTTGCCGCCAGCGTCTTGCGCGCCCCGCTCCAATCGGCGGCGCCCGCCTGAAGGTGCAGCAGCGTGTCCTGCATCTCCTCATGCCGCGGCTTCAGGGCAAAGGCGCGCTCGGCCAGCTTGAGCGCGGTCTCGGTATCGCCCTCGGCAAGCTTCTGCTTGAGGATACCGCGCACGCCCACGAAACGGGTGCGGTCGTCGGTCAGAAGCCGCTTGTAGGCCTCGGTCGCCTTGGCGGTATCGCCCGACAGTTCCGCAGCCTGCGCCGCAACCAGCGTGGTCAGTTCCGGTCGGCCCAGAAGCCGCTCGGCCCTTTGTGCAGCACTCATCGCCTTGCGCGGCTCGCCCGAAGCGATGGCCAGCATCCCCTCGGCCAGCGCGTTGTAGCCCTTGCGCTCGCGGTTGCGCACGAAATGGCGCGAGATCGCGGTCTCGTCGCCCGTCAGGAAGCGGATCACCGCGACGAGCAGCCCCAGAAGCCGCAGCACGATCACGACCAGCGCGGCAAAGAGGATCAGCGCCACAAGGGCCTGCACGGGGCCAAGCGTGACCTCCCACCCTTGAAAGGCGATGTTCAGGTGCCCGCCCATCTGAAGCAGGAAGGCAGCCCCGAAGGTCAGCGCGACGACGATGACGATGAAGGCAAGGATTTTCGCAAGCGACCAGATCATGCCCCTATCCTCACTTCTTGCCGACCGTCTGGGCCAGTGCCGTCATGGCATCGACGGCAGCAAGCCGCGCCTTGGCCTTGGCCGTCCAGTCCTGCATCGCGGTCTGCCCGGCCGGGGGAAGCGTGGCGATCTCTTTCAGCGCGGCGGAAAGATCGGCGTTCGATACGTCCGCCTCGGCGCGCGACAGGATGGCGTCGGGGTCGTTGCCCTTCCGCGGCTTGAGCGAGTGCAGCCCGGTCTGTGTGCGCAGGAAAGCCATCAGCCGACTGCCGATCCCGTCACCCATCGTCGCCTTGATCGAAGCCTCGAGCGCCACGCGCGCGGCCGGGGCGAACTGCGATTGAAGCGCCGCCTGCGTCACGACGCCCTTTGCGGCAACCGACGACAGCGCGTCGGGCACGGTCACACCCTGCGCCGCAAGCGCGGACAGCGGCCCCTCGAACGGCCCGCCAAGATCGATCGCGGTCTGCACCCGGGTCAGCGCGGCCTGCGCCAGCGCGGCTTGCGATGTCGCCTCGGCCTGCGCCTTGGCGGCCTTGGCCTCCTGTTCGGCGGCATCAATCCGGGCGTTCGCCTTGTCCGACAGCGCCTTGACCTGATAGGCCAGATCGGCATTCGCCTTTTGCTGATCCGCGATCTGGGCCCTGAGCGCGGTCAGAACAGCGGTTGCATCCGACGACCCCGCGGCACCGGCTGCCGCGATGGGCCGCGCCTCGAGCTTGGTCACGCGGTCGTCCAGACCGGCGATGTCCTTTTGCAGCGCGGAAATCTGCGCCTTCAGGGCATCGACCTGCGTGGCCGCGGCCCCGGCCTGATCCTCGGCCGTCTTGAGACGCGCGTCGAGAGAGGCCGCGGCCCCCTGCGCCGACGTCAGCGCGGATTTGAGCGACTCGCGCTCGGCCGTCGCCGCCTTGAGCGCCGCCTCATCAGCCGCAAGGCGCTGGTTCAGCGCGTCAAGCTGGTGCGGGGCCGGTCCAAGCGGCCAGCCTTGCGGCACGACGTAATGCGCCGCGCCAAAGCCGATCCCGGCCGCGATCACGCCGCCAAGGATCGGGCCGATCCAGCCGCCGCCGCGTTTGGGGGCCGGTTGCTCCTCTGGCGGCTGCGGGGCAGGCGGGGGTTCCACGGTCTCCGGCACCGGGTCCGCGGCCACAGGTTCGGCGGCGGGCTCTTCCGCTACCGCGGCCTCGGACACCTCGGGTTCCCCGGCCGCTTCCGTCTGCGCCTCGGTCGCTTGGCCTTCCGTCTCGGCCTTGGGCTGATCCTCCGGCGTTTCCTTCGGCTTTCTGGTTCCGGCCATCGGCTCTGCTCCTCACATTCGTCACACCGTCAGCGGGGGCGCTGCTGGCGAAGTCTAGACTGCGGACCAGCCCCCCTCAAGCAGAAGGGCCTGCGGCAAGTCGTTCTGCAACCGTTTCGATCATCGCCGCATGGTCCGGCCGCGCGGCGACCAGCGAATTCACGCAGACAAGCCCCTGAAAAATCTCTGAAACGGCGAGGCTGATCGCCACAACGCACAGCGGCGCATGGATTTGCGGCAGCTCTGCCCGCAGCAGGTCCGCCGTGCGGCGCGAAAAGACGGGCGCCAGCACGGGACGCGCGCCGCCAAGGGCGGCCCGGGCCTCTGGTGTCAGCGGGCGGGCGATCTGGCGATAGACGACGCGCGACAGGACGCGGGGACCCTCGTGGCCCAGAAGCGCGGCCAGATCGCCGCTGACATGTTCGCCGTGAAGATGCAGCACCGGACCCGAAGTGCCTCGCA
>JAGWVA010000066.1 GCA_028875855.1 Paracoccaceae bacterium
TGCAGGAAGGTGCGGCTTTCCATCAGCTTCTCGGTCCCGCGGTGCAGCAGGCCGATATGCGGGTCGCAGCGCTCCACGATCTCGCCGTCAAGCTCCAGCACCATCCGCAGCACGCCGTGCGCGGCCGGGTGCTGAGGCCCGAAGTTGATGTTGAAGTTCCGGATCTGCTGTTCGCCGGTCAGCTTGTCGTCGAAGTTGCCGTCCATCTCTCACACCCCCTGAAGGTTGGCCCGCCGGAAACCGGCATCGGCCAAGGGTCGGTTATCCCATCTCGGCGTGGCGCTTCCTGCACCCTGGGGCATGCCTCGGGCCGCCCCGCCGCCGCTCACGCCTTGTCCCCGCGCTCGTCGCCCGGAAGGATGTAGTTCGCCCCTTCCCACGGGCTCATGAAGTCGAACTGCCGGTATTCCTGCACGAGCTTCACGGGTTCATACACGACGCGTTTCTGCTCTTCGTCATAGCGCACCTCGACATAGCCCGTGGTCGGGAAGTCCTTGCGCAGCGGATGGCCGCGGAAGCCGTAGTCGGTCAGGATGCGGCGCAGGTCCGGATGGCCCGAGAAGATGATGCCGAACATGTCGAACACTTCCCGCTCGAACCAGTTGGCCGAGGCATGGACGCCGATGGCGCTCGGCACCATCTCGTCCTCGTCCACCGCCACCTTGATGCGGATGCGGTGGTTCTTATACATCGACAGCAGGTGATAGACGACATCGAAGCGCTTGGGGCGCTCGGGGTGGTCCACCGCGGTGATATCGACCAGCGTCGAAAACCGGCAGGCGGGATCGGTCTTCAGATAGTCGAGAAGATCGGGGATCGCATCCGCCGCGGCGGTCAGGGTCAGTTCGCCAAAGGCGACCGACGAACCGCTGACCATCTGCGGACGGGCGTCGCGGATCTTCGCGCCAAGCTCGGCAAGGGCTTCGGACATGGTGCCTCCTCAGCGGGTCAGGGTGCCGGTGCGGCGGATCTTCCGCTGCAATTGCAGAATGCCATACAGCAGCGCCTCGGCCGTGGGCGGGCAGCCCGGCACATAGACATCGACCGGCACGACGCGGTCGCAGCCGCGCACGACGGAATAGCTGTAATGGTAATAGCCGCCGCCATTCGCGCAGGAGCCCATCGAGATCACGTAGCGCGGCTCGGGCATCTGGTCGTAAACCTTGCGCAGCGCGGGCGCCATCTTGTTGGTCAGCGTGCCCGCGACGATCATCAGGTCCGACTGCCGCGGGCTGGCGCGCGGCGCGGTGCCGAAGCGTTCCACGTCATAGCGCGGCATGGCCACATGGATCATCTCGACCGCGCAGCAGGCCAGACCGAAGGTCATCCAGTGCAGCGAGCCCGTGCGCGCCCAGTTGATGATGTCTTCGGTCGAGGTCAGCAGGAAGCCCTTGTCCTGCAGCTCGCGGTTCAGCGCCTGCGTGGCGACTTCGCGATCCGCGCCGGCGGTATTCGCCCCGGTCATCACTCCCATTCCAGCGCCCCCTTCTTCCATTCGTATGCAAAGCCCACGGTCAGCACCGCGAGGAAGATCATCATCGCCCAGAACGCCACCGTGCTCAGCGCCCCGAAGGCAACCGCCCAGGGGAACAGGAACGCCACTTCGAGGTCGAAGATGATGAACAGGATCGACACGAGGTAGAAGCGCACGTCGAACTTCATCCGCGCATCGTCGAAGGCGTTGAAGCCGCATTCATAGGCCGAGACCTTTTCCGGGTCCGGGTTGCGGACGGCGATCACGGCGGCAGCAAGGATGAGGATCAGCCCAAGCGCCACCGCCATCGCCAGAAAGATCAGAATGGGAAGGTAATCCCTCAGCAGATGGTCCACGGTCGGCTCCTTCGCTCCGCGTCTGGCGCGCGGTCTGGTTGGCTGCGCTTCGTTTACTCCCCGACCTTGGCGGGGTCAACCGAAGGCGCGCCAAATCGTATGGCGGACCGGCCTGCTTTCAAGGCGTTGCATACAAAGGTGTGCAAATGACGCGAGCGCAAACGCCGCGATGCAGCGCGGCGAGGCGGCAAGCGCAGGGAATGTGCGGGCAAACGCGACTCAGATAAGCCAATCCGGCTTGCGCTTTTCGAAGAAGGCGGCGATTCCCTCCTGCGCCTCGGGGCTCTGCCAGCGCCGGGTCAGCGCCTCGATGGTCAGGGCGATCACGCTTTCGTCAATCGCGGGACCAAGACGGCGGGCCAGCGCCTTCGCCTCGGCCACCGCGCCCGGCGCGCAGGCAAGATAGGGCGCGACCTCCGCCTCGACGGCCGCGTCGAGATCCTCGGCCGTGACCGCACGGGCCAGCAGGCCCAGCGTGACGGCCTCGGCCGCATCGAAGCGACGGCCCGACATGAAGACGCGCCGCGCCATCGCCTCGCCCATGCGCGCGACGACATAGGGCCCGATGGTGGCCGGGATCAGACCGAGCCGCGTCTCGGTCAGCGCGAAGCGGGCAGAGGCGACGCCGATCGCCACGTCGCAGACCGCCATGAGACCGATGCCGCCGCCGAAGGCCTGCCCCTGCACCCGCCCGATGAGGGGCTTGGGCAGGGTGTTGAGCGCCTGAAGCATGCCCGCAAGGCGCCGCGCCTCGGCCGCGCGGCCAGCGTCGTCCGCGTCGAACTGCGCCCGCATCCACGCGAGATCGCCCCCCGCACAGAAGCTGTCGCCCGCCCCGGTCAGCACCACCACCCGCACCGCCGGATCGCGGCCGAGCCGGTCGGCCGCCGCCGTCAGCTCGTCCATCATCCGCGCATCGAGGGCGTTGTGCTTCTCCACGCGTGAAAGCGTCAGCCGCGCCACGCCCCGGTCATCGACCGCGATCCTGATCGTCTCGTCCATCGCCCGTCACCCTTTCCCGATTTTTCGTCGAAAAATCGTTACCCCGCCCGCAGCTTTCGTGCCGTCACCGCCGCTTCGGCCAGCACCGCCGCGTCCAGCCCGGTGTCCAACCCCAATGCGCCAAGCCGCGCCGCGACCGCCTCGGTCGCCACGTTCCCCGGCGCGCCCGGCGCATAGGGACAGCCCCCCAAGCCCCCCACGGCCGCATCGAAGACCCGCAGCCCAAGGTCGAGCGAGGTCTCGATATTGGCAAGCGCCCGGCCCCCGGTGTCGTGGAAATGGCCCGCCAGCCGCTCGGCCGGAAGCTCCGCCAGCACGGCCCGAAGCATGGCCCGGACCGTCTCGGGGCGGCCATGGCCGATGGTGTCGCCAAGGCTCACCTCATAAACCCCCATCCCGGCCAGCGCGGCCGCGACGCGGGCGACCGAGGCGGGCGGCGTCGGCCCGTCGAAGGGGCAATCGGTCACGCAGGAGACATAGCCCCGGACCGGCAGCCCGACCTCGGCCGCGGCCTCCATCACCGGGCGGAACCGTTCGAGGCTTTCCGCGATGGTGCAGTTCAGGTTCGCGTGCGAAAACCCTTCGGAGGCGGAGGCGAAGACCGCGATCTCGTCCGCGCGGGCCGCGAGCGCCCCCTCGAAGCCCTTCATGTTTGGCACGAGGGCCGCGTACCGCACGCCGGGCGCGCGGGCGATGCCGGCCAGCACGTCGGCGCTGTCAGCCATCTGCGGCACCCATCTGGGAGACACGAAGCTCGCCACCTCGATCCGCCGGAAGCCCGCGCGCGACAGAAGGTCGATGAGCGCGATCTTCCCCGCCGTAGGGATCGGCCGAGCCTCGTTCTGCAAGCCGTCGCGGGGGCCCACCTCGAAAATCTCAGCGCGCTCCGTCATCGGGCACCTCGTAGAAATCGCGCGTATAGACCTGCGCCGCGCCGTCCCGCGCCTGCGCCCGCTGATAGGCCGGCCGCGCCGCGATCCGGTCGAGCCAGCCCGCCAGCGCGGGCAGATCGTCCAGCCGCACGAAGCGCCGCGCCGTGAGGGCCGAATATCCCATCGCCACATCGACGGCGGAAAAGCCCGAGGGCAGCAGCCAGTCATGGCCCTGAAGGACCCTGTCCGCCACCGCCAGCACCCGCGCCAGCCGCATCGCCTCAAGCCGCATGACCGTGGGGCTGCGCATCCAGTCCTCGCGCAGCACGATATGCTGCTGGGTCAGCGCGGCGAGGTGCTGGCCCGCCGTCTCGGCAAAGTGGAGCCATTCCAGCCATTCCGCCCGCTCCGGCGCGCCGGGGGCGCGGCCCAGATCGGGCGCGCGCGTCTCGCAAAGCCATTCGGTGATCGCCCCGCTTTCAAAGAGGACCTGCCCATCCACCTCCAGCGCGGGCACCCGGCCCGCGGGCGAAAGCGCAAGGTAGTCGTCCGACCGAAGCGAGCGGTCGAAGAAGGAATGGATCGCGACCTCGAAAGTCTCGCCCATCTCCTCGAGCAGCCACAGGATGCGGAAGGACCGCGCCTGCGGCACGTGATGCAGCCGGATCATGGCGCCTCCTCCTCCAGCCGGACGAGGGCCGCGCCGGCCTCGACCTGCGCGCCCTCGGCCACCAGCACTTCGGCCACCACACCGTCGCGCGGGGCGGTCAGGGTGTGTTCCATCTTCATCGCCTCGAGGATCGCGAGCCGGTCGCCTTTCGCCACGCCCTGCCCGGACGCGACGAACACCGCCTTCACCTGCCCCGGCATCGGCGCAAGCGTCACATCCGCCCCCGGCCCCGCGCCCGTGTCCCGGTCGAGCGGATCGGGAAGGCCGAAGACCTGCGCCGCGCCGTCGAAGACGACGACCTGACCGGGAAGCGTTTCGACCCGCGCCGGCGCCTTCGCGCCATCGACCCACCATTGGCCCCCGCGCCGCTCGGCAAGGCTTTCGGCATCGCCCAGCGTCACGCGCACCCGGTCCGGCCCCTCGACCCGCAGGACGGCGGGGATGTCGTCCCCGTCGCGCGACAGCACGAGCGGGCGCGGCAGCGGCGCCCAGAGGGTAAAGCCCGCCTCCCAAGGCGCCTGTTCCCAAAGCCCCGCCGCCGCGAGACAGGCCGCGACCACGGCCGCCCGGCGCGGGGGCTTCACGGCCGTGAGCCCCGCGAGATCGCGGGCGATCAGGCCGGTATCGACCTCGCCGCGCAAGAAGCCCGGGTGGCGGGCCAGCGCGCCAAGGAAGGCAAGGTTGGTCACGGTGCCTGCGACCTCGGTCCCCTCCAGCGCGCGGGACAGACGGCGCAGCGCCGCCCCCCGCGTGGGCCCATGCACGACGATCTTGGCGATCATCGGGTCATACCAGGGGCTGATCGCATCGCCCGGCCGCACCCCGGTTTCCACCCGGCAGTCGGGCGCGAAGGCCAGATGCGCCAGCCGCCCCGTCGCGGGCAGGAAACCCGCGGGCACGTCCTCGGCGTAAAGGCGCGCCTCGAAAGCATGGCCGCGGATCGCCAGGTCGGCCTGCTGCGCGGGCAACCCCTCTCCGGCCGCGACGCGAAGCTGCCATTCGACAAGATCGACCCCGGTGATCGCCTCGGTCACCGGATGTTCGACCTGAAGGCGGGTGTTCATCTCCATGAACCAGAAGCGGTCGGGGCTGAGCCCGTCCGAGCCATCGACGATGAACTCCACCGTGCCCGCGCCGCTGTAGCCGATGGCCTCTGCCGCGCGCACCGCCGCCGCCCCCATGGCCGCGCGCATCTCGTCCGTCATCCCCGGTGCGGGGGCTTCCTCGATCACCTTCTGGTGCCGCCGCTGAAGCGAGCAGTCGCGTTCGAAAAGATGGACAGCCCGGTGGCCGTCGCCGAAGACCTGCACCTCGATATGGCGAGGGGCCGAGATGTATTTCTCGATCAGCACGGCGTCATTGCCAAAGGCGCCGCGCGCCTCCCCCTTGGCCGCGGCCAGCGCGTCGGCAAACTCCTCCGCCCGCGCCACGAGCCGCATCCCCTTGCCGCCGCCGCCCGCTACCGCCTTGATCAGCACCGGATAGCCGATCCGCGCGGCCGCCTCGGCCAGAAGATCGGGCGACTGGTCCGGCCCGTCGTGCCCCGGCACGACCGGCACGCCCGCCCCGGCCATCAGGCGCTTGGCGGCATCCTTCAGCCCCATCGCCCGGATCGCGCGGGCCGAGGGGCCGATGAAGGTGAGGCCCGCCGCCTCCACCGCCTCGACGAAATCGGGGTTTTCCGACAGGAAGCCGTAGCCCGGATGGATCGCCTCCGCCCCAATCGCAAGGGCCACCTCGATGATCCGGTCGCCGCAAAGGTAGCTTTCGCCCGGCGCGGGCGGGCCGATGCAGACCGCCTCGTCGGCCATGGCGACGTGGCGGGCCTCGCGGTCGGCGTCGGAATAAACCGCGACGGTGGCGACGCCGAGCTTGCGGCAACTGTCGATCACCCGGCAGGCGATCTCGCCGCGGTTGGCGATCAGGATCTTGGCGAACATGGCGTGGTTCCTTCTCGGGCGGCGCGGCCGGGGGCTGCCTGCCCCCGGACCCCCGGGGATATTTGAGGACAGAAAATGGAAAAGGCCTGCCTCATTTTCTGTCCTCAAATATCCCCGCCGGAGGCATAGAAAGTTACATCCGGAACACGCCGAAGCGCGTCGGTTCGATCGGCGCGTTGAGGCTGGCCGAGAGGCTCAGCGCCAGCGTGGCGCGGGTCTTGCGCGGATCGACGATGCCGTCGTCCCAGAGCCGGGCCGAGGCGTAGAGCGGGTCGGACTGGCGGTCGAACATCTCGATCGTGGGGCGCTTGAAGGCGGCCTCGTCCTCGGGACTCCAGCTGCCGCCCGCGCGTTCGATCCCCTCGCGCTTCACGGTGGCAAGAACGCCTGCCGCCTGTTCGCCCCCCATCACCGCGATGCGGGAATTGGGCCAGGTCCAGAGGAAGCGGGGCGAATAGGCCCGCCCCGACATGCCGTAATTGCCCGCGCCGAAACTGCCGCCGACAAGGACGGTGATCTTGGGGACATTGGTCGTGGCCACGGCAGTGACCATCTTGGCGCCGTGTCGGGCGATGCCTTCGTTTTCGTATTTCCGCCCGACCATGAAGCCCGTGATGTTCTGAAGGAACACCAGCGGGATGCCGCGCTGGCTGCACAGTTCGACGAAATGCGCGCCCTTCACCGCCGCTTCGGAGAACAGGACGCCGTTGTTGGCGACGATGCCCACCGGGCAGCCCTCGATATGGGCAAAGCCGGTGACAAGGGTTTCGCCGAAGCGCGCCTTGAACTCGTCGAGCCGCGAGCCGTCCACGATGCGGGCGATCACCTCGCGGATGTCGTAGGGGGTGCGCAGGTCCGGGGGCACCAGCCCGAGGATCTCGTCAGGGTCGTAGGCCGGGGGCTCGGGGTCTTGCCAATCGACCGTCCGGGGTTTCACCCGGTTCAGGTTGCCCACAGCGCGGCGCGCGAGGGCCAGCGCATGTGCGTCGTCCTCGGCCAGGTAATCGGCCACGCCCGACAGGCGCGTGTGCACGTCGCCACCGCCCAGATCCTCGGCGCTGACAACCTCGCCCGTCGCGGCGCGCACCAGCGGCGGGCCGGCGAGGAAGATGGTGCCCTGGTCGCGCACGATGATGGTGACATCGGACATCGCGGGCACATAGGCGCCCCCCGCGGTGCAGGAGCCCATGACAACGGCGATCTGCGCGATCCCCGCCGCCGACATCCGCGCCTGGTTGTAGAAGATCCGGCCGAAGTGGTCGCGGTCGGGGAAGACCTCGTCCTGGTTGGGCAGGTTTGCGCCGCCCGAGTCCACGAGGTAGATGCAGGGCAGATGACACTCGGCGGCGATCTCTTGCGCGCGCAGATGCTTTTTCACCGTGATCGGGTAATAGGTGCCGCCCTTCACGGTGGCGTCGTTGGCCAGCACCATGACCTCGTGCCCCATGACGCGGCCCACCCCCGCGATCAGCCCCGCACCGGGGGCCGCGCCGTCATACATGCCATGCGCGGCGGTCGCGCCGATCTCGAGGAAGGGAGACCCGGGGTCGAGCAGCCCCGCCACCCTTTCGCGCGGCGGCAGCTTGCCGCGGGCGACGTGCCGGGCAAGAGCCTTTTCGCCGCCGCCCTCCGCAGCCCGGGCCGCCGCCTCGGCCGCGCGAGCCAGCAGCGCCTCCTGCGCCGCACGGTTGGCGCGGAAGGTCTCGGAGGTGGGGAGGATCTGGCTGGTCAGGCGCATCACACCCCCGCCCCCATCAGTTCCCGCCCGATCAGCATCCGGCGGATCTCACTGGTGCCCGCGCCGATCTCCATCAGCTTGGCGTCGCGCATCAGGCGGCTGACGGTCGAGTCGTTGAGAAAGCCCGCGCCGCCCATCGCCTGCACGGCCTGATGCGCCTGCACCATCGCCTGTTCCGAGCAATAAAGGACGCAGGCCGCCGAATCCTGCCGCGTGACCGCGCCGCGGTCGCAGGCCTTGGCGACCTCGTAGAGATAGGCGCGCGCCGTGTTCATCGCGGTGTACATGTCCGCGATCTTGCCCTGCATGAGCTGGAAATTCCCGATCGGCTGGCCGAACTGCCTGCGCTCGCGCATGTAGGGCATCACCTCGTCGAGGCAGGCCGCCATGATGCCGGTGCCGATGCCCGAGAGCACCACCCGTTCGTAGTCGAGCCCCGACATCAGCACCCGCACGCCGCGCCCCTCTTCGCCAAGGACGTTTTCGAACGGAACTTCGCAATCCTCGAAGACAAGTTCGCCCGTGTTCGACCCCCGCATGCCCATCTTGTCGAAGTGCGGACCCTGGGTGAAACCCGCCATGCCCTTTTCGATCAGGAAGGCCGTGATGCCCTTCGATCCGGCCTCGGGATCGGTCTTGGCATAGACCACCAGCACATCGGCGTCGGGGCCGTTGGTGATCCAGTATTTCGAACCATTCAGCAGATAGTGCCCGTTGCGCTTCTCGGCGCGCAGTTTCATGCCCACCACGTCCGATCCCGCGCCGGCCTCGCTCATCGCCAGCGCGCCGACATGATGGCCGCTGACCAGCTTCGGCAGGTAGTGCCGCTTCTGTTCGGGCGAGCCGTTGAGGCGGATCTGGTTCACGCAGAGGTTCGAATGCGCCCCGTAGCTGAGCGAGACCGAGGCCGAGGCGCGCGCGATCTCTTCGATGGCGACGGAATGCGCAAGATAGCCCAGGCCCGCGCCGCCGTATTCCTCTTCGACCGTGATGCCCAGAAGGCCAAGGTCGCCCATCTCGCGCCAAAGCTCGGCCGGAAAGGCGTTCGCGCGGTCGATCCCGGCGGCCATCGGTTTCAGCCGCTCTTGCGCCCAGCGGTGGACGGTGTCGCGCAGCGCCGCGATATCCTCGCCCAGATCGAAGGTCATAGATGCGGTGAACATGGCTCTTTCTCCCCGCGCGCGCGTCCGGCGCCATTATTTGAACATGCGTTCAATTGTTGCCGGGAAAACGAGTCGCGTCAAGCGGATGCAGACGCCGCTGCGCCGCGGCGGCACCGCGCGCGGGGTCACGATGTTCGTCTAAAAATCGGTCAGGCCGCCGAGGGACGGGATTGGAACACGGATGAGACCTCGGCGCGAATGATCCGGGCGATCAGCGCGCAATCCTCAAGGCTGAAGGTCAGCGGCAGGCGCATGTCCAGAAGCCCCGCCAGCACCCTGTCCGTCTTCGGCAGGTGTTGCGCCGGGGCATAGCGCCAGGAATCGTAGCGCGAGGTGAAGGCCACGGGTTCCGCCGCGCCGAACCATTTGAGCTCGACCCCGCGCGCGGCGCAGCGGGCGACGACATCCTGCACGGCCTCGGGCGCCCAGTCCGGCAGCACGAACTGGAAGGACGAGGCGACATAGGATTCGGCCGCGGGCCGCACGATCAGGCGCAGGCCGGGCGTGTCGCGCAGGCCGTCCTCGATCACGCGGTAGCGCGCGTTCCATGCCTCGCACTGGGCGCGCAGGCGGCGCAACTGCGGCCGCAGGATCGCCGCGCGCAGGTTGTCCATCCGGCCCGAGACATTGGGCGTCACCCATTTCAGCGCCTCGAACGCCTCCGGCCCGGGCGCGGCGCGGTGGCGAGCGTAAAGCATGTAGCTGCCCGACAGCACGATGGCGCGCGCCATCAGGTCCGCGTCGTCGGTGACGAGAAACCCGCCTTCGCCCGAATTCATGTGCTTGTAGGTCTGTGTCGAATAGCAGCCCACGAGACCGTGCCGGCCCGAGGGCACGCCGTTCCACGCCGCCCCCATCGTATGGGCGCAATCCTCGATCACCGTGACCCCGGCCGCGTCGCACAAAGCCATCAGCCGGTCCATGTCGCAGATATGGCCGCGCATATGGCTGAGCATCAGCACCTTCGCGCCTGTCGCGGCGATCTTCGCGGCCAGATCGTCAAGGTCGATCACCAGATCCTCGGTCACCTCGACGAAGACCGGGACCGCGCCAAGACTTGCGATGGCGCCCGGCACGGGGGCCAGCGTGAAGCCGTTGGTCAGCACCGTCTGGCCCGCCTGCACACCGACCGCGCGCAGCGCGCAACCAAGCGCATAGCCGCCCGAGGCGACGGCGAGGGCATAGTTCGCCCCCACTTCGGCGGCGAATTCCTCTTCGAGCTGCGCGACTTCGGCGATCTCGCCGGGGGCCGTGTTGTAGCGGTGGAGCCGCCCGTGGCGCAGCACGGTGAGCGCCGCCTCGATGGCGTCGTCGGGGATTGGCTCCTGCTGGGTGAAGCTTCCGGTGAAGACATCCGCCATGATCGCGTCCTTTCTCAGGCTGGCAAGAGCCGCTCGGCCAGATCGTAGAGACCGTCGTAATGGTCCAGCAGCGCGTCGGGTTCAAGGCGGGCGACCCCCGCCCCCTCGGGCCCGAAGGTGACCAGAACCGACGGCACCCCGGCGGCGCGCGCCGTCTCGCGGTCGGTTTTCGTATCGCCCAGAAGGATCGCGCGGGCAGGATCGCCCCCGCAGCGCCGCACCGTCTCGGTCAGCGGCAGCGGATCGGGCTTGCGCACGGGCAGCGTATCCGCGCCGATCAGCGCGTCGAAGGCCCCCCTGATCCCCAGCCTTTGTAGCAGATCCTCGGCCAGCGCCTCGGGCTTGTTGGTGCAGATGCCGACCCGCCAGCCCGCCGTCTTGAGCCGGTCCACCGCCGCCATCGCGCCCGGGTAAAGCCGCGTCTCGCGGTCGAGGCAGGCGGCGTAATGGGCAAGAAGCCGGGGGTATTCGCGGTCCACGTCCGCCTCATCCCCCTGCCCGAGCCGCTGGAACCCCAGCCGCAACATCGCGCGCCCGCCGTGGAAGGCGGTCAGGGCATCGTCCTTTGCCGAGAGCAGATCGCCGTGGCCCAGGGCGCGGAAACAGGCGTTGGCCGCCGCGATCAGATCGGCGGAGGTATCGGCCAACGTCCCGTCGAGATCGAACACCATCGTGCGCATCGCCCGCCCCCCGTTCGTCGCGGGCACCATGACGGCTGTCGGGCCGACATGCAACGGACATGCAACATGGTGTAAGGAACTTTGATCCAGGGTTGGCTTGCGGCCCCGGCATCATCCGGTAAGAACGGCGAAAATAATCGTTAAGGTGCGTATTCATGTCGATTTCCCTCATCATCCTTGCGGCAGGACAGGGCACAAGGATGAACTCCGACCTTCCGAAGGTGCTGCACAAGGTCGCGGGCGCGCCGCTTCTGGTACATGCGATGACGGCGGGGGCGGCGCTTGCGCCCGAGCGCGTGGTGATCGTCGCGGGTCACGGCGCCGAGGAGGTCCGCACGGCGGCGCTGGCGCATGACGAGACCGTGCAGGTCGTGCTGCAAGAAGAACAGCTTGGCACCGCCCATGCGGTGGCGCAGGCCCTTCCCGCGCTCGAAGGCGCGGGCGGCGATGCGATCGTCCTTTACGGCGATACGCCCTTCATCCGCCCCGAAACGCTGGAATCGATGATCGCGGCGCGCCAGCGCCACGCGGTCGTCGTGCTGGGCTTCACCGCGCGCGATCCGGGGCGCTACGGGCGGCTCGTCACCTCGGGCGAGACGCTGGAGCGGATCGTGGAATTCAAAGATGCGACAGATGAGGAACGATCCATAACGCTTTGTAACAGCGGCGTTCTATGCGCTGACTCTGCGCTTCTGGCCGAGCTGGTTGCCGCCGTGGGCAACGACAATGCCGCGGGCGAATACTACCTCACCGACATCGTGGGACTTGCCCGGGCGCGCGGACTGTCCGCGGGCGTCGTGATCTGCGACGAGGCCGAGACGATGGGCGTGAACACGCGCGCCCAGCTGGCCGAGGCAGAGGCCGCCTTTCAGGCCCGCGCCCGGGCCGAGGCGCTGGAAAACGGCGTCACCCTGACCGCGCCGGAGACTGTCTTCTTCGCGCTGGACACGGTGGTGGGCCGCGATGCGAGCATCGGGCCAAACGTGATCTTCGGACCCGGTGTCACGGTGGAATCGGGTGCCGAAATCAAGGCCTTCTGCCATCTGGAGGGCTGCCACATCAGCCGCGGCGCCAGCGTCGGCCCCTTCGCCCGCCTGCGCCCCGGCGCGGAACTGGCCGAGGACGTGCACGTCGGCAACTTCGTCGAGATCAAGAACTCCATCCTCGACGAGGGGGTGAAGGTCGGCCACCTGACCTACCTGGGCGACGCTCAGGTGGGCAAGGAGACGAACATCGGCGCGGGCACGATCACCTGCAATTACGACGGCGTCTTCAAGCACCGGACCGAGATCGGGGCGCATGCCTTCATCGGGTCGGACACTATGCTGGTCGCGCCGGTGAAGATCGGCGCGGGGGCGATGACGGCCTCGGGCTCGGTCATCACGGCGGACGTCCCCGACGACGCGCTGGCGTTGGGACGTTCACAACAGGTCGTAAAGGCTGGATTTGCCAAGAAATTCTTTGACAGATTGAAAGCTGCGAAAGCGGCGAAGGGGAAGAACTGATGTGCGGGATTGTTGGCATTCTTGGGGACCACGAGGCGGCCCCCATCCTCGTCGAGGCGCTGAAGCGGCTGGAATATCGCGGCTATGACAGCGCAGGCATTGCCACGCTGAACGACGGGCGGCTGGACCGGCGCCGCGCCGTGGGCAAGCTCGTGAACCTCTCGGACCTTCTGGTGCACGAACCGCTGGCCGGGAAAGCCGGCATCGGCCACACCCGCTGGGCCACGCATGGCCGTCCGACGGTGCAGAACGCCCATCCCCACAAGGCCGGACCGGTGGCCGTTGTCCATAACGGAATCATCGAGAATTTCAGAGAGTTGCGGGCCGAACTTGGTGCAACCGGCGCGACGTTCGAATCCGAGACGGATACCGAGACTGTCGCCCTTCTGGTGGCCCGTTACATGAAGGACGGGCTTGATGCCCGCGCGGCGGCTGCCAAGACCATTGGCCGCCTGCACGGTGCGTTCGCCCTTCTGTTCCTGTTTGATGGCGAGGACGATCTGATGATCGCCGCCCGCAAGGGCTCACCGCTCGCCATCGGTCACGGCACGACCGAGATGTATGTGGGGTCGGACGCGATCGCGCTGGCCCCGCTGACCGACCGCATCACCTACCTGGAAGAGGGCGACTTTGCCTTCGTGACCCGTGCGGGCGTCGAGATTTTCGACGTCGCGGGCCAGCCCGTCACCCGCACCGAGGCGCGGATAGAGGTGGATGCCACGCGGATCGAAAAGGGTGGCTTCAAGCATTTCATGGCCAAGGAGATCGCCGAGCAGCCGGTGGTGATCGCAGACGCGCTGGCGCATTACCTTGGTGCTGAAGGAACGGCGCTCAACCTGCCGGAAAGCGTCGATTTTTCCGACGTGGACCGGGTCACGATGGTGGCCTGCGGCACGGCCTCTTATGCCTGCCATGTGGCGAAATACTGGTTCGAGCAGATCGCGGGCCTTCCGGTCGATGTCGATATCGCGTCCGAGTTCCGGTATCGCACGCCGCCGCTCTCGCCGAAAAGCTGGGCGCTGTTCGTCAGCCAGTCGGGCGAGACGGCGGACACGCTGGCCGCGCTGCGCTACAGCCGCGGCAAGGTGGCAAAGGTCGTGTCGGTGGTGAACGTGCCGACCTCGTCCATCGCGCGGGAAAGCGACCTGGCCCTGCCGATCCTTGCCGGGGTCGAGGTGGGCGTCGCCTCGACCAAGGCGTTCACCTGCCAGTTGACGGTGCTGGCGCTTCTGGCGCTCAAGGCCGCGCAGGATCGCGGGCAGCTCACGCCCGAAACGCTCGCCCGTCACCTCGAGGCGCTGCGCAGCCTTCCGGGCCTGATGAGCCATGCGCAGGGCCTGAGCGACGAGATCGCGGGCATCGCGCGCCAGCTTGCCGAGGCGCAGGACATCCTGTTCCTGGGGCGTGGCGCGCTCTATCCGCTGGCGCTGGAGGGTGCGCTGAAGCTCAAGGAAATCAGTTACATCCACGCCGAAGGTTATGCGTCGGGCGAGTTGAAGCACGGCCCCATCGCGTTGATCGACCGGCAGGTGCCGGTGATCGTTCTGGCTCCGCGCGACGAGCTGTTCGACAAGACCGTGTCGAACATGCAGGAGGTGATGGCGCGGCAGGGCAAGGTGCTGCTGATCTCGGACGCCAAGGGGGTCGAGGAGGCGGGCGACGGTGTCTGGCGCAGCCTGACGATGCCCGCGGTCGATCCGGTCTTCGCGCCGATCCTCTACGCGCTGCCTGCGCAGCTTCTGGCCTATCACACCGCCATCGCCAAGGGCACCGACGTGGACCAGCCGCGCAACCTTGCCAAATCGGTGACGGTCGAGTGAGCGTGACGCTGGACGCGGCGCTGGCGGAGCTTCGCGCCGCGGGCGACCCCGAACGCGCGGCGGGTGCTGCGGCCTATCACAAGGTCGCCCGCCCCTACCTTGGGGTCCCGGTGCCGGTCATCACCGACATGGCCAAAAGCTGGCGCGAGGACCTGTCGCTTCCCGACCGCATCGACCTGGCGCGGGGCCTGTGGGACAGCGATATCCACGAGGCGAAGGTTGCGGCCGCCAAACTGCTGACGCAGGCGCGCATCCGGCCCGACGACAGCGCTGTCTGGGAACTGATCGCCTCCTGGGCGCCGGGCTTCGATGCCTGGGCCATGGCGGATCACGCCTGCGACGCGGGCGGGCGGCGGCTGGTGGCGGACCCGGCGCGCCTTGACACGGTGGAGGGCTGGACGACGGCCCCGAACATGTGGACCCGGCGCGCGGCGCTGGTCATCACCCTGCCCTGGACCAAGCTTGCCTTTCCCAAGCCCGCGGACGAAGCGATCCGCGACCGCGTTCTGGGTTGGGCCGCGGGCTATGCCGACGACCCCGAGTGGTTCATCCAGAAGGCCATCGCCTGGTGGCTGCGCGAACTGTCGAAACACGCCCCGGACCGCACCCGCGCCTTTCTGGACGCCCATGGCGACAGGCTGAAGCCCTTCGCCCGGCGCGAGGCTGGAAAATATCTGCCCTGAGCGCCCGGGCGGAGACCTTGCCGCCACCGCGCCCCGGGATTACCTTCGTGCCATGACCGCGCCCCTGATCGACCCCTTCGCCCGCGCCATCACCTACCTTCGGGTTTCGGTGACCGACCGCTGCGACTTCCGCTGCGTCTATTGCATGTCCGAACACATGGAGTTCCTGCCCAAGAAGGAGCTTCTGACGCTCGAGGAACTGGACCGGCTCTGCTCGGCCTTCGTCGAGATGGGGGTGGAGAAGCTGCGCATCACCGGGGGCGAACCGCTGGTGCGCCGGGGCATCCTGACCTTCTTCAAGGCGATGTCGCGGCATCTAGACAGCGGCGCGCTGAAGGAACTGACGCTGACCACCAACGGCTCTCAGCTTGGCAAATACGCGGCCGAGCTTGCCGCCTGCGGGGTGCGGCGGGTGAACGTGTCGCTCGATACGCTGGATGCCGAGAAATTCGCGCGCATCACCCGCTGGGGCCGCCTGCCGCAGGTGCTGGACGGGATCGCCGCCGCCAAGGCCGCCGGGCTGAAGGTGAAGATCAACGTGGTCGCCCTGAAAGGCGTGAACGAGGACGAACTGTTCCGGCTGACCGAATGGTGCGCCGCCGAAGGCCACGACCTGACCTTCATCGAGGTCATGCCGATGGGCGATCTGGGCAACGAGGACCGGCTGGACCAATACTGGCCGCTGTCGGACCTGCGCGCGGCCCTTGCAACGCGCTATCGCCTGACCGAGCTTTCCGACCGCACCGGCGGCCCCGCGCGCTATGTGCGGCTCGAGGAGACGGGCCAGCGGATCGGGTTCATCACGCCGCTCACGCATAACTTCTGCGAAAGCTGCAACCGGGTGCGGCTGACCTGCACGGGCGAGCTTTACATGTGCCTCGGCCAGGAAGATCGCGCCGACCTGCGCGCGCCGCTGCGCGGCTCGGACGAAAACGGCGACCTGCGCACCGCCATCCGTGCGGCCATCACCCGCAAGCCGAAGGGTCACGACTTCGACTATTCGCGCCAGCAGGTCTCGGGGCAGATGAGCCGGCACATGAGCCACACCGGGGGGTGAGGCTCCCGTTCGGGGCATCCTGAAGGTCAACGATTGCGCCGTGCAGGCCTCGCCTTGCCGGGTCGGGCGCTGCCCTGTGCCCCCCCCTACAGCGTCGGTCCGCCCTCGATCCGGCTGCCGTCGCTGAAACGCCCGAAGCGGAAGCGGCTCAGGTCGTGGCCCACGGGGCGGCCCGTCACCATGTCGGCCACCACGCGGCCAAGGCCGGGGGCGATGCCGAAGCCGTGACCGCTGAGCCCGGTCGCCACCACCAGTCCCGGCAGGGCGGCGATGTGGTCCACCACCGGCACCACGTCGGGCAGCGTGTCGATCATGCCCGCCCAGGCGTGCCGGATCTTCGGGCGGCCAAGCGTCGGGAAGGCCTTGGCAAAGAGGTCCTGCACGACCGCAAGGGTCTTCATGTGCGGCCGCGGGGCCAGCACGCGCATCGCCTCGAAGGGCGAGCGGGCCTCGGCGGACCAGCGCCGCGGCGTGCCCCAGGCGTCGGGGAAATCCTTCGGCGAAGTCAGGCGGTAGAGTGCGCCGAACGGGTCCTTGCGCAACTCCGGCAGGAAGGCGCGGACATGGCGGAAGGCATCGGGGCCAAGGCAGAATTCATGCGCATTGCCCGGCGCGATGGTGAAGCCGCCATCCAGCCTGCGGCGGAAGGCCAGCGCCCCGTCGCTTGCCGCGACCTCGGGGCCTGCGCCCATCGGCACGGTCTGCGCGGCGGTCGATATGACGGAGAGTTGCGGCAGCGACACACCGTGGTTGCGCAGAAAGAGCGAGGACCACGACCCGCCCGCCAGCACCACCGCGTCACAGGCGATCCGGCCCGCTTCCGTCACCACGCCCGCGACGCGGCCCGCGGCGATGTCGAGGCAGCGGACGGCGCAATCTTCCCGGATCGTCCCCCCCTGCCCCTGAAGCGCGGCGGCGAGCGCGGGCACCGTAACCCAGGGCTCTGCCCGCCCGTCGCTTTCGGTGATCATCCCGCCCAGAATGCCGCCCGGCCAGTCGCCTGCACCGGGAAGCCGTGCGCGCACCTGATCGGCCGTCAGCATCTTCGTGTCGAGGTCGTGGCCTCTTGCAAGCCGCAGAAAGGCCTCGTGCCCCGCCCGCTGGGCCTCGGTGCGCGCGATATACATGACACCCGTGCGCCGATAGCCGAGATCGACGCCCGCGGCGGCCGACAGGCCCGGCCACATCGCCGCCGCCTCGATCATGATGGGCAGTTCCGCCGCATCGCGCCCCTGCTGGCGGATCCAGCCCCAGTTGCGCGAGCTTTGTTCGCCCGCCACCCGACCCTTTTCGCAGACCACGACCGACAGGCCCTGCGCCCGCAGGTGCCAGGCCGTCATCACCCCCATGATGCCGCCGCCGATCACCACCACATCCGCGCGCGCGGGCAGCGGGTCGGCGAACCGGCGCGGGGTCTGATCCGTGATGGGGCCGTGCATCCTCAGGCCGCGAGCCGGTCGATGACCTTGCGCACGAAGTCCTGCCCCGCCTCGAACTGCGCGACCGAGATCCATTCGTCGGGCTGGTGGGCCTGCGCGATGTCGCCAGGGCCGCAGACGACGGTGGAATAGCCCGCCTCCTGGAACTGGCCGGCCTCGGTGCCGTAGCTCACGACATGGGTGCCGTTGTCGCCGGTGATGGCGCGCACCAGCGCCTCGGCCGCGCCCTCCACCTCGGGTTTCAGCGGCGGCAAGAGGAAGCGGCGGGCGATGTCGATCCCGCTTTCGGGCCGCACCGCCTGCATGCCCGCCTGCACGCGTTCGACCTCGGCGCGGTAGCGGGCTTCCCAATCGGCCATGTCCTCGCCCGGCACGACGCGGAAATCGAGGCTGAAGCGGCAGTCCTTCGCCGTGATGTTATGCGCCGTCCCGCCCGAGACCATGCCCACATGCACCGTCGTCCAGGGCGGATCGAAGAGCGCCGCCACCTCGCCCGGCACCTTGGCGCGGTTCTCGGCGTTCATCTTGTTTGCCCAGTCGATCACCTTCGCGCCTTCAAGGATCGCGCTCACCCCGATGTGCAGAAGCGAGGAATGCACCTCGAAGCCGCGGATATGGGTGGCAAAGCCGGTGCCGCCCTTGTGGCCGGTGACGGCCGCCATCATCGACGGCTCGCCCACGATGACGGCCGCCGCCTTGGGCAGGTCACGCAGGATATGCGGGATCATGTCGGGCGCGCCGGTGCAGCCCACCTCTTCGTCGTAGCTCAGCGCGATTTGCAGCGGGCGCTTGATCCCGGCCTCGAGCGCGAGCGGCACGGCCCAAAGCGCGATGGCGTCAAAGCCCTTCATGTCGCAGGCGCCGCGGCCATAGAGCTTGCCCGCCTTCTCGGTCAGCACCCAGGGGTCGGTCGTCCAGTCCTGCCCGTCCACCGGCACCACGTCGGTATGGCCCGAAAGCATCACCCCGCCTTCGACCTGCGGCCCGACGCTGGCGTACAGCGCGGCCTTGGTCCGGTCTGCGTTCCACGCCCGATGGGCGGTCACGCCCCAGGAGGCCAGATACTCCTCGACCCAGTCGATCAGATCGAGGTTCGAGTCCCGGCTGACGGTCGGAAAGGCCACCAGCCGTTCCAGAATCTCGCGGGCCGACAGGCGGTTGCCCATGATGCTCTCCTTGCGCGTTCAGGTCGCAGGCTGCTGCGGACGGACAGGAAGGTCAAGACCGCGCCCCGCGGCCGCGCAACGAATTTTCGACGAAAATTCGCAGCCCCCGTCGGCGTATTCGGTGTCAGTGCAGCTTCGCGCGCATCCGCTTCAGCCCGAACCACGCGATCAGCACGACGACGGGCGTGAGCAGCGCCGCTGTCCCGTCATGCCCAAGCCCCCAGAGATGCGTCACAGGCCCCAGCACATAGGTGGCAAGGCTGACCGCGTAATAGCTGATCGCCACGATCGACAGCCCCTCGACCGTGTGTTGCAGCCGCAGTTGCAGATCGGCCCGCTTGTCCATGCTTTCCAGAAGCTTCTGGCTTTGGCGGCTGCGCTCGACATCGACGCGGGTGCGCAGCAACTCACCCGCCCGTTCGGCGCGCTCGGACATCTGCTGCAACCGCCGCTCGGTCGATTTCACCGTCCGCATCGCCGGATCAAAGCGGCGCGTCATAAACTCGGTGAAGGTCTGGCGGCCCTCGAACCGATCTTCGCGCAGAGCGGCGATCCGGTCGTGCACGATCGCCTCATAGGCCGTGGTCGCACCGAAGCGAAAGGCCATCTGCGTGGCCAGCGCCTCCAGCTCTGCCGAGACGGCCAGCAGCGCATGCAGCGTGGTCTCTGCGCTGGCGGTTTCGGCAGAGAGGTCGGCCACCAGATGGGCCAGCTGATCCTCCAGCGCATTGAGCCGCCCGCCCAGCGTGCGCGCGCGCGGCAGGCCCAGCATCGACATCGCCTTGTAGGTCTCGATCTCGCAGAGCCGCTGCACGATCCGCCCGATGCGGCGCGGGCTGGTGCCCGGGCGCACGAAGACGGCAAACCGCATATGGCCCGCGCTGTCGATGCGGAAGTCGCTGGCGATCACCGCCGCGCGTTCCAGAACCCAGGCACAGGCGAGGCTTTCTGGCACGAACCAATCGTCGAAAAGACGCGACAGGTCGGCCGGCGCCTCGGGCAGGAGGTCCACCCGGATCAGCGCCGAGACGAGCCGCGCGCCCTGCGCCGTGGCCAGCCAGTCTTCGGGGAACACCCCCGCCTCGGCCGGGTCGAACGGCCGGGCGCCGTTGCCGGGGGTGAAGGCGGAATAGGTCACGAATTCGGTGTGACTTTCCCATTTCAGCATCGGCCGGCCGATCTGGCCCGAATAATGCGTGACACCCGGCTGCGGCTGCGGCGCCCCGTGCCGTTCAAGCAGCGCGGCAAGGTGGGACACATCGCGGTCCCGATCGCGCGAGGCGGCGTTGCGGGGTTCCTTCAGGGCGACATAGACGCAGTGGCAGGGCGCCTCGATCGACGGGAAGGGGCGCGCGTGCAGCTCGTTGGTGATCGCGTAGCGCAGCGGGTGATCTTCTATGGGCGGCATGGCGGCTTCCTGAAGGGCTCGGATCAACCTAGCCTCTTTGCGCCACCTTGCAAGAAGAACTTCAATGATTTCTTATCGTTAGCGGCACACCGCGGTATACCGTCACGACCCGTAGCGGATCGTCGTCACCACGATGATCGCAAGCGCCATCATCACCACCGGGATCACCGCCAGCGAATAGCCCAGCCGCTTGTTGCGCGGGGTGACGATCATCCACAATTCCTCGGCCGTCTCGGGGATGAAGAAGTCCG
>JAGWVA010000067.1 GCA_028875855.1 Paracoccaceae bacterium
GCATGTCACCTACCGCGACAGGGCCAGCGGGCAGGACCGCCGCCTGACGGGCCGGATCGTGATCGGGGCGGATGGCGCGCGCAGCGCCGTCGCCCGGGCCGAGGTGCCGGGCGGCGACCGCATCCCCTATGTCATCGCCTACCACGAGGTGATCGAGGCGCCGGACGCTGATACCGCCTTGCCGCGCGGCTACGATCCGGCGCGCTGCGACGTGGTCTATGACGGCCGCATCTCGCCCGACTTCTACGGTTGGGTCTTTCCGCACGGCGGCCGCGCCAGCGTCGGCATGGGCACCGGCCGCGACGGGGTGGACCTCAAGCGCGCCACGGCCGATCTGCGCGCAGCGAGCGGCCTGGCCCAGTGCGCCACGATCCGCCGCGAGGGCGCGCCCATCCCGCTGCGCCCGCTCGACCGCTGGGACAACGGGCGCGATGTGGTGCTGGCCGGCGATGCCGCGGGCGTCGTCGCCCCCTCGTCGGGCGAGGGGATCTACTACGCCATGCTGGGCGGTCGTCTGGCCGCCGAGGCGGCGCAGGCCGCGCTCTCGAGCGGGCGGGCCCGCGACCTTGCCCTGGCGCGGCGGAGATTCATGGCGGGCAACCGCGCTGTCTTCCGCGTCCTCGGGGCGATGCAGAACGCCTATTACAGATCCGACGAACGCCGCGAACGCTTCGTGTCGCTTTGCCATGACGGCGACGTGCAGCGGCTGACTTTCGAGGCCTACATGAACAAGCAACTGGTTCACGCGCGCCCCATGGCGCATCTGAAGATCGGGCTGAAGAACCTTGCCCACCTGACGCGGCTCGTCTCGCCGCTGGCGACATGAGCGCGCTGATCCCCGCCTGGTTGAATGGCCGGCTTCAGCCGGTGGACAAGCTCGACGTCCATCGCCTCGCGCTCCGGCACAAGGCGGTGTCGGTCTTCGTGCTGTCGGGCGAGCAGGTCCTGATCCAGCGCCGGGCGATGGGCAAATACCACACGCCGGGGCTTTGGGCGAACGCCTGCTGCACCCACCCCGGCTGGGGCGAGGCGGCCGAGGTCTGCGCCGCCCGCCGCCTCGGCGAGGAACTGGGTATCACCGGCCTGCCGCTGGTGTTCTGCGACCGGGTCGAATACCGCGCCGATGTCGGCGGCGGGCTGACCGAGCACGAGGTGGTGGACATCTTCCGGGCCGAGGCGCCGGCGGACATCGTGCCCCAGCCCGACCCCGAAGAGGTGATGGACTGGCGCTGGCTGCCGCTCAGGGACCTGCTGATGGCGCTGCGCCGCAGGCCGGAACGCTTCACGCCCTGGATGCAGATCTATCTCGATCACCACCGCGAAAGCATCTTCGGCGAGGACCGCGTCGCCACGGCTATCGAACCCGTCTGACCGCGGGCGCCCGTCTGGCGACAGGCGCCCCTTGCGGCCGGAACGCCGTCAGGCGCCCGCCGCGCGGAACTGTCCCGAATGCACGCCCATGGCCGACAGCACGGCGGCCTCGATATCCGCGACGCCAAGGCCTGCGGCGGCATACATCTCGGCCGGGCCCGCCTGGTCGATGATGCGGTCGGGCAGGGTGAGGGTTCGGATGCACAGGCCCCGGTCAAGCCGCCCCGTGCGCGCCAGCCAATGCAGCACCTGCGCGCCAAAGCCCCCCTCGGCCCCTTCTTCCACGGTGATCAGCACCCCGTGATGGGCCACGAGCTGCGCGATCAGGTCGTGATCGAGCGGCTTGGCAAAGCGCGCATCCGCCACCGTCACTGCAAGCCCGCGCGCGGCCAGCGCATCGGCGGCCAGCAGGCATTCCGTCAGATGCGTGCCAAGCGACAGGATCGCCGCCGCCGTGCCCTCGCGCAGCACGCGCCCCTTGCCGATCGGCAGGGGCACGCCGCGTTCGGGCAGGACCGCGCCCGTGCCGTTGCCGCGCGGATAGCGCAGCGCGATCGGGCCGTCGTCATGCGCCGCCGCGGTCGCCACCATGTGGACAAGCTCGGCCTCGTCCGCCGCGGCCATCACGGTGAAGCCGGGCAGGTTCGACAGATAGGCAAGGTCATAGGCCCCGGCATGGGTCGCCCCATCCGCGCCGACAAGGCCCGCCCGGTCGATGGCAAAGCGGACCGGCAGGCGCTGCAACGACACGTCATGCACGATCTGGTCATAGGCGCGCTGCAGGAAAGTCGAATAGATCGCGCAGAAGGGCCTCAGACCCGCCGCCGCCATCCCGGCGGCAAAGGTCACGGCATGCTGTTCGGCGATCCCCACGTCGAAGACGCGACGCGGAAAGCGGCGCTGCATCTCGGTCAGGCCGGTGCCGTCCGGCATCGCGGCGGTCACGGCCATGATGCGGCCATCGGCGGCGGCGGCCTCGGTCAGGGCATGGCCAAAGACCGATGTGTAGCTTGGCGCCGCGGCCTTGGCCTTGGCCTGCGTGCCCGACAGCACGTCGAAGCTGGCCACGCCGTGATACTTGTCCGCCGCGGCTTCGGCGGGGGCATAGCCCTTGCCCTTCACCGTGCAGACATGGATCAGCACCGGCCCGTCGGCCCGCGCGCGCGCCGCGCGCAGCACGTTCAGAAGAAGCGGTAGATCGTGCCCCTCCACCGGCCCGATGTAGGTGAACCCGAGGTTCTCGAACAGCGTCGGCGCCGCGCCCTGACCAGTCACCAGCTCCCGCGCCCGGCGCGCGCCTTCGCGCAGCGGGCCGGGCAGGGCGGCCTCGAACCCTTCGGCAAGGCCCTTGAGCGCCTGCATCGGACCCGGCGCGTAAAGCTGCGAGAGGTAAAGCGACATCGCCCCCACCGGCGGGGCGATCGACATCTCGTTGTCGTTCAGGATCACGAACATCCGGCGCTTTTCGGCGCCCGCGTTGTTCAGCGCCTCATAGGCCATCCCGGCGCTGATCGCGCCGTCACCGATGACGGCCACCACATCGCCCACGGGCTGGCCCATGTCGCGCGCCACGGCAAAGCCGAGACCGGCCGAGATCGAGGTCGAGGAATGCGCCGCGCCGAAGGGGTCGAATTCGGATTCGCTTCGCTTGGTAAAGCCCGAGAGCCCGCCACCCTTGCGCAGGGTCGCCATGCGGTCGCGCCGTCCGGTCAGGATCTTGTGCGGATAGCACTGATGGCCCACGTCCCAGATCAGCTTGTCGAAGGGCGTGTTGAACACCGCGTGGATCGCGACCGTCAGTTCGACCACGCCCAGCGAGGAGCCAAGATGCCCCCCCGTGCGCGAGACGACATCGATCACCTCGCCGCGCAGCTCTTTCGCCAGTCGGCCAAGCTCGGCATCCGCCATCCCGCGCAGGTCTGCGGGGCAGGCGACGCGGTCAAGGGTCGGGGTGCTGGTGGGACCGGGGATATCAGGCATCGAAAACCTCCCGAAGAATTGGCGCCGCGCAGCAAACGCCACGCGGCGCCGGTTTCCTGTCGCCAACAGGAAGGGAACCGGGGTGTGGGACCCCGATATCGGTCTTGGGGACCGATCCGGCGAGGGGGGGCGACCCGGGAGCCGCCCCGCCCGTTCAGTAAATCGTCAGTATTTCGGCGGCGCGCTCGAGGCGAGTTCCGGCCAGTCCTTGATCATGTCCATCCCGCCCAGCGGGCGCTGATAGCCCTTGTGGCAGGTGTTGCAGGCAAGCTTCGGCGCGTCCTGATACTTCGGCCCGAGCTGGCTGGCCGGGAAGACCTTGGCCAGGGGCGCGAGGTAGTCGTTGTTCACCTCGTTCACCATCTGGATGCCAAGGAGCGCCGTCGCCCATTGCGGGGTGACCTGCGCGGTATCCCAGAAGGCGCGCGTGCTGTGGCAGAAGGTGCAGTTCACGTTCAGCGAATTGTCGATGTAGTTCATCAGGCTGAAGGTGCGTTCGGTGTCCTGGATCGTCGCCTTGTCGGTCTTGTCACGCACCGATTGCGCGCTCACCAGGATGTTCTTGCCCTCGAGCAGGTATTTCTCCAGCGCGTCGGAGGGCAGCGAGGTCCACTGGCTCTGGATCGTCACGCGGTTCTGCACCGCGGCCCAGCCCATCGTGTCCTTGTTGACCGGATCGATGCGATACCACACGCCCGAAGGGATGTTCTGGCCGCGGTGGCAGGTGTAGCAGTTCACCCCCGCCTCGTTCACCGACTGCACGTGGCCCGACCAGTTCTCGTTGATGTTCTGCGTCATCTGCAGCATCCGCCGGGCGACGACCTTGGTGTAAAGCTTGTCCTCGGAATAGGTCGAGATGTCGCCATTGCCATGGCAGAAGGCGCAGCCCTGCGTCGGGGCGACCCATTGCGCCATCGACACCATCAGGCGGGTAAAGTTCGCCTCGGTCAGGTTCCCGAGAACCTGCACGTTCTTGTAGACGTCCTTGGCCAGCTTGTCGCCGGGCTGCGGCTTGATCGGGTCCTGGCTCATGTAATCGGCGATCGTCGGGTCGGGGGTGTTCCGGTCGGAGGCGAATTTCACCACGACCGCCCCTTCGCCGCGCGGCCCCGTCTGGACCGAGCTTGTCTTGAACGGCTGACCGAGGCTCACCAGCAGCGTTGCCGCCACGAGCACCGCGCCGATGATCCCGATCCCGATGGCAGGGGCGTAGATATCCTTCGGATTCGCCCTGCTCCAGTCATTCATCCACTTGAGTGCCACGGCTCATCCTCCCGTTGCAGAATAGGCCGCGTAGCCCAGGGCGCCGTCGTAGGACGGTGCGAAATGGTGAGCGACTGCCCAAAGGAACCAGTTGTCGACGACGGTGCCGGTCAGAAGGATCCCGATCCCGCCGGTCACCGGCGTGAGGACGGCAAACCACCAGGCCCAGCGATGGATGCCTTCCATCGTCGCGTTGAAGCCCATCGTCCAGCGCCAGAACAGGGCCGCCCGCTCGGACGCCGTGCCACGGTCGTAGATCTGCTCCAGCTCGCGGTCGCCTCCGAAGCGGCTGACCGCAAGGATGGTGCCCGCATGCATCGCGAACAGCAGCACCGAGCCGTAAAGGAACACGATCGACAGGCAGTGGAACGGGTCGTAGTAGAGGTTGCCGTAGCGGATCGAGAAAGCCGCCGTCCAGTCGAGGTGGGGGAAGATGCCGTAGGGCACCGCCTCGGACCACGAGCCCATCAGGAGCGGCCGGAACAGGCCAAGCACGAAGATCAGCCACATGAGCGCGAGATAGGCCCAGGCGACGTGCTTGCCCATCTTGTGCTGGCGGGCAAGATCATAGGTGCGCACCCACCAGGCGACCATCGCCACCGCGAAGAAGAACCCCGCGATCAGGAACCAGCCGCCGTCGTTCAGAGGCGGGAAGCTCAGCCCGTATTTCGGGCTGGGCGGCTCCAGCGCCAGCCAGAACAGCTGGCGGATGAATTCCGGGATCGACCAGCCGACCTGCGCGAACATGTTCATGCCCACGATGACGAACCAGATCCCGGCCGAGGCGACGGCGATCACGCCATACATCCCGAGGTGAACCGGACCGATCTGCGCGTTGCCGACCCAGCCGAGCAGCCGGTTGAAGCCGGGCTTGCCGGACCGCTCGGAGGCGATGTTGTTCTCGTTGTCCATCCCCAGGTCGGGCGCACCCGCAACCTGAACCTGGGTGAAGATGTTCTGATATTCGGCCATGGCTTACATCCCTGCTTGGCTCGGCCAGATCGGCAGCGTCAGCCACCAGTTCCACCACTGGGGCCAGCCGTGCGTCCAGACCGGACCGGAAATGACGATGCAGACTGCCGACCAGAACACCGCGTTCAGCGCCAGCAGCAGGCCGACCCGGTGAATGCCGAGCGTGCCGACCGAATAGCCGATGTAGTCGCGGAAGAACGTGTCTTCGTGATCGGGGGTCTTGGCCTCCTCGCCCTTCTCGGGGTTGGCGGCCGACAGGATCAGGCCTCCATGCAGCGCCAGCGCGAAGGTCGTGGTGAAGAAGAACGTCACCGCGATCATGTGCGCCGGGTTGTAATGGAAGTGCAGATAGGCGTAGCCCGTGTTCGACACCCAGTCGAGGTGGCTGAAGATGCCGTAGGGGAAGGCATGTCCCCAGGCGCCCAGCAGCACGGGCCGGATCACCTCAAGCGTGGTATAGGCGAGGATCGCGAAGCTGAAGGCGAAGGGCACATGGTAGCCCATCCCCAGCTTGCGGCAGATCTCGACCTCGCGCAGAGCCCAGCTGATGAACGAGATCAGCGCGCAGACGGTGATGATCTGCCAAAGACCGCCCTCGCGCAGCGGTGCAAGGCCAAGTCCGTATTTCAGGTCGGGCGGCGCGATGTTGATGAGCCAGGGATTGAACGTGCCCTGGATCATAGCGCCGATCAGGATCATGAGGGTCCCGAGACTGGCAAAGAGTGCGGTCGTCACACCGAAAAAGCCCACGTAGAACGGCCCCACCCAGAAGTCGAACAGGTCCCCGCCGATCAGCGTTCCTCCGCGGACGCGGTATTTCTTCTCGAAACTGAGCAAAGCCATCTGATGTCTCCGAATAGCGCGCCAAAGGCCAGGCTGGCCGGCGCATCGGTTGGGCGTTGGGTCCGCTGCGGGCAGATGCAGGCGATCCGCCCGCAGCGCTTTTTCCGGAGGGCCGCCGCAGGGGCGGCCCCGCCGTCACTTCTTCGCCGCCATCTGATGGGCAGCAATGGAGCGCTGGCCTGCGGCCTCGAACCAGTTCAGGCCCGGCGTGCTGAGCACCACGAGGTGGATCATCACGGCGAGCAGGAACAGGAAGACGCCTTGGGCCACGAACACGCGCCGGGGGTCGAAGATCAGCCAGATTTTGTAGAATTTTGACATGTCTATCGCCCCCTCAGAACCACGGCTTCCAGATGTACGTGGCGATATGAGCCAGCAGGGCGATTGCGGTGAACAGCCACAGCCCGCTCATGTAGACCGAGTGCAGTTCCTGCGCCTGCTCGTCGGTGAGACCCGTAAGGGACAGGTCGGATTTATCAGCCATAAACTTTCCTCCGGAACGTTTGACCGATGCCGCGGGACCCCGCGGCCGGGTTGAAGGGGCCGTCCCCCTCTCTGCTCCGCCCCGACGCCAGGCCCCGGGGCGAATTTCGTTCTGCCGTCAGGCAGAAAAGATCGCGGGCGTGATGATCCGCGCCGTGGCAAGCGCGCGGGCCACCGGCCCTGCGCCCCCCGCGCGCCGTCCACCGACCGCATCGGCCAGCCAGCCGACGGTCTCGAAGGGCAGGGCGGCCACGAAGATCACGCCGAAGTAGAGCCGGAACTCCGCCACCGGGGCGCGGCTGTGCCGGCGGTGATCGAGGCTCGAGGTATGGTCGGTCATCAGGCTCCTCCTCACTTTGCGCCCGGCCCGGGGACGGGCCCCGGCGCCTTGAGCGCGGCAACGGTTTCCAGCACGACGCGTTCGTCCCCTTGGGCAAGGGCCGCGCGCTCGGCCGCATCGCGCAGCGCGCGCGCGGCGGAAATGCGGGTCAGAACGGGATGTTCGGCCACGATCCGGTCCAGAAGCGCCTGCGCATCCGGGTCCCATGGGAAATCGCGGCGCAGCGTGGCCGGGGTGGCGGCGGCGCTGTCCATCTCGGACCCCAGCGGCAGGATGTGGAACAGCGCGTCGAAGAGCGCGTTGCACACTTCCTGGATCAGGTAGGTGGCGCCCGCGTAGCCCATGAAGGGCGTGCCGGTGGCGCGCCGGATCGCGGCGCCGGGGAAGCTTGCCGCGATGAAGGCCGGGCGCGGCCCGTGGCCGCCCGCCATCTCGGCGAGGTAGATCTTTTCGTTGATCGACCCCAGCACGACCAGCGGCCTGCGGGAATGCATCATCCCCCGCACCGCCTCGTTGTCGGACTTCTTGCCGGCCACGCGGGGCACCGCGAAGGCGCAGGGCAGGCCCATGTCTTCTTCCAGGAAATTGCGAATGCCGCGGGTATAGGTCTCGTTCGCCACGACCGCGAAAGAGGCCGTTCCGAAGAAGTCCTGCGTGACCGACCGCCACAGATCCCAGACGGGCTTCAGCGTGGAATGCTTCTCGCGCGCGATGAAGGGCTCGGGGTCGAGCCCCAGCATCTCGCCCAGCTTGCGCAGGAAGGCGGTGGTGCTTTCGACGCCGATCGGGGCCTGAAGGTAGGGCTTGCCCAGCACTTCGGCGAGACCACGACCGAATTCGCGATACATCACCACATTGGCGTCGGCGTTCACCAGATGGCGCATCTCGGCCACATGGGCGCCAAGCGGCATCACCATGTTCACCTCGGCGCCGATCCCCTCGATCAGCCGACGGATCTCGGCCAGGTCCGAGGGCATGTTGAAGGTGCCATACATCGGCCCGAGGATGTTCACGCGCGGCTTCGTGCCCGGCTCGCGCGGGGTTTCGGGCGGCATCCGGCCCTTGGTCATTCCGAATTCGGTGAAAAGCCATGTCATGGCGCGGTCGGCGGCCTGCCACTGGTCTTCGTCGATGGTGCGGGGCAGGAAGCGCTGGATGTTGGTGCCCATGGGCGTCACGCCGCCGCCGATCATCTCGGCGATCGAGCCGGTGACGACCACGGCGGGAAGGGCGGGGTCCATCGTCTGCCAGGCGCGGCGCATCGCGCCCTCGGTGCCGTCGCGGCCCAGTTCCTCTTCGCCAAGGCCGGTGACGACGATCGGCAGCTCGTGCGGGGGCAGCGCGTCGGTGTAGTGCAGCACCGATGTCACCGGCAGGTTCTCGCAGCCCACGGGGCCGTCGATCACGACCTGCAAGCCCTTGACGGCGCAGAAGGCATAGACCGCGCCCCAGTAGCCCCCGGCCCGGTCATGGTCCTGGATCAACATGATCCGATCCCCCGATCTTTCGGCGAAAAATCGTGCGCCCCGGCCATCAGATCATCTCCTCGGCCTTGGCGGCGCGCGCCTTCTTTTCAAGCTTCTTGAGGTTCTGCGCGCGGAACTCGGGGCGCAGGTTCGGCGCGCCTTCCCAGACGCCCGCCGTATCCTCGGCACCCACGCCCTCGAAAAAGGCGCGCATCCGGGCCATCCGGTCCTTGTTCCCGATGGCGGCGTTGACCACCTCGGCCAGCGAACCCGCACCGGCCGGCCCCATCAGCGGGCGGGCCGAGATCAGGTTGGTGAAGTAAAGCGCCGGGATGCCCATCTCCTTGGCGCGCTGGACCACGGGCGTCGTTCCGATGGCAAGATCGGGACGCACCGCTTCCATCGCGGCCAGATCGTCTTCAAGGCTCGCGCGGTAGGTGACCTTCACCCCCTGCGCTTCCAGCCAGGCGCGGTCGGGTTCCGACCACGGCGTGCGGGCGCAGGCGGTGCCGACATAGGGCACCCGCGCGCCGCTTTCGATCAGGAGCCGCGCGACCAGCAGTTCCGAGCCTTCGTAGCCCGACAGCGTGACGGTGCCGTGGATGGGCTTCGCGGAAAGGGCCGCCCGGATCGCGGGAAGGAAAGCGTTCTGGGCGGCAGCGACGCGTGCGGCAGGGAGACCGAACGCATCGCCAAGGGCGGAAAGCCACGCGGCGGTGCCGTCATGGCCGACGGGCGCCGAGCCGATCACGGGTCGGCCTGCGGCCTGAAACTCGCGGATCGCGGCGGTGTAGAAAGGGTGGATCGCCGCCGCCACGCCGCAGTCGAGCGCCGCGTAAAGCTCGCGCCATTCGCGGCAGGGAACGACGGGGCCCGCGGCCAGTCCCATCGGCGCGAGCATCGCCCCGATCATCATGGGATCGGCTGGGAACATCTCGCCCAGAAGCGCCACGGTCGGCCGGTCGGCCTTGCCGCTGGCGGGGGCCTGCACGGGGCCGGCTTCCACCTCGGTGCGGGCATAACGCAGCATCGCGCCGGCCAGCACATCCTTGGCCTCGGCATGGGTCGGCACGCCGAAGCCCGGCACGTCGATCCCGATGATCCGCACGCCGTCGATTTCCTTCGGCAGAAGCTTCAGCGGCACGCCCGAAGCGGTGGGCACGCAGAGGTTGGTGACGACCACCGCATCGTAGCGCGCGGGATCGGCCAGTTGGTGGACGGCTTCGCGGATGTCCTCGAACAGCTTGCCGGTCACCAGCGTTTCCGAGTTGAAGGGCACGTAGCCCACCGACCGCCGCGCGCCGTAGAAATGGCTCACGAAGGTCAGCCCGTAAACGCAGCAGGCCGAACCCGACAGCACCGTGGCCACCCGCCGCATCCGAAGGCCCACGCGCAAGCTGCCGAAGGCCGGGCACATGCTTTGCGGCTTGTCATGGGGGCCCTGCGGATAGTCGCGGGCGAAGGCGTCCAGCATCTCGGCATTGCCCGCGGCGCGGGCCGATGCCTCCATCCGCTCGGCGCCGGAATGGCAGCTCAGGCCATCGAGAGGTGTGTCGGGGGCGGTGGGGGTGTCGGTCATGATGCGCCCCCGGCGCCCTTGCGGGAGGCAAGCCGGGCCAGCGCGGCTTCGAGGCGGGCGAGGGCGGCAAGATCACACATTGTCATACACCACTTCCAGCGAGGCCCGCACCACCGCGTTCTGGCCGCGCATGTCTGCATCGGTCGCGGGTTCCAGAACGAAATCCGCCCCCGTCGTCTCGGCGCTGAAAAGGCCCAGCAGCCCGTCCTGGCTGAGCGGCGCGGGGCGCATCGGCGGCGCCTCGGCCACCTGCTCGGCCAGCCCGGCAAACAGCCCGCCCCATTTCGTGGCCGAACTGCCGACGATCTGGTAGGCGGCCGATTTGCGCCGCAGGTCGTCATCTGCCGGGATGGCGGCCAGGATCGGGATGCTCACCGCCTCGGCAAAGGCCGCGGCCTCGCCGGTGCCGTCATCCTTGTTGATGACGATGCCCGCGACGCCCACATTGCCGCCCAGCTTGCGGAAATATTCCACCGCCGAGCAGACGTTGTTGGCCACGTAGAGCGACTGAAGGTCGTTCGAGGCGACGATGATCACCTTCTGCGCCATGTCGCGCGCGATCGGCAGGCCGAAGCCGCCGCAGACCACGTCGCCCAGGAAGTCGAGCAGCACGTAGTCGAAATCCCAGTCGTGAAAGCCCAGCTTTTCCAGCAGTTCGAAGCCGTGGATGATGCCGCGCCCGCCGCAGCCGCGGCCAACCTCGGGGCCGCCCAGTTCCATCGCGAAGACGCCGCCGCGCTTGAAGCAGACGTCGCCGATCTGCACCTCTTCGCCGGCGAGCTTCTTCCGGGTCGAGGTCTCGATGATCGTCGGGCAGGCCTTGCCGCCGAACAGAAGGCTGGTGGTGTCGGATTTCGGGTCGCAGCCGATCAGCAGCACGCGCTTGCCCATCTCGGCCATCATGTGGCTGAGGTTGGCCAGCGTGAAGGACTTGCCGATCCCGCCCTTGCCGTAGATCGCGATGATTTGCGTCTTCTTGGTGGGTTCGCTCTGCGGAACCTCCAGCGTCGGCTCGGCGGCTTCCTCGCGCAGGCGGGCGTCGAAGTCTTTCAGGTTCGGAACATCAAGGGTCATTGGACGGCTCCCCAGTCCAGCATCATTTTCAGGCAGGTCGGGTCGCCAAAGGCGGTCTCATAGGCCGTTTCGGCCTCCGCGGCCGGGCGGCGGTGGGTGATGATCCCGTCCAGCGACAGGCTGCCCGCCTCCACCAGCGCGCGCGTCGCCGCGAGGTCGGCGGGCGTCCATTCGGCGGCGATGCGCAGCCGCGCCTCGCGCATGAAGGCGGCGGGGAAGGCGAAGGACAAAGGCTCGGGGTAGAAGCCCGCAAGCACGATCTCGCCGCCGCGCACCAGGCGGGCGATCAGCGTGTCAAGGAGCGCCCCGTTGCCCGAGGCATCATAGATCGCGCGGTAATCGCGCCGGGGATCGTCCTCGGGGCGGATCACGTCGTAGCCCTGCGCGCCGGTCATCCGGGCGGGGTCGATTTCCCAGACCTTCGGCGGCGGGGCGCCCGCGATCAGCGTGAGGCGCGCCAGCAGCCGGCCCAGCACGCCGTGACCGACGATCAGGTCGGGCATGGCAACCGCGTTGCCCGCAATCGCATGGCGCGCCGTCGCCGCAAGCGCCAGAAGCGCGCCTTCGGCCTTCAGGCCGGCGTCGATCCGGGCCACGCGGGCGGCGGGCGTCACGATCCGGCGCGAGGCCGCGCCGAACAGGCCGCGCGCGCCTTCATAGCAATTGGCGCCGGGCACGAAGACCGTCTCGCCGGTGCGAAAGCCGCTGTCCGGTCCGGCCTCCACCACCTCTCCGGCGGCTTCGTAGCCTGGCACCAACGGATAGCCCATGTGCGGAAAGGGCGGGATGCGGCCGCTCCAGAAAAGCTTCTCGGTCCCGGTGGAGATGCCGGAGTGGCGCACGTCGATCACCAGATCCGCCGCCCCCGGCGGGGTCAGGCCCAGCGTTCCGACCCGCAGGGCGCGGGGCCCCTCGAGGATGACGGCGGTGGTCTCCATGGCGTGGTCCTCCTCACTCTCGGGTCGAGTCGGTCACTCGTGGCCGCGAGAGCCTCAATTCATCATAGGTTTACACACAAATGTGTCAACTTAAATTGACGATCGCGCTGTGAGGAGGGGCCGGAGGGCCGCCGCCGCTTCAGGCAGCGGGCTTGCGCGCAAGCACCACCGAAGTGACGAAAGGCCGATTGACGCGCGGCTGGCGCAGCGATTCGAAGCCTGCCGCGGCGCACAGCCGGGCGATCTCTTCGGGCGAGCGGCACCGCCCCGTCTGCATCGCCAGCGTGTAGAAGGCGAAATAGACATCCCCCGCCGTCGTGGGCCGTGGGCCGCCCGACATCGGTTCGGAAATGATCAGCCGTCCGCCGGGCGGCAGCGCCTCGTAGGCCCGCGCAAGCAGCGCGGCGACGGTCGCATCGGCGTGATCGTAAAGCACGCGGACAAGGCTGATGGCATCGGCGCCCGCGGGCAGGGGGCCGTCGCGGAACGAGCCCGGCACGATGCTGGCCCGTTCGGCAAGGCCGGCGCGGGCAAGGCGGGCATCGGCCTCGGCCACCACGGCGGGAAGGTCGAACAGCATCAGGCGCGGTCCCGGCCAGCGCTGGCCCACGGCGGTCAGAAAGGCGCCGGTGCCGCCGCCCACATCCATAAGGCAGCGCACATCGGACAGATCGACCGCCCGCAGGGTGTCTTCGGCCACCAGCACCTGGCTTTCGGCCATGAGCGTCGAATAGGTCCCCGCGACCTCGGGCGGAACCGGTCCCCGCGCGCCGAAGACATAGGGCCAGAAGTGGGCCAGTTCCGTCTCGACCTCTCCGCGCAGAAGCGCCACGGGGTCCGCCATGTCGCGGTAAAGCACTCTGTGATGGCGGATCATCGCGGCCAGTCCCGGCACGCCCAGCATCGCCGAACCCCGCCGCGACAGGGAATACCGCGCCCCGCGGCCCCGGCGCAAAAGCCCGAGCGCCGCCCCGGCCTGAAGCAGAAGCCCCGCGCGGTCCGGTGCAAGGCCAAGGCGCGGCGCCAGCTCGGCCGCGGTCGCCGGGCCGTGGCGAAGCCGCCCCGGCACGTCAAGCTCGACCAGCGCCAGAAGCGCCTGCGACTGCACGAAGCCCGACACGAGGTCCATCAGCGCCTCGCCCTCGCGGCGGGCAAGCGTCCGGGTGAGCGGGAAGCCCGCCGCCCATCTCTGAAAGCCGCGCGCGGCGTAAAGCGCCGTCAGCCAGCGGCGGGGGGACAGGCCGATGGCGCGCCCGTTCCGGGGATCGGGCACGACAGCCACGGCGCTAATGACCCAGCGGCACGGGCGCGACCGGGGTGAGCCGGTCGGCCTGTGCGCGCACCATGCGGGCCAGCATCGCCTCGCCCGGGCATTGCGGGATCGAGGCGATGGCCCCGGCAAGGATGTCCTGAAGATGACGGATGGCGCCCTGCACGCCGTAGGCCGCGACCGCGTTCGGGCGGTTGTGGGCGCGGTCCTGCCCGGCGGGCTTGCCCAGTGTCGCGGCATCCGACAGCACGTCCTGAAGGTCGTCGGCCACCTGGAACGCCTCGCCGATGCGGGCGCCGAGTTCTTCCCAGGGGTCGGGGTCCTGACCGGCGGCGATGGCCCCCATCCGGGTCGCCGCCACGAAAAGCGCGCCCGTCTTGGCGCGGTGATAGGCGCCAAGGTCCACCGTCTCCTCGCTTTCCCAGCCCTGTCCGGCGCAGATCCCGCCCGGCATGCCCGTCCGTTCGGCCAGCGTCAGCACAAGCTGCCCGGCCCGCCCGGGATCGGTGCCCGCTTGCCGGGCCAACACCTCGAAGGCCATCACGATCAGGCTGTCGCCGGTGAGCACGGCCAGAGGTTCGGAATAGGCGCGATGCACCGAGGGCTTGCCGCGCCGCTGGTCGGCATCGTCGAAGCAGGGCAGGTCGTCGTGCACGAGGCTCGCGCAATGGATCAGCTCCAGCGCCGCCGCAGCCGCATCGGCCAGCGCGGGGCGGTCGTCGCCGCAGGCAAGGGCCACGGACAGAAGGATGGTGGGCCTGATGCGCGCGCCGCCCGGCGTCACCGCGTAATCCAGCGCCGAGGCAAGGCGGCGCGGCGAGGGCCCGCGCTGGCCCGCGCGGATGGCCGTTTCCAGGGCTGTCTCGATGCGGGTCTGAAGGATCACGGTCGCCTCCCGGGCTGTGTCATCTTTACATGACAGTATAGTGTAACTAATGATGGACATAACGGGAGGGCGAGTCAACATGATCGCAGCCGGCACAGCCAGTGCACCCGCCGCCGGACCCCCGCATTTCGTCGTGGTGGGCGCGGGCATCGGCGGGCTCGTCGCGGCGCTTCTTCTGGCGCAGGCGGGCCTTGCCGTGACGGTGGTCGAACGGCAGCCGACCCCCGGCGGCAAGATGCGGGCGCTGGCCTCCGAGGCGGGGCCGGTGGATGCGGGGCCGACCGTGCTCACGCTCAGGACCGTGTTCGACGAGATCTTCGCCGCGGCGGATGCGCGTCTGGCCGATCACGTCACGCTTGTGGCCGAGGCGGTCCTTGCGCGGCATTTCTGGCCCGACGGCAGCCAGCTCGACCTGTTCGCCGACGCCGACGCCTCGGCCGCCGCGATCGCGGCCCTTGCGGGTGCGCGCGAGGCCGAGGCCTTCCGTCGCTTCGACCGCCAGATGCACGACCTCTTTGCCGCCTTCGACGGGCCGATGATGCGGACCGCCGCCCCCGATCCGGCGGCGCTGGCGCGCCTTGTCGCCCAGCGGCCGGGCCTTCTGCGGGCGATGGCGCCGGGGCTGACGCTTGCGCGATCGCTTGCCCTGCGGTTCCGCGATCCGCGCCTGCGCCAGCTTTTCGGGCGCTATGCGACCTATGTCGGCGGCATGCCCGGGCAGGTGCCGGCGCTTCTCGGCCTGGTCTGGCGGGCCGAGGCGGCGGGCGTCTGGCGCGTCGAGGGGGGGATGCACCGGCTGGCGCTGGCGCTCGCGCGGTTGGCCGAGCGGCGCGGCGTGCGGTTTCTCTACGGCGCCGAGGTTCGCCAGATCGACATCCAGTCTGGCCGCGTTGCCGGGGTGCAGATCGCGGGCGGGCCAAGGATTCGCGCGTCCGCAGTGGTCTTCAACGGCGATCCCGCCGCCCTGCGGGCCGGCCTTCTCGGGCCGGCCGTCGCCCGTGCCGTGCCCGAGGCCGGCGTGCGGCCCCGCAGCCTCTCGGCCCGCGTCTGGGCCTTTGCCGCCGCGACACGAGGGCCCGATCTGGCCCATCACAATGTCTTCTTCGCCCGCGACCCGCGCGCGGAATTCGCCGACATCGCGCGGGGCCGGATGCCTCGCGACCCCACGATCTACCTTTGCGCGCAGGATCGCGGCACGGGCCGGGACAGCCCCATAGGGGCCGAGCGGTTCGAACTGATCCTGAACGCGGCCCCCCTCGGGCCCGGTCCCGACGACGGAGATGATGCGACATGCCACCGCCTGACCTTCGAAACGCTCGGACGCTTCGGCCTTCGGTTCTCCGACCTGCCGCCGCAGACGGCCCTGACGACGCCGGAGGGCTTCGCGACCCTGTTTCCGGGGTCGGACGGGGCGCTTTACGGGCGCAGTCCGCAGGGCCTGATGGCGGCGCTGAGGCGACCGCGGGCCCGGACCGAGGTGCCGGGGCTCTACCTGTGCGGCGGGGGGGCGCATCCGGGGGCGGGAGTGCCGATGGCGGCGCTTTCCGGCCGGCATGCGGCCGCGATGATGATCGCGGACCTCGCTTCGACCTCGGCGTTCCGCCCGGCGGCTATGCCTGGTGGTATCTCGACGGCGTCTCTGACGATGGCAGCCGATCGATCTCTGTCATCGCCTTTATCGGAACCGTCTTCTCGCCCTGGTATGCCTGGTCGGGGCGCGGCGATCCCGCCAACCACGTCTGTCTGAACGTCACCACCGCCGGACCGGGGGGGCGCTTCACGATGACCGACCGGGGGCGCGGCGCGCTGCGTCAGGCGCCCGGGGCCATCACCATCGGACCAAGCCGGATGGCATGGGACGGACGGCGGCTGGTGGTCGAGGTGGACGAATGGGGCGCGCCGCCCCTTGTCACCCGGGTGCGCGGGCGGATCGTGCTGGAGCCCGCGGCGGTCACCGGGGTGGAACTGCCCCTGACCCCGGACGGCGCCCATATCTGGCGCCCCTTCGCGCCGGTGTCGCGGATCGAGGTCGATCTGGGCCGGCCGGGCTGGCAGTGGCGTGGCCACGGCTATCTTGACGCGAATTTCGGCACCCGCCCGCTCGAGGACGATTTCAGCCAATGGACCTGGGGCCGGTTCGCCGCGCGGGATGCGGCGCTCTGCCAATACGATGCCCTGCGCCGCGATGGCGCCTCGGCCCGGCTGGGCATGCGCTTTGGCGCGGATGGCGGCGTGGAGGTCGTCGATCTGCCCGCGCCCAGCCCGTTGCCGCGCACGATCTGGGGACTGCCGCGTCAGGTGCGCTCGGACCCCGGCAGCCAGCCCCGCGTGCTGCGCACGATGCTGGATGGTCCGTTCTACAACCGGTCGGTGGTGCAGGCCCGGATCGACGGCGCGACGGTCGAGGGGGTGCATGAGACGCTGGACCTGCGGCGCTATGCGCGGACCTGGGTCAAGGCGCTGGTCGCCACGCGGGTGCCGCGCCGTCGGGGCTGAGGCTGGGGTCAGCCCTGCGCCGTCCGTCTTCGCCGGTCGAGCGTTTCGAGCTGGGCCAGAAGCGCGATAAGCCCCTCGGCCCGGCCCGTCTCGGGCTTGGCCGCGCGAGCGGCGGCTTCGACGAGAAAGGCAGTCTCGTCCAGCGGCGGGGCGTGCAGCACGGCCGAGCGCGGCATGATAAGCGTGAGACCGGCCTCGGCGGCGGACAGTCCCAGAAGCGCGAGCTTCCGCCCGCCCGAGGTGCGCGCGCGGCGGCTGACCGTGTCATGGCCGTTGCGCGCCACCGCGCCGCCGATGGCCGCATAGACATGGCGGGCGGACAGGATGCCCGGACGGCAGGACGGCGGCAGCGCCGCGACCCCGGACGCGGCGCGGATGTAAAGCCGGTCGGCCTCGGACAGCAGCCGCCGCACCAGAAGCGCCAGCGGCTCCGACGGGGCAGGGGCCGCGATCAGCGCCTCGGGCGACAGGCCCGCCTCGGCCAGCCAGTCGGTCGGAAGGTATATCCGGCCCGCGCGCAGGTCCTCGCCCACGTCGCGGGCGATGTTGGTCAACTGCATCGCCACGCCCAGATCGCAGGCCCGCGCCAGCGCGTCGGGATCGCGCACCCGCATCAGGACGCACATCATCGCGCCGACCGCCGCCGCCACGCGGGCCGCATAGGCGCGCAAGTCCGACAGCGTGGCATAGCGGCGCCCCGTCGCATCCCAGGCAAAGCCTTCCAGCAGGGCCTCGGGCAGGGCGCGGGGCATGTCGTAATCCGCGACCACGGCGGCAAAGGCGCGGTCGGCCGGGGTGTCCAGCGGGCGGCCCACATAGACCCGGTCCAGCCGGTCGCGCAGGCCCAGCACCGCCTGCGGCTTTTCGGGATCGAGGTCCACCGCGTCGTCCGCCAGCCGGCAGAAGGCGTAAAGCGCCAGCGCCGGATCGCGCACGGAGGCGGGCAGAAGCTTCGAGGCGACGTGGAAGGACCGCGACCCGGTGCGGATCGCCTCGCGGCAGGCGGCAAGGTCCGCGGGCGCGATCATCTTGGCACCGCGACGGCGGCGGGCACGAGCTTGGCCAGCACTTCGGCCGAGGTGATGACCCCCGGAAGCCCCGCGCCGGGATGCGTGCCTGCCCCCACGAGGTAGAGGCCGGGCAGTTCCTCGCTGATGTTGTGCGGGCGGAACCATGCGCTTTGCAGGATGCGCGGCTCGATCGAGAAACCCGCGCCGTAGGGCGACAGGTAGCGGTCGCGGAAGGTCTCGGGCGTGAACACCTCGGAGACGGCGAGATGCTTGCCCAGCCCCGGCAGCAGGCGGCGCTCCAGCACCTCCTGGACCCGGGCGCGGTAGGGTTCCGCCATGGTCTGCCAGTCCACCGGATCGGTATGGCCCAGATGCGGCACGGGCGAGAGCGCGTAGAACGTGTCCCCCCCCGGCGGCGCGCAGGACGGGTCGGTCACGCTTGGCCGGTGGACGTAAAGCGACATGTCCTCGGCCAGCCGGCCGTCGATGAAGATGTCGCGCACGAGGCCGCGATAGCGCGGGCCGCTCAGGATCGTGTGGTGGCCGACATCGGGCCAGAGCCGTCCCGTGCCGGTGGTGCCGAAATACCAGACGAAAAGCCCCATCGACCAGCGCCGCCGCGCCAGATGCGACGGCGTCCAGCGCCGCCTTGGCCTGTTGCGCAGCAGCCGGTCGTAGGTGTGCCCGGCATCCGCGTTCGACACGACAAGCCCCGCCGTCAGGATCGTGCCCTCCGCCAGCCGCACGCCCGCCGCGCGGCCCTGCCGGACAAGCACCTCGTCAACCTCGGCGTTCAGCAGCACGCGCCCGCCCTGCGCCTCGATCACGCGGACCATGGCCTGGGCAATGGCGACGACGCCGCCCATCGCGTAGTGGACGCCGAATTCCTTCTCGAGATGGCTGACCAGCACATACATCGAGGTGACGTGGAACGGATCGCCGCCGATGAACAGCGGGTGGAAGGACAGCGCCATCCTGAGCCGTTCGTCGCGCACCCTGCGGGCGACATGGGCATAGACCGACCGGTCCGCCCGCAGCACGCCAAAGCGGGGCAGGGCGCGGATGAGGTCGGCCAGCCGGTGCATCGGGCGGCGGCCCAGATCCTCGAAGCCGAAGGCATAGCGCGCCTCGGCATCGCGCAGGAACCGATCATACCCCGCCGCATCCCCGGGCGAAAGCCGCGCCACCTCGGCGCGCATCGCGTCCGTATCGGCGCGCGCGGTGAAACGGCTGCCGTCGTCGAACCGGATCTCGTAGAACGGGTCGAGCGCGCGCAGGTCCACCTCGCTGTCGAAGTCGCGCCCGCAGGCAGACCAGAGATCGCGCAGCACCTGCGGCACGGTGACGATGGTCGGGCCAAGGTCGAACCGATGCCCCTCGCGCCAGAGCGCCGAGCCCCGCCCGCCCGGCGCGTCGAGCTTGTCCACGACGGTGACGCGGTAGCCCTTCGCCCCAAGCCGCATTGCGGCCGCGAGTCCGCCAAGCCCCGCGCCGATCACCACGGCGGCGGGCGGCTGATGGCCTCGGGCCGTTTCAACGAGGTCGGGGCTGATGCGCGTCAACATGGGCCGCTCCGCCATCGGCAGCGACCATTGGACGCCGCTAAGTGTCAATTAGTTCTGACATCAACCTTCCCCCCGCAGTCCTCATGTGTCAATCTGCATTTACATAATATGAGGAGACTCGCCATTCAGGCCGTGACGCTCAGCCTCTTCCGGTTCACCTCTCTACCAGTTCAGCTCTGGGCCTTTGCCCAGATGGGACTGATGCGGCCTGCGCTCGCGCGGGTGCCGGGGATCGGCTTCTGGAAGCTCTGCGGGTCTGGAACCGGCGAGGGGTTCACCCCGATCCCGAACCGTCAGGTGATCGCCATTCTCGCCACATGGCCCGATCCCGCGACGGCGGAGGCCGCAACGGCCGGGGCCGCGCCGTTCCGGCGGCTTGCGCGGCGCGCGCTGGAAAGCTGGACCGTCGTGATGGAGCCGGTCGCAAGCCGGGGACGCTGGTCGGGCGTGACGCCGTTTGCGCCGCAGCCTTCCGCGACGATGCCGCCGCCGGCCGAATCCGCCGATGGCCTGCCGCTCGCCGCGCTGACGCGTGCCACGGTGCGCGGGCGCCACCTCCTGCGGTTCTGGCAAAGGGCGCCGGCGATCAGCCGGGTGATCGGCAGCGATCCCAACGTGATCTTCAAGATCGGCGTGGGCGAGGTGCCCTGGCTGCATCAGGTCACCTTCTCGATCTGGCCAGATGCCGCGACCATGGCCGCCTTTGCGCGCGGCGACGGCCCCCATGGCCGCGCCATCGCCGCCGTCCGCGCCGGCGGCTGGTTCGACGAAGAGCTTTACGCCCGCTTCCGCGTTCTCTCCGCCCGGGGAAGCTGGGGCGGAAGCGACCCCCTTGCCACCCGATTTCCTGCCCTGAACCGCGAGGCCGCCTGATGCCCCAGCCCTACCCCTTCGCCGCCATCGTCGGACAGGACGAGATGAAACGCGCGCTGATCCTGACCGCGATCGACCCGGGGATCGGCGGCGTGCTGGTGTTCGGCGACCGGGGCACCGG
>JAGWVA010000068.1 GCA_028875855.1 Paracoccaceae bacterium
GTTCACGACGATGGGCCGCACCTCGCCGCCCAGCTTCTTCTGCGACCGCATGGCCGAACACCATGCCCCGGACCGCTTGGACCCGCGCGCGAAATAGTCGCCAAGGAAGACGGCCATGTGCCGGCCCTTGCGCGTCACGTCCCAGCCCCGCACGTCCGGGTGGTAGAACGGCCCGTCGATCTCGCGGAACTCCAGCCCGAAAAGGCGCCCTGCCACGTCGAATGCCGCCCCGATCATCGCATCGAGCGACAGGTAGGGCTTCAGCGCCGCCTCATCGAGGTCATGCTCGGCCTTCCGGCGCTTTTCCGAATAATACCGCCAGTCCCAGGGCTCCAGATCGCCGTTGATGCCGTCGGCATGCATCATCTCGGTCAGCACCGCGGCATCGGCCTCGGCCCGTGCCCGGGCCGGCACCCAGACCCGCATCAGCAGATCGCGCACCGCCGCGGGCGTCTTCGCCATTTCGGGTTCCAGCTTGTAGGCGGCAAAGCTCGCATAGCCCAGAAGATGCGCGCGTTCCTCCCGCAGCTTCAGGATCTCGGCGGCGATAGAGCGGTTGTCGTGGTCGTTGCCATTCGCCCCGCGCGCCACCCATGCCGCATAGGCGCGTTCGCGCAGCTCGCGGCGGGGCGAGAATTGCAGGAACGGCACGATGAGCGACCGGTTCAGCGTAAGGACATGGCCCGCCTGCCCCCGTTCCTCGGCCGCCGCGCGGGCGCTGGCGACGACGAAATCGGGAAGGCCTTCAAGATCGGGCGCGGACAAGGGCAGGAACCAGTCCGCTTCCTCTGCCAGAAGGTTCTGCGAAAACTCGGTTCCCAGAACGGCCAGACGACTCTTGACCGCCTTCAGCCGGTCCGCCGCATCGCCCTGCAACTCCGCGCCCGCCCGCACGAACATCTGCCGATAAAGCGTCAGCACCCGCAGCTCCTCGGCCGTGAGGCCAAGGCCGTCGCGCCCCTGCCACAGCGCCTCGATCCGCCGCCAGAGCGCGGGGTTCATGGTGATCTCGGACGAAAAGGCCGACAGCTTCGGGGCAAGATCGCGCTGAAGGGCCTGCCGCGCCGGGGTGCTGTCGGCGCCAGCAAGGTTGAAAAACAGGCCCGCCACGCGGTCCAGCGCCGCCTCGGCCTGCTCCATCGCCTCGATCGTGTTGGCAAAGCTGGGCGGCTCGGCCTCTGCGGCAATCGCAGTAATGGCGGCGCGCGCCTCGGCCAGCGCGGCGTCGAAAGCGGGCGCGAAATCCTCATCCCGGATCGCGGCGAAGGGGGGAAGGGCGAACGGGCCGGTCCAGTCAGCGAGAAGCGGATTTTTCATGGGTCACTCCTTTGACCTCAAGCTAGGCGCACGGCGCGGCCGGGGCCAGAGGGTCCGCGCGATTTCCCGGCGCGGTCACGCGTGAACGCCCCCGCAGACCGGACAATCCGCCCGCCGCGACAGGGTCAGCTTGCGCGTCTCGCCCCAGAGGCCGTCGTAGATCAGCATCTGCCCGGCCAGCGTCTGACCGGCGCCTGTGATCTGCTTGATCGCCTCCAGCGCCATCATCGACCCCATCACGCCCGGCAGCGGGCCGACAACCCCGGCTTCGGCGCAGGTGGGCACAAGGCCGGGGGCGGGTCGGGTCGGAAAGATGCATTCGTAACAGGGCGTGCCATGGGCCGGATCGAACAGGCTGATCTGCCCTTCCCACTGCGTGATCGCAGCCGAGATCAGCGGCTTGCCGGTCGCCACCGCGATCCGGTTCGCCAGGTAGCGGGTGTCGAAATTGTCCGACCCGTCAAGGATCAGGTCATGGCGCGCAAATAGCTCGGCCGCCCCCTCTTCGGTCAGCCGGGCCTGGTGCGGCTCGACCGTGACATGGGGATTGAGCGCCTCCATCTGCGCCTTGGCGGACAGGACCTTGGCCATGCCGACCCGCGCCTCGGTATGAATGACCTGACGTTGCAGGTTCGTCGTGTCCACCACGTCGTCGTCGATCACGCCGATGGTGCCGACGCCCGCCGCCGCCAGATAGAGCAGCGACGGCGCCCCCAGCCCGCCCGCGCCGATCACCAGCACCCGCGCCTGCTTCAGCGCGCGCTGACCGGGACCGCCGATCTCGCGCAGGAAGATGTGGCGGGCATAGCGGTCGATCTCGGCCGGGGTGAAGGGACCGTCCTGTTGAGGAGGCGGGGCCGGCGGTGCCGCCAGGGCCTGCGCGGGATGCGCCCGCGCGCGCAGCCGGCGCAGAAGCTGTCGGTAGCCCAGCACCAGCGCCACGGCTCCCAGGATGACGACCCAGACCTGCGCAGATCCGCCGGTCGCCTGCCGCAACGGATGTCCCGGCGGCAGCACCAGATGCTCGACGATCACGGCGAGGAACAGGACGCCGACCGAGGCAAGCCGCGCCTTCCGGCTCGACCGCATGAGCACGCCCATGCCCCAAAGCGCCGCCGCAAGGGCAAGAACCAGCAGCATCAGCGCCCCCCCGTCCGGGACATGCCCCCGTTTGCATCCTCAAGACCGCCGCGCATGCGCTTCCCCCGTCCCCACGTCAGGGCCAGAACCTAGCGCCGCACCGGGGCCTTGACCAGAAGCCGCGCGCTCAGCCCTGCTCCTGCGCAAGCAGCGCCGCCAGTCCCGCGCGGTAATCCGGATAGGCAAGGTTCACCCCGAGATCCCGCTTGATCCGGTCGTTGCGGACAGATTTGGACTCGGCATAGAAGCTGCGCGCCATGGGCGACATCTCTGCCGCCTCAAAGGGAACCTCTGGCGGCGGCGGCAGGCCAAGCAACTCTGCCGCATGGGCCAGAACGTCCTCGGGCGGGGCGGGATCGTCGTCGCAGACGTTGTAGATCGCCCCGGGATCGGGCCGCGCCATCGAGGCGCGCAGAACGGTGGCGATGTCGTCCACATGGATGCGGCTGAAGACCTGCCCCGGCTTCACGATCCGACGTGCGGAGCCGTCCTTCACCTTGGCAAAAGGCCCACGCCCCGGCCCGTAAATCCCCGCAAGGCGGAAGATGTGCAGGGCCAACCCGCTTTGGGCGGCCAGCGCCTGCCACGCGGCCTCGGCCGCGACGCGCGCTTCCCCCCTCCGGGTGGCGGGCCTCAGGTCCGACGTCTCATCGACCCAGCCGCCCTGCCGGTCGCCGTAAACCCCGGTGGTGGACAGATACCCGGCCCAGACGATGTGCCCCGCCGCCCCCGCGATCGCATCGCCGGCGTCCCGCAGGACCGGGTCGCCGTCGTCATCCGGCGCGACCGAGGTCAGAAGATGGGTCGCCTCCGCCAGCGCGGGCCCCAGATCGCCCCCGGGCCAGATCACCGGCTCCACCCCTTCGGCGCGCATCCGCTCGGCCTTTTCCGCCGTCCGCGTCGTGCCGATCACGCGCCAGCCTTCTTTCAAGAGCCGGCGCCCGAGGACACCGGCCGAATATCCATGACCTATCGAAAGCAGAACGGACACGCGCCTTCCCTTTCACTTTGGCACAAATATCCCGGGGGCGCGGGGGCAGCGCCCCCGCCGCGCCGCAGGACGTCAGCGCGTCGGCACCGGCACATCGCCGCGGTAGTCGTAGAAGCCCCGCTGCGTCTTGCGCCCCAGCCAGCCGGCCTCGACATATTTCACCAGCAGCGGACAGGGGCGGTATTTCGTATCCGCCAGCCCCTCGTGCAGCACGTTCATGATGGCAAGACAGGTGTCCAGCCCGATGAAATCCGCCAGCTCCAGCGGCCCCATGGGATGGTTCGCCCCAAGCTTCAACGACTCGTCGATCGACTTCACCGACCCCACGCCTTCGTAAAGCGTATAGACCGCCTCGTTGATCATCGGCATCAGGATGCGGTTGACGATGAAGGCGGGGAAATCCTCCGCGCTCGCAGCCGTCTTGCCCAGCGACTCCACGACCTTGAGCAGCGTCTTGTAGGTCGGCTCGTCCGTGGCGATGCCCCGGATCAGCTCCACCAGCTGCATGACCGGAACCGGGTTCATGAAGTGAAAGCCCATGAACTTCTCGGGCCGGTCGGTACGGCTCGCCAGCCGCGTGATCGAGATCGACGAGGTGTTCGAGGTCAGGATCGTCTCGGGTTTCAGATGCGGCAGAAGGTCTTCGAAGATCGCCTGCTTCACCGTCTCGCGCTCGGTCGCGGCCTCGATGATGAGATCGCTCGGCCCAAGGTCGGCCAGCGTCAGCGTCGTGGAAATCCGCGCCATCGCGGCGTCCTTCTCGGCGGCCGTGATCTTCTCGCGCGAGACCTGGCGGTCCATGTTGCGCCCGATCAGCGCCACCGCCTTGTCGAGGCTGTCGCGGCTGATGTCGTTGAGCAGCACGTCATAGCCCGCAAGCGCGAAGACATGGGCAATCCCGTTGCCCATCTGACCTGCGCCGACCACACCCACCTTGCGGATATCCATTCCCTGCGTCCCCCGGATTTGCGCCCGAACCATATGCGGCGGCGGCGGACCGGCGCAAGGGCGCGCGACGGTGAAAATTCACCTCGGCCTGTCCCGTTAGCCAATTGGAAACCTCGGCGTTGCATGGTGGCCGGGAACGATTCTCAGGGGGTGGGATATGTCGTTTCAGGAAAAGGGCCGGCCGGCCGCGGAACCCGCGCCGTGCCGGCTTGGGACTTCACGGCTTCTGTTTCGCGGTCCCGTCGGGCCGCTCACGGGGCGCTATGTCGCCTTTCTCGGCGGGACGGAAAGCTATGGGCGCTTCGTGGACCGCCCCTATCCCGACCGGTTGCAGACGCTTACCGGCGTGCGCAGCGTCAATTTCGCCTGCCTCAATGCCGGGGTCGATGCCTTCCTGAACACCGAAGAGGTGATACAGGCCAGCCGCGGCGCGACCCTGCGGGTCGTGCAGGTGCTGGGTGCGCAGAACATGACGAACCGCTATTACAGCGTGCATCCGCGCCGGAACGACCGGTTCCTGCGGGCCTCGCCAAGCCTCAAATCCCTGTTCGGCGAGGTCGATTTCACCACGTTCAATTTCACGCGGCACATGCTGGCGACCCTGCGGGACGTGTCGCCCGAACGGTTCGCCATTCTGGCCGAAACCCTGAAACTCAGCTGGATTTCCCGGATGCGCCAGCTTCTGTCCAGCGTCGGCGGGCCGGTGGTGCTCTTGCGCATGGCGGACCATGCCCCCCCGCCGGCGGGGGCGGAGCCGCGGCTGGACCGCGATCCGCTTCTCGTGGATGCCGAGATGATCGCCGCGGTCGTTCCCTTCGCCACGGTTCATGTGGACGTGCGCATCCCCTTGGCCTCGGAAGACCCGCCCGATGCCCGGGGCCTGTCGCCCTACCAGGCTGCCGCCGCGGCCGAGATGCCAGGTCCGCGCGCCCATGTCGCCGTGGCGGAGGCGCTGGCCCCCGTCCTGCGCGACCTGCTTCAGCCCGCCGTCAGGCCCGGCCGGCCTTCATGAGCGCCGCGACCAGACGCCGCCGCGCCTCGGGCAAGGGACGTTGCCCAAGCGCCGGGGCAAGATGGCGGTCGAGGAAATGGCCGGTCAGCCGCAGCCCCGCCGCAAGCTCCTCTGCGGTCGCGGGTCCCTGCCCCAGCAGAACGGGCGGCAGCGGCAGCAGACGGTCGGCCCAGTCGCCCGCGCCATCCCGGCTGACCGCCCGGCCCGTTTTCGGGCTGACGTAGGCAAGATCGTCCCGGGTTCCGGTCACGGCGCAGGAGGTGAGATCCAGCCCGAACCCCAGTTCCTCCAGCAGCAGCATTTCCCAGCGCAAATAGGCAAGCGGCCAGTCCCCGCCCGCAACCAGCGCATCGAACATGGCGATCGAGGTCCGGTAAAGCGCGGGATGCGCCTCCCGTTCGGGCAGGGCAAAGGCCAGAAGTGTGGCCACCGCATTCAGCCCGGCCAGCGCCAGCCTGTCCGACAGCACGGCGCTGGCACGCTCGCGGATAGGCTCGATGGTGAAGGCGCCGATGTGATCTTCCAGCCGCGCCCGCCAGGTCAGCGCAAGCTGCGCGCCGGGTTGCAATATGGGCGCGATCCGGCGCGAGGCGCCGCCGCGCACGACGCCCGCGTGGCGGCCATGCGCCGCGGTAAAGACCTCGATGATCGCGGCGCTTTCTCCATGCCCCCGCACGGAGAGAAGCACCCCTTCGTCCCGCCAATCCATGGGCCGAGTATGCCCGGCACCGCGGCCGCGGCAAGGGCCCGATCAGTCGGAAAGACCCACCTGATCCAGAAGCGTCCGGCCCTGCCGGTCTTCCACCTCGATCACCCAAAGGTCGGGGTCGGTGCGCCGCTGGCGCGCGATGGCGGTATCCACCTCGGCCTCGGGGCCTTCTGCCAGCGTCACCCAGGCCCGGTTGCCGGTCATCAGGTCGAAACTGCGCTGGAACGCCTGCGCCGTGCCGTCGAGGGGCGCAAGCTTCACCAGAACGGCGCCTGCCGTATCGTCGCCATGCGCAGTCACATAGGCCGCAATGTCGGCAAAACGCAGCCGGGCAAGGTAGGCATCGACCCAGAACCGCGTCGTCAGCCGGGTCATCGGGCCTCAGGCCCCATCCTTGAAATCAAGGCCCATTTCCTTGTAGCGCTCGGCCTCGTCTTCCCAGTTCGGGCGGACCTTGACCTGCAGGAACAGATGCACCGGACGGCCGAGAAACTCTGCGATCTCGGCCCGCGCGGCTGTCGAGATGCCCTTGATCGTCTCGCCCTTGCGGCCCAGCACGATCCCCTTGTGGCCGTCGCGCGCGACATAGATCACCTGATCGATCCGGGTCGAGCCGTCGGGGCGGTCCTGCCACTGTTCGGTTTCCACGGTCAGCTGGTAGGGCAGTTCCTCGTGCAGCCGAAGCGTCAGCTTTTCGCGCGTGATCTCGGCCGCGATGGCGCGCATCGGAACGTCGGCGATCTGGTCTTCGGGATAGAACCACGCATGTTCGGGAAGCTCGGCGGCCAGCCAGTCGCGCAGATCCTCGACCCCATGCCCCCGCTCGGCCGAGATCATGAAGGTGCGTTCGAATGTGAACGCGGCGTTCATCTCTTCGGCAAGGCCAAGAAGCGCCTCGGCCTTGACCCGGTCGATCTTGTTGATCGCCAGCGCGATCCGCTGGCCCTGCGGCGCGCGGTCCTTCAGCGCATCGAGGATCGCCTTCACGCCCTCGGTCAGGCCGCGATGCGCCTCGATCAGCAGGACGATGATATCGGCATCCGCAGCCCCGCCCCAGGCGGCCGCGACCATCGCACGGTCCAGCCGGCGGCGCGGACGAAAGAGGCCCGGCGTATCGACGAAGACGATCTGCGTCTGCCCCGCCATGCAGATGCCGCGAATGCGCGCCCGCGTCGTCTGCACCTTGTGCGTGACGATCGAGACCTTGGCCCCGACCATCTGGTTCAGCAGCGTCGATTTCCCGGCGTTCGGCTCGCCGATCAGCGCCACGAAGCCTGCCCGTTTCGGCTCAGCCATTCCCGCTCTCCATCCGTTCCAGAAGCGCCCGGGCCGCCGATTGTTCGGCCTGCCGCTTCGATCCCGCCTTGGCCGTCGCCGTCTCGCCCGAGGCCAGCCGCACCTCGACGGTAAAGACCGGCGCGTGGTCCGGCCCTTCGCGTTCCAGTTCGACATAGGCGGGCAGCGTTTGCCCCCGCGCCTGCGCCCATTCCTGCAAGGCGGTCTTCGCGTCCCGCGAATCGGCGTCCACCGCCTCGATCCGCTCACCCCACAGGCGCAGAACCAGCGCGCGGGCCGCCTCGAAGCCGGCGTCAAGATAGACGGCGGCGATCACCGCCTCCATCGCATCGGCCAGAAGCGCCTCCTTGCGGCGCCCGCCCGAGATCATTTCCGACCGGCCGAGTTTCAGCACGTCGCCAAGCCCCAGATCGCGCGCGACATCGGCACAGGTCTCGCGCCGCACCAGCGCGTTGAAGCGCGGCGCCAGCTGCCCCTCGCTTGCCCCGCGGTCCGCCGCAAGCAGCGCCTCGGCCATCACGAGACCCAGAACCCGGTCGCCCAGAAATTCCAGCCGCTGGTTGTCGGGCCGCGTCGCCGACGAGATCGAGGAATGCGTGAGCGCCCGCAGCAGAAGCTCGGGCCGGGCGAAGCGATGCCCCAGTTGGCCCTGAAAGGCCTGTATTTCGGTCGAGATTTTCACCGGATCGCCTTGAAGAAACGGTTGAGGCGCCAGTCCCAGAAGGACAGGAGCGATGTGCCGGAGGACGACAGCGCGATGACATCGGCGCGCCCGATCAGGTTGGCGAAGGGAACGAAGCCGACGCCGCCCATGCTTTGAGGAAAGCGGCTGTCTTCGGAATTGTCGCGGTTGTCGCCCATGAAGAAGAACTCCCCCTTCGGCACGACATAGACGCCGGTGTTGTCGGCCTCGCCATCATTCTCGATGTTCAGAATGTCGTGGGTGACGCCGTTCGGCAACGTCTCTTTCTGGCGCGGCTTGACGCATGTGCCCCCGCGCGGCACGGGCGCGTTGAAGCAGCGCGGCATCGAGCCGATCGGACCTTGCGGCAGTTTCGTTTCGACGAAATTGCCCGCGTCCTGCAACTGGACCGGCACGCCGTTGATGAAGAGATGCCCGTGGATCATCTGCACCCGGTCGCCCGGCAAGCCGATCAGCCGCTTGATGTAATCGTCGCCGCTGCCCGGATGACGAAAGACCACCACGTCGCCCCGCTTCGGCATCCGGGCAAGGATGCGGCCGGGGAACGGGCAGAGGTCGAAGGGGCAGGAAAAGCGCGAATAGCCGTAGGCCATCTTGTTGACGAAGAGAAGATCGCCGATCAGCAGCGTGTCCTTCATCGACCCGGACGGGATCCAGAACGGCTGAAAGAAGAAGGTGCGGAACACGAGCGCGATCAGAAGGGCCACGACGACGGTCTTGACCGAGTCCCATATGCCGCCGACCCGTGCCGCCAGCCCCTGTTTGTTCCAACCGTTCATCGGCCGGCTACATGCGTGGGGTCGGCGGCAGTGTCAAGCATGCGCTCAGTCGATCCACTTGAAGAAGCGGTCCGCGCGCCAGGTCCAGAAGTAGAAGAGCGACCGCCCGGCCGAGGAGAAGATGATCATGTCGGCCCGCCCGATCAGGTTCGCAACCGGCAGCATACCCACACCGCCCACCGTCACCGGGAAGCGACTGTCGAGGCTGTTGTCGCGGTTGTCGCCCATGACGAACAGATGGCCCTTGGGCACCGTGTAAAGCGGCGTGTTGTCCGCCTGACCGTTGGCCTCGATGTTCAGGATGTCATGCACCTTGCCGCCGGGCAGCGTCTCGCGGAAGCGCGACTTGAGGCACTGCGCCCCCTCGCCGACGGCGCCGTTCTCGCAGCGCGGCAGGTCGCCTTGGGGCCCCTGCGGCGCGTAGGTCTCGCTGAAGGTGCCGGCGGGTTCCGTCTTCACGGCGGTGCCGTTGATGTAAAGCTGGCCGGCTTTCATCTGCACCGTGTCGCCGGGAAGGCCGATGACCCGCTTGATGAGATCCTCGTTCGAGGCGGGATGGCGGAACACCACGACGTCGCCGCGCTTGGGCAGCGAGCCGAAGATGCGCCCGCTGATCGGGCAGGCGCTGAACGGACAGGAGACGGCGGAATAGCCATAGGCCATCTTGTTGATGACGATGTAGTCCCCGACCAGCAGCGTGTCCTTCATCGAGCCTGATGGAATCCAGAACGGCTGGAAGAAAAGCGTGCGGAACACCCCCGCGATCAGAAGCGCATAAACGACCGTCTTGATCGTTTCGACGATGCCCTCTTCCTTCTTTTCCTTGCGTGCCATCCGCCCTAGCCCTCGTTCGTCCCGGTATCGACCGGGATTGCCTCTATCACCACGAAGGCCTGCGCCCAAGGGTGATCGTCCGTCAAGGTGACGTGGATCACGCTGCGGTGTCCTGCCGGTGTCATTTCCGCGAGCCGCTCCGCCGCCCAGCCGGTCAGGTGCATCTGCGGCTGGCCAGTGCGCAGGTTCGTGACCGCCATGTCCTTCCACGAAATCCCCATCCGGAGCCCCGTGCCAAGCGCCTTGGAACAGGCCTCTTTCGCGGCCCATCTCTTGGCATAGGTGCCCGCCACGTCGTGACGGCGTTCGGCCTTGCGCTGCTCGGTCTCGGTAAAGACGCGATTGCGGAAACGGTCGCCGAACCGGGTCAGGGTCGCCTCGATCCGGTCGATATTGGCAAGGTCGGTTCCGATGCCCAGGATCATGGCTTGGCCGTCACATCCGCCATCGGGGTCAGAAGCTCGTCGGCCATCACCATCACCGTGCGCCACCACGCGGGCTGGACGAGCTTCGGCAGGCCATCGAAGGCGGCGGCAAGCTTTGCCCAGACCGCGGGCGCATCGTCGCGCGCGCCGGCCCACAGCGCGGCAGGCGTCGGCGGCACAAGGGCGCAGACGCCGTTGTCGGCAAGGGTGCTGGTCGGGTCGAAGGCCAGGGCAAGATTGCGCAGGTCATGCAGCGCGGCGCAATCGTCCGTCAGGCTGGCGCGGGTCTGCGCGGCGACGACCGGGATGCCGTAGAAGGGAACGGCCTGCCCCGGCGCCGCGGCCAAGCTGCGGGCGGCCGAGGCCGTGATGCGGTCGGACAGCCGCTTCGCTGCCTCGGTCACCGCATCGGCGATGGGGATCGTGCGCCCGAGATAGGGCACGACCTTGGCTTTCGAAAGATCGGCCTGAAGCGCCTTGGTCTCGGCGGTCAGGGCCGCGTTCGCCTGCGTGAGCTTGTCGCTTTGCTGCTTGAGCGCGGTATTCGTCGCCGTCAGCGCATCGTTGTTCTGGCTGAGCATCGCGTTGCGGTCCTTCAGATCCGCCGCGGTCGCCAGAGCCGCATCCGCGCGGCGTTTCTCGGCATCGACCCGACCGCGCGCCGCGGCCAGAAGCCGTTCCTGCTGCGCCTCGATCGACAGATCGGGCGCTACCCCCCGCACGATCGACGACAGGCCGGCGAACACGACGGGCGAGGAGACCGCCGCAAAGGCCAGCACCACGGCGAGCAGCAGAAGCGCGACCAGAACGCGCTTCGACAGCATCATCACGAGCCGGAACGGCAATCCCAGAATCCGCCAGACCATTCCCATCCCCCGGCCCCCGTTACAAGCAGGTCACGCGCTGCGCGCCAGATCCATCAGCCGGCGCATCTCGGCGATGGCGGGGCCAAGTCCGCGAAAGATCGCCTCGGCGATCAGGAAGTGACCGATGTTCAGTTCCTTCACCTCGGCGATGGCCGCGATCGGGGTAACGGTGTCATAGGTCAGGCCATGGCCGGCATGGACCTCCAGCCCCAGCGAATGGGCCAGCGCCGCCGCCCGCCGCAGCGCCTCGAGTTCGGAGTCGCGCTCGGCAAACCGGCCCTCGGCGTGAAAATCGCAATAGGCGCCGGTGTGCAGTTCCACCACGGCCGCCCCGATCCGGGCAGAGGCTTCGATCTGCCGCGCATCGGGCGCGATGAACATCGACACCCGGCTGCCCGCCTCGCGCAGCGGTGCGATGAAATGGCCGAGACGGTTCTCGTCACGGGCCACGTCAAGCCCGCCCTCGGTCGTGCGTTCCTCGCGCTTTTCGGGGACAAGACAGACCGCGTGCGGCTTGTGGCGCAGTGCTATGGCCTGCATTTCGGCGGTCGCCGCCATTTCAAGGTTCAGCGGCCGCGTGAGACCGGCCATCAGCGCATCGATATCCGCGTCGCGGATATGGCGGCGGTCCTCGCGCAGATGCGCCGTGATGCCGTCGGCGCCGGCTTCCTCGGCCAGCAGCGCGGCGCGCAGGGGATCGGGATAGGCCGAGCCGCGGGCGTTCCGGACGGTCGCCACGTGGTCGATGTTGACCCCAAGGCGGATGGCATGGGCAATCTCGGTCACTCTATCCCTCCTGACCCCACGTTTCGGGGCGATTCTTGTCGGCAGCGGCCTTGGCTGCCCGCAGTTTCTCTACCCGTTCGCGCAGCTTCTTGGACCTGCGCTTCTGATAGGCCCCGACGATGGGAAGCGTAAGGTAGTAGCCGATCAGGCCGAACACAGCCCCGGGCACGACGCCGCCCACGAGATAGGGCCAGAAGATCCGGTCGAAGAACCACAGCAGATTGCCCCAATGCGCCTTGCCCCCGGTAAAGATCATGGCAAGGTTGTCCCAGATCTCGAGCGAGGCCCGGGCGAAACTGCTCATGATCAGCGGCAGATGCAAGGTGTTCGGTTGATCCAGAAGGAAATTGCCGATGCCAACGGCAATCGCCATGATCAGGGGAAAGGTGAGCGGGTTGCCGATCAGGGTCGCGAGAAGCGCGGCGAAGACATTTCCGCCGATCAACCATGCGATCCCGGCCGAAATGAACAGGTGCAGCCCGAAGAACGGCGTGAAGGAGACGAAGATCCCGATGGCGACGCCGCGAGCGATGCGGTGCGGCTTGTCCGGCAGGCGTCGGAGACGGTGGACGATGTAGCTGATGGCCCGCCCCCAGCCGCCGGGCGGATAGACCGCATGAAGAACGATCTGACCAGGGGAACGTTTGGTGCGCCGTTTGAAAACCACCTTCCGTTCCTCTGGCTGCCTCAGGGTTTGCGACTCAAATCCCGGTAGCGTTCGATCTGGGCCACGTCCGTCTCCGCCTCGAGCGCCGTCATGACGTTGTGCAGGTGCTCCACGTCACGCAGATCGACCTCGACGATGATCCGGTAATAGTCGGGTTTCCGGTCCACGAAATGCAGGTCCGAGATATTGGCCTTCTGCTCGCCGATCAAGGTGCAAATCCGTCCCAGCACCCCGGTCGCATTCGAGATGGTCATGTTCAGGCTGACGGTGTGCACCGGCGCGTGGCGCCCCGCCGTCCAGTGCAGATCGACCCAGCGTTCGGGCTGTTCCTCGACCTCGGCCAGCGCGGGGCAATCGATGGCGTGAACGACCGGCCCCTGCCCGCGGTAGGTGATGCCCACGATCCGTTCGCCCGGGACGGGCTGGCAGCAGCCCGCCCGGCGCCAGCGCTGATCGGGCGCAAGGCCCATGACGGCGCGGCCGGCGTCCACTTCCTCGATCGGGGTCAGGGTGGCAAGTTCGGGGTAAAGCGTTTCGACCACGTGCCGGGCGGTCAGCTCGGCCGAGCCGAGACGGGCCAGAAGCTCGGTCTCGTCCGGCAGGCCAAGACGGCGGGCCGCGGCGCGCAGGGCCTTGTCGGTGGCCTTCTTGCCGACGTGATCGAAGGCCACGCGGGCCAGTTCATGGCCCAGCTTGACGAAACGCCCCTTGTCCTCTTCGCGCAGCGACTTGCGGATCGCTGCCTTGGCGCGCCCGGTCACCACGATGTCGATCCAGCTTGCCTGCGGGCGCTGGCCTTCGGCGGTGATGATCTCGACCGACTGGCCGTTCTTCATCCGTGTCCAGAGCGGGACGCGGATGCCGTCCACCTTGGCCGAAACGCAGGAGTTCCCGATCCGGGTGTGGATCGCATAGGCGAAATCCAGCGGCGTCGCGCCGCGGGGCAACTGGATCACGTCGCCCTTCGGCGTGAAGCAGAAGACCTGATCCGAATACATCTCGAGCTTCACCGTCTCGAGAAATTCGGTGTGGTCGTCGTCCGCCTCCAACCGTTCGGTGAGCGTGGTGATCCACTTCGCCGGATCGACGGCAAAGCGGTTCTGCGCCCGCACGCCGTCGCGATAGGACCAGTGCGCGGCAACCCCGGCTTCGGCCACTTCGTGCATTTCACGGGTCCGGATCTGCACCTCGACCCGCTTGCCGTCACGCCCCGACACCGTGGTGTGGATCGAGCGATAGCCGTTGTTCTTGGGCTGGCTGATGTAGTCCTTGAACCGCCCCGGCACGGCACGCCAGCGCTGATGGATCACCCCCAGCACACGGTAGCAATCCGCCTCGGACCCTGTGATGACGCGGAAGCCGTAGATGTCCGAGAGGCGCGAGAAGGCAAGGTTCTTTTCCTGCATCTTGCGCCAGATCGAATAGGGCTTTTTCGCCCGGCCGAACACGTCAGCCTCGATCCCTGCCTTTTCCAGCTCGATCCGGATGTCGTTCGTGATGCGGTGAACGACGTCGCCCGTCTCGCGCTGCAAGGTGATGAAGCGGCGGATGATCGAGGATCGCCCCTCGGGATTGAGGACGCGGAAGGACAGGTCCTCCAGCTCCTCGCGCATCCACTGCATCCCCATCCGGCCAGCCAGCGGGGCGAAGATGTCCATCGTCTCGCGCGCCTTGCGAACCTGCTTTTCCGGCGGCAGCGACTTGATCGTGCGCATGTTGTGCAGGCGGTCGGCAAGCTTCACGAGGATGACCCGCAGGTCCTTCGACATCGCGATCAGAAGCTTGCGGAAGTTCTCGGCCTGCTTCGCTTCGGTCGAGGAAAGCTGAAGGTTGGTCAGCTTGGTCACGCCATCGACCAGTTCAGCGATCTCGCCGCTGAAGAGCTTGGAGATTGCGGCGAAGGTGGACTTCGTATCCTCGATCGTGTCGTGCAGAAGCGCGGTCACGATAGTCGCGTCGTCAAGCCGCTGTTCCGTGAGGATGGCGGCGACGGCGACGGGATGGGTGAAGTATTCCTCGCCCGAATGCCGCAACTGGCCGCGGTGCATCTCGCGGCCATAGGCATAGGCCCGGCGGATCAGGTCTGCATCCGTGCGCGGGTTGTAGTTGCGGACGAGGGCGATCAGGTCTTCGACGTCGATCATCCGGTCCGCATCCTGTCAGGGCCTGGCCCGGCCTCAGCCTTCGCCCTGCGCCTGCATCAGCGCACGCAGAAGCTTTTCTTCCGACATGTCGTCATGGGCGGGCCGATCGGCTTCCGCCCCCATCAGAAGCGCCATGCGGTCTTCCTCGGGCTCGTCCACCTCGATCTGGGTCTGCTGGCTTTCGATCATGCGTTCGCGCAGCGCCTCGGCCGACTGCGTTTCCTCCGCGATCTCGCGCAGCGCGACGACAGGGTTCTTGTCGTTGTCGCGGTCCACCGTCAGCGGCGCACCGGACTGCACCTCGCGCGCCCGATGGGCGGCAAGCAGAACCAGCTCGAACCGGTTGGGAACCTTGTCAACGCAATCTTCAACCGTCACGCGGGCCATGGGCGACTCCAATCTGGATTGGGGGCTTGGAACGGCCTATCTAAGCGCTAGCCCCGCCCTTGACAAGCGCATTCCGCGATCACGTGCCAGGAATTGGCCGAACGCTGGCCCGATCCGCGGCGGGAAGGTTCGCAAGCAGCGCCGCCACACTTTGCCCAAGGACCGGATGAACCCAGTCCGCCGCGATGTCGGCAAGCGGCACCAGCACGAAGGCGCGATCCTGCAGGCGCGGATGCGGCAGGATGAGCCGGTCGGGGGCAAGCCGGGTCTGATCGGCGGGCGGCAGGTCGCGCCAGCGCAGAAACCCCGCCCTGTCCGGCAAGACGAGCCTGTCCATGGCCAGCAGATCGAGGTCGAGACTGCGCCGCCCCCACCGCACGAGACGTTCGCGGCCGAACTCCGCCTCGATCCCGTGCAGACGTTCCAGAACCCCTTCCGGCGTCAGAGTCGTTACAACGGCCACGCAGGCGTTCACGAATTCCGGCTCTGACGGGTCGGGATAGCTTGGCGTCCGGTAAAGGCGGCTTTGCGCCACAACCCTCAGGCCGACCCCCGAAAGACGGGAAATCGCTTCCTTTACAAGGATTTCCGGCGTTCCTTCGGACGTGGTGACATTGCCGCCCAAGGCCACGTAGGCTGTCTGGGCAGTCGAATAAGTTGTTTCATTGACGGAAAGCATATGAATTCCTCGTGACGTCCAGCTTTATTACAAGACGGCTTTCGCCTAAATAGGCGGTATCGGCCTCTGGGGACTTCGGCCGGCGCAGCCTGCTTCTGTGCCGCTGTTGTGTAGGTCGCTATTTTGAAAGGATTATTTATGTTCTACAAGGACGACCGCCTTGCCCTGTTCATCGACGGGGCGAACCTCTATGCCGCGGCGAAGGCGCTGGGCTTCGACATCGACTACAAGTTGCTGCGCCAGGAATTCATGCGCCGCGGCAAGCTCGTTCGGGCCTTCTACTATACGGCCCTTCTGGAAAGCGACGAATACTCACCGATCCGGCCTCTGGTCGACTGGCTGAACTACAACGGCTTTGCCATGGTGACGAAGCCCGCCAAGGAATACGTGGACAGCCAGGGCCGCCGCAAGGTCAAGGGCAACATGGACATCGAGCTGACCGTGAACGCGATGGAACTGGCGCCGCGGGTCGATCATATCGTGCTGTTCTCCGGCGACGGCGACTTCAAGCCGCTGCTGGAAAGCCTGCAACGGCAGGGGGTGCGCGTTTCGGTCGTCTCGACCATCCGCAGCCAGCCGCCGATGATCGCGGACGAGATGCGCCGCCAGGCCGACAACTTCATCGAGCTGGACGAGTTGCGCGACGTGATCGGCCGTCCGCCGCGGGAAGCCACAACCTCGCGCGCGGAACAGGAAGGCGAGCAGAGCTGAGATGACCGAGGGCCGGACATCGCAGGCGGGGGCCGCGCTCACGCTTTACCTCGCCGCGCCGCGCGGGTTCTGTGCGGGCGTCGATCGCGCGATCAAGATCGTCGAAATGGCAATCGAGAAGTGGGGCGCGCCGATCTATGTCCGCCACGAGATCGTGCACAACAAATACGTGGTGGACGGTCTGCGCGAGAAGGGCGCCGTCTTCGTCGAGGACCTGGACGACTGCCCGCCCGACCGGCCGGTGGTCTTTTCCGCCCATGGCGTGCCGAAAGCCGTGCCCGCCGCCGCGCAGGCGCGCCAGATGGTCTATGTCGATGCGACCTGCCCGCTGGTGTCCAAGGTGCATATCGAAGCCGCCCGCCATGCCGAGGCGGGGTTGCAGATCGTCATGATCGGCCATGCCGGCCATCCCGAGACGATCGGGACGATGGGCCAGCTTGCCGATGGCGAGGTTCTGCTGGTCGAACGGGTGGAAGACGTCGCGCGCCTCGATGTCCGCGACCCCGCGCGGCTGGCCTTCATTACCCAGACGACACTGTCGGTCGATGACACCGCCGATATCGTCGCGGCGCTTCAGGCCCGCTTTCCGGCCATCGTGGGGCCGCACAAGGAAGACATCTGCTACGCGACCACCAACCGGCAGGCGGCGGTGAAGGCCATCGCACCAAGGATCGACGCGCTGCTGGTGATCGGTGCGCCGAACTCCTCGAACTCGCGCCGGCTGGTCGAGGTGGGGCGCGCCGCGGGGTGCAGCTATGCGCAGCTTGTGCAGCGCGCCGATGAGATCGACTGGCGCGCGCTGGACGGTGCGCGGGCCGTCGGGCTGACCGCCGGCGCCTCGGCGCCCGAGGAACTTGTGGACGAGGTCATCGCCGCGTTCCGCGCCCGGTACGACGTGACGCTGGAACGGGTCGAGACGGCCCGCGAGGATGTGGAATTCAAGGTGCCGCGCATTCTGAGGGAACCGGCGTGATCCAGTCCGGCGCGGGGCTTCGCTGGGCCCTGCTGATCTGCCTGACCGGCCTCTTTTCGGGACCGCTCGTCTGGGCGCGACTGCCCGCCGCCTTCATGCTGGGGGCAATCGCGGCCGGCATCGTCTTGCAGACGACAACGGTTGGGCTGAAGCTTCCCGCCGCGCCGCGCATGGTGGCCGAGGCGCTTCTGGGCGCCATGATCTCGGAGGCGATCACCCCCGTCGCGCTGACGACCTTCCTGCATCATGCGCCGCTTTTCCTGGGCGTGGTCGGGACGGTCATCCTTGCCAGTTCGCTCATGGGTTGGCTTCTGTTTCGCCTTGGCATCCTGCCCGGGACGACGGCGATCTGGGGCCTGTCGCCGGGCGCCGCGCAAGCGATGATGCTGATGGCGGGGTCCTTCGGCGCGGATGCCCGGCTGGTTGCCTTCATGCAATACCTTCGGGTGCTGATCGTGGCGACCATCGCCCCCTTGGTGGCAAGGCTCTGGGTGACGCCTGCGGGCGCGGCCCATGTCGTGGGGCCCGCCAGCCATTTCGACGGCCCGGGCTTTGCCATGGCGCTTGCCGTGGCGGCCACCGGGTTGGCGCTGGCCATCCGCTTCCCGTTCCCTGCGGGCACGATCCTGATCCCGATGGCGATCGGCGGCGTGCTGCATGTCACCGGCCTCGTTCCGCTCTACCTGCCGGACCCGCTGCTGGCGATCACCTATGTCGTGCTGGGCTGGAGCATCGGGCTGAGCTTCACGCTGCCGGTGCTGCGTCATGCGCTGCATGTGCTGCCGCAGGTGACGCTGGCGATCCTTGCGCTCGTCGCCCTGTCCGGGGGCCTTGCGGTGCTGCTCGCCTTTTTCGACGGGATCGACCCGCTCACGGCCTATCTGGCCACCAGCCCCGGCGGGATGAGTTCGGTCGCCATCATCGCGGCGACAAGCCATGTCGATCTGGCCTTCGTGATCTCGCTCCAGACGGTGCGGTTCCTTCTGGTGCTGGCCGTCGGCCCCGCGATCTCGCGCTTCATCACCGAGCGGGTCAAGGCCGATTGACCTGACCCGCCGCCGCGCCCATAAGGCCCGCCGGAGGACCAGATGCCCGACCTTTTCGCCTATACCGATGGTGCCTGCAGCGGCAATCCCGGCCCCGGGGGCTGGGGCGTGCTGCTCATCGCGCGCGAGGGCGAGGCCGTGGTGAAGGAACGCACCCTGTCGGGCGGCGAGGCGGAGACGACGAACAACCGGATGGAGCTGATGGCCGCCATCTCTGCGCTGGAAGCCCTGGCCCGCCCGTCCGAGATCACGCTGGTCACCGACAGCGCCTATGTGAAGAACGGCGTCACGGAATGGATCCACGGCTGGAAGCGGAAGGGGTGGAAGACCTCGACCAACAAGCCGGTGAAGAACGACGACCTGTGGAAGCGGCTCGACGCCGCACAGTCGCGGCACCGCGTCCGCTGGGAATGGATCAAGGGCCACGCCGGGCACCCCGAGAACGAACGCGCGGACGAACTTGCGCGTGCGGGGATGGCGCCCTTCAAGCCAAAAGCGCGAGATGCGGGCTGAAACGGGTTTACTCGTCCCCGCCCGGGCCTAAACTGAGCCCATGCCGCGCAACCGCACCATCCCTGACCAGACTGTCCTGAACACCGTTCGCCAGATGCTGGCCAGCGGCGGCGACAAGGCCGTGTCCTTCTCGACCGTCGCACAGGCCACGGGGCTTGCGGCATCGACGCTGGCGCAACGCTACGCCACGCGCGACGGCATGGTCCGCGCCGCCCTTCTGGACGGCTGGGACCGGCTGATCGACGTGACGGTCGAGGCCGAGACCGAAGCGCCGATGAGCGCCAAGGGCGTGCCGGCGCTCCTGAAACGGATCGGACGGGACGGCGGCGGCGACCTGTCCGTGCTCGTCACCCGCCAGACCGAGGCAGATTTGCGCAACCGTGCCGAAGACTGGCGGCGTCGGATGGAATCGGCCATCGCCCTGCGCCTTGGAAACGACGACCACGCCCGCGACAGCGCGTCGATGGTCTTTGCCGCCTGGCAGGGGCGTCTTCTGTGGGGGCTGGACAGCGACAGCGGCTTCCGGCTGAAGGACGCGATCAAGCGTCTGGGATAGTCCCGACGCGGCTCGGCAGCGACCAACCGCGCAAAAGCTCGTCCGCGCTCATCGGCCTCTTGCCTTCCCGCTGCGCCAGCGTGATCTCGACCGCGCCCTCGCCGCAGGCGATCGTCAGCCCGTCAAGCACCTGCCCCGGCGCCCCCTGCCTTGCCACGATGCGCGAGCGCAGAAGCTTCAGCCGCTCGCCCGCGACATCGACCCATGCGCCCGGAAAAGGCGACAAGCCCCGGATCAGCCGATCCACCTCGGCCGCGGGTCTGGAGAAATCCACCTGCGCCTCGGCCTTGTCGATCTTCCGGGCATAGGTGACGCCGTCCTCGGGCTGCGGTTCGGGCGTCAGACCGGCCAGATGCTCCAGCGTCTCGAGGATGGCCGCGGCCCCCATTCCGGACAGCCGGTCATGCAGGTCGGCCGTCGTCTCTTCCGCCCCGATGGCGGTCGCCTTGCGCAAGAGCACCGCGCCGGTATCCAGACCCTCGTCCATCTGCATGATGCAGACGCCGGTTTCGGCATCGCCCGCCATGATCGCGCGATGGATCGGTGCTGCGCCCCGCCAGCGCGGCAGGAGCGAGGCGTGGATGTTCAGGCATCCCTTCGCCGGCGCATCGAGGATGGGCTTGGGCAGGATCAGCCCGTAGGCCACGACCACCGCCACGTCAGCCCGCAAGGCCGCGAATTCGGCCTGCGCGGCCTCGGTCCTGAGGCTCACGGGATGACGCACGGGCAGGCCCAATGCCTCGGCCGCCGCCTGCACGGGGCTGGGCCGGTCCTTCTTGCC